>CAYMBA010000117.1:0-8664 GCA_964388535.1 uncultured bacterium | reverse complement strand
ATCACGGAGAAACCCTATGATTCCTTCCCTTCTCTCGGGCTCGGCTTCGAGACCGAGCAGCATATTGCGCCACTCCCATTGCCGTCCAGGAAGGAAGATCCCTCCTTGGCGGCTGCTTCTGTCTGTTTCGGTGTTCCTGTGGCTCTTCTGTGCCGGATATGCCGCCCGGGCATTGAGCCCCCCACAGGATGTGACCGCCAAGGACACTCCCAGTGACCGGGGCGAGAGCGTCACCGTAGAGTGGCGCCTGCCATCTGAAGACTCGGGCGCAGGCGGTGCCGTCATTGGCTACCGGATCTATCGCTCCACAAACCCGAAGGATGGCTTCGTGGAGATCGGAATGGCTCCCCCCGGTTGGGGCCGCTATGACGACACCAACGCGGAAAACGGGGTTGAGTACTACTACAAAGTCGAAGCAATCGGTGCAGACGGTACCACGGCAGTCTCAGGCATAGCAGGTCCCGCCGTGCCAAAGCCACAGTGGGTGAACACCCAGCAAATAAATGTCTTCGTCATTCTCATCATCCTGCTGGGCGTCAACCTGTACTTCATCGAATCCATAAAGGCCGGAAAGCTGCCGTTCATCAGGAAGATTGCGGGCCTGGAAGCTGTTACCGAGGCAGTCGGGCGGGCCACAGAGATGGGCAGGCCGATCCTTTTCGTCCCCGGCATACAGGACATGAACGACATACAGACGGTAGCGGGTGTCACGATCCTCGGGCACATCGCCCGCACCGTCGCGGAATACGACTCCCGGCTCGTCGTACCGACGAGCCGGGCGCTCGTGATGACCACCGCCCGCGAGACGGTAAAAGAAGCCTACCTTGCAGCTGGGCGCCCCGATTCGTACGACGAGTCGGCCATCTACTATGTGACGGACGAGCAATTCGGCTACGTGGCAGGTGTCAACGGATACATGGTGAGGGAGAAGCCGGCCACGTGCTTCTACATGGGAGCCTTCTTCGCAGAGAGCCTTATACTGGCAGAAACCGGCAACTCCATAGGTGCCATACAGGTCGCCGGTACTGCAATGCCGGCTCAGCTGCCCTTCTTCGTTGCTGCCTGTGACTACACACTCATAGGCGAGGAACTCTTCGCTGCAAGCGCCTACTTGTCGAAGGACCCGAAGCAGCTTGGCAGCATAAAGGGTCAGGACGTGGGTAAGTTCCTCGGCATGATCTCGATAGCCGTGGGAGTACTCGTTCTGACGGCGGCAGCCGTCACCGGTTGGGAGCCGCTGAAAAAGCTGGCCGAGCTGATACAGCAGATCTGGTCGACGGAGATTGCCTAACATGAGAAAAACGATACCCTTGCTCATAACTGCCGTCGTAGGGCTCGTGCTCGTCATCGCGTACTTTATTCCGCATCCCCCGTTCGACGAGCTGCGGGAAGATTTCAGCATCTTCTTCGACATCATAGCTTCGATGGCCTTCATCCTCGGCGGGGGCAACCTAATAAGGATGCACGGCAACCGGATAAGCCGCCGGGAGAAGGGCTGGGGCTACAGCATTGTGACAGTCGTGGGATTTGTGGCGGTCCTCGTGGTTGGCCTCACCAAGATGGGAAACCCCCACGGCTTCAAAGGCTCCTCAGTCACTGCTGAGGGCAGCTATTTCCAGTACGTCTATGAATACATCTTCAAGCCGTGCGGGGCGACGATGTTTGCCTTGCTGGCCTTCTATGTCGCTTCGGCATCATTTCGTGCTTTCCGGGCCAAGAACATCGAGGCAACCATCCTCCTGCTGGTGGCATTCATCATTCTGCTTGGGCGGACGTTCGTGGGCACGTACCTCACCGATTGGCTTCCTGACTCGCTGTACTTCCTGACGATCCCGTACCTCGCCGAGAAGATCATGACGGTGCTCAACTTCGCGGGAAACAGAGCGATCATGATCGGCATTGCCCTCGGCATCATATCGACCTCCTTGAAGGTCATAATCGGTGTTGACCGCTCCTACTTGGGAGCAGACTAGGCAAAGTCCCAGCTGTCCGAGGGAGTCTGCAATGAGCCTGGTAGAAACGCTCAACGACCTAGACAGAAGGTGGGTTTTCCTGGCCGTGGGGCTTGCGATCGTCATCTCCACGATCTTCGGATTGACTTTCCCGGAGAAGGCAACCCCCATGGTTCGAGCCATCTTCGATAAAGTCGAAAGCCTCCCAGCTGGCTCGCGCGTGCTTTTGCCCTTCGACTACGATCCCGCAAGCGAGCCAGAGCTTCAGCCCATGGCTGAGGCCTTCGTGCGCCACTGCGCGGAAAAGGGCCACAAAATGTACTTCATCGCCCTCTGGCCCCTGGGCCAGAACATGGTCGATGGAGTGATAAACAGGGTGCTCAAAGAAGAATATCCCGACCTGCGCTACGGCTATGACTACATGGATTTGGGCTTCAAGAGCGGCAACGAAGGCGTGATCGCGGTGATACTGACGGATCTGAAGAAGTTGTACACGACCGATGCCCGGGGCACGAGCATAGACTCCATTCCCATGCTTTCCGATGTGACGAACATCCGTTCGTTCGACCTCATACTCAATGTTAGCGCTGGCTATCCGGGTCTCAAGGAGTGGATTCAGTACGCTGGCACCCCGGGGAACATACCGGTGGCCGGGGGTTGCACAGCGGTGCAGGCACCGCTGCTCTACCCCTACTACCCCGACCAGCTGCTGGGCTTGATGGGGGGCATAAAGGCAGCCGCTGAGTACGAGGCGCTACTGAAGAGCCGGTATGACTTCAGAGGCAGACGGTATCAGACAGCGCTGATACGCATGGGACCTCAGACGGTGACACACCTGGTCATCATCCTGTTCATCATCATGGGGAATGTTACCTTCCAAATCATCCGTAAGAGGCAGGGTGCCGTGCGCCTAGGTGCTGGCAGATAGGGAAGCCAACAGGGCCCTGGGTCCAGTACGATCGCGGGGCAAGCCATCGACGGAGGCGCGGGAGAAATGAGACGCTGGATCGGAATGGGGCTGATCGCTATCGGAATCATGCTGCTGGTCATCCGCGCAGTGACTGGCGGGATGGTCAGCCCCGTTGGTTCGTTCAAGGGATTCGCAATTTGGTTTGCCGCGTTCCTAACGCTCGCGATCATGAGTTTTCTCTACGACGACAACCCCTTCTACAGGTTCGCTGAACATCTCTTTGTGGGCGTCTCGGCGGCGTACTGGATGGTCATGGGCTTCTGGACAACACTCGTACCCAACCTCTTCGGGAAGTTGTGGCCGTCCCTTACAGCCAAGCTCTTCATGCCGGGGATTGCAGACCAGCCTCGGGACCCGCTTTGGTTCATGTACTTCATCCCTCTCGTTTTTGGCATCCTGTTGCTGATGCGCCTCTTCCCCAAAGGCGGCTACCTCTCGAGGTGGGCGCTGGCCTTCATCATGGGTACGACCGCTGGCCTACGGCTCATTGCATTTCTCACCGCAGACTTCATGGGGCAGATCCAGGCCACACTTATCTCTGTTGCCGGCTATGAACGAGGGGTGAAGCCCTTCAGCTTCGAGAGGATGTTTTGGGATGCAATAGCGGTTGTGGCCATCCTCGCCGCGCTTTCCTACTTCTATTTCTCCAAGGAACACAAGGGCGCATTCGGCAAGTTTTCGCGTGTGGGCATCTGGGTACTCATGGTCACCTTCGGTGCCGGGTTCGGCTACACGGTGATGGGCCGAATCGCACTCCTAGTAGGGCGTATCGAGTTCCTTCTCCGCGACTGGCTCGCGATCCTCTGAGCCCAGCCCGGTGCGGGTGACATCGCGGCTGGCAGGCCGTCCGCAGCCAGTGCATTACTCTGACTGCAACTCTCGCAGTATTGCATTGTGCATGCCTGTAGCCCGCCCCTTGTGTGTGGCTGGAATAGGCAACTCGCAACGACTTGCCAGATGGCGTGTTTCGAAGAACCGGCACCGCCTAGCCCCGCATCTTGGCCTGGAACCAGGCTTGCAGAGAGAACGGTTCCTGCCCCGGTACCCGAGCAGGGGCGGGAGCATGTAGCCCGAAGGGGCCGCGGCGAGTACCGGAGGCACCCAATGCACCAGAGGGAGGAAAGCCACATAGCGTCTTATCTCTCCAGGGGTCGCTCTCTGCCCCTGCTGGAGTCCCTCTCGGCCACCATGGGGCTCGAGATATGGGTTCTCGGCCCCGACGGGCGCAGCTTGTTCTCGACCGCTGATAGCTCGGTTCCACCGCCCGAGGAAGCCATCTCCAAGATAGACGTCTCGGCGGGGGAAGAGGTGTTCGGGCAACTGCTCTTCAGATCCCGGTCCGCCGAACAGGTTCCCAGCACGCATCTGGCCACCCTCACGGAACTGGCGCGACACATTGCAAGCGAGATCCACGATCGGCGGGCCAGAGACGAAAGGGAAAGGCAATTGACAAAGGCCCTGAGCTTCCACGCTAGGGAGGTGGAGCTCTTCTATAGACTACCAAAGGCCCTGGAATCCGAAGAGCACTTTCACGAAACGTGTAACAGTCTCCTCCAGGAAGTAGCAACCCTTGCCGGAGAGGCCCTCATCATTCTGAGCTTGATGGGTGACTCCTGGATTCAGATAAGAGGAAGGTTGGGTCGCCTTACCGCCGAATCCCTCAAGGACGGCGGAATCGATTGGAGGCGGATCTGCGAATCTGTACTTGAGGCCTGTACAGGCTCCAATGGGGTCTGGCGCATTTTCCCAAGCGGCAGCTTCCCGAATCTGGAAGAGGCCTGCGGCACTCCACTCCTGCTTCGCGCCATCCCGGTGGCAAGTCGCGGCAGGGAGATCGGATTCGTGGGGATCATAACGAGCGATGCCGCGCCCAAGGGAGAGCCCTATGTCCTTAGGCTCCTCGAAAGCCTCGCTGACCACGTGTCAACGGCCCTTGCCACCATACATCTGAGGGCGGAGCTGAACAGCTCCCTACTGAGCACCGTCCGCAGCCTTGTAGCCGCTGTGGATGCAAAGGACCCTTACACAAGGGGCCACTCCGAGCGAGTGCACTCGATCGCTGTCAGCATGGGGAAACTCATGGGCGTTCGCGGGGCCGATCTACAAAACCTTAGCTGGGCAGCATTGCTCCACGACATCGGCAAGATCGCAGTTCCTAGTGAAATCCTGAGAAAGCCCGCCTCCCTGACGCCCGAAGAGCGCAGCATCATTGAAAAGCACCCCGAAAGCGGATGCAGGGTCGTGGCGCCTGTGCCGGAGCTTGCGGAAGCCATCCCCGGGATCCATTACCACCACGAACACTTTGACGGCCACGGCTATCCAAGTGGCTTGCGAGGAAAGGACATCCCGCTGTCGGCCCGGATTATCGCGGTGGCCGATGCCTTCGATGCCTTGACGTCGGCCCGGTCATACAGGAAAGCGCTCAACCCGGAACACGCAATTGCGAGAATTGAGGAAGCCTCGGGCTCACACTTCGACCCTGAGATCGTACCCTTCCTTCGCCCGGCTGTGAAGGATGGTGGGCTCACTGACACCTTCCCAGGAGGAAGCCCGACCGATAGAGAAGACGAAGGTACTGCGGCTGATAAGGCAGCATGACGACCCCTCCCACGAGACTCTCCCGTGAAACTGTTCCGACCGCGGGGATGGATTGTGGGCTCTGGCGTCTATGTGGACGACATACGTGCCGCCGCGGACCGCGTGCGGGGGCCGAACGAATGAAGGAAGCACTCCCGCAGGTAGCCGGGGCAAGCTAGTCGCTTGCCCAGCGTCCGGCCGAAGCAGCTGCACGTAAGCGTCCGGGACCTGCAAAGAACAAAAGAGTAGAGGGCTAGCCCTTGCAGATCGCCTAGCCCTCTTTGAGGGCAAACTCGATTCCCGTGGTGCGAACCGACTCCAGCAGCCTGCTGGGTTCAAAGGCCACTTCCTGCGCCAGCACCCCGGGGCGCTTCACCTCGCCCCGGCAGGCAGCAACTAGGGCAGCTGCTGCCGGGAAACCCGTAGTTCTCTGCATGGCCGTAAGCCCAGTGTGGGGATCGAATTTCTCTACGAGCTCGTACGACGCCCTATTTCCGTTGCTGGCAAGCGCACTCACCCGGACTATGACCACGTCTTCTTGGGTTCTAGGTAGCGCTTGTTCCAATAGTGCTTCCAGCACCCGACGCGGCACGATTGCGCCACCGTCGACCTTCAATGGAGTCTCCCCGGCCAGCCCAAGGTCGAAGAGCAACCTGATCTTCTCGCAATGGCCCGGGTAGCGAATGGTCTTGTAGTCCAAGTTCCGAACTTTGCCGCGGAGGCTCAGCGGAAGAGTAGAAGTCCCGCCTGAGGTAATGAACGCCTCCAACTCCGGGAACTCCGGCTCAACGGCCACGTGCTCCAGCTCCGTCAACGAGTCGAGCACCTCAAGATGCCCGTCTCGAAGCACCTCCGCCGGTTCCTTGTACTCGTTGATGAGGCCCTCGGCCGAGAAGAAGAGCGCATAGTCAAGCGGTGGCTCCGGTCTCAGGGGCAACCCACCGACCCTGATCCTGAGGTACTCCAAATCGCCCAGTCTCGCAGCAAGGTCGGCAGCCATCAGAGTGGCCAGTCCGGGCGCCAATCCACAGTCGGGGATGACGGTGACGCCGGAGTCCGCCACCTCTGAATCCAGCTCCATCTGGCGCCTTACCATCTCCACGTTGCCGCCCAGGTCGACCATGTGCGCTCCAAGGCCGGCGGCAAGCCGGGTTAGGGCCAGGTTGTACCGATAGCTGGCCGCAGACAGGAAGCCGTCGAGCCCATCGAATGCAGCAGCCAATGCCCCCGTATCGGAGGCGTCTGCCCGGACCGTCTCTAGTCTCTTCGAGTTGCAGAAAGCAGCAAGACCTTCCAGCGCATCCTCGGATCTGTCGACCACAACGAGGCTTTCCACCTCATCGATCCGCAGGAGGTAGTGCGCAATGGCCCGCGCCATCCTTCCAGCCCCCACTATGCCAAGCCTCATTGCCTACCCCCTTCCAAGCCCTGACCCCAGGCCCAAGTCATGCCCTGACCAGGGGCGACACCCGAGGTGCGTAGAAGTCGTGGCAGCCCACCTTGGGTAGAACGCCCCGTGGGCATCGAAGGTTCGTTGGAATGGGATTCTATGACACAATCAACCGCGATGAGGAACCCAAGGGAAAATCCGGATCTCTACAGGTTCTTCCTGAGCTTCAGGAAACGTCTGGCCGCCTTGTCGCCGGAGCCTTGGCAGATCCTGGCGGCAGTCTCAGGGGGCTGCGACTCAGTGCTGCTCTTGTGGGCCCTCGCCTGGGCGGCCTCGGACGGCGCAGGCCGCCTCGTCGTCGGCCACGTCAATCACGGGCTCAGGCCCGAGGCTGACGAGGAAGAAGACTTCGTCCGCTCACTAGCCGCCCAGCTGGGCCTGCAGTTTCATGCCCGCCACCTCAATGTTGGCCCTCAGGCCA
The DNA here is from genome assembly GCA_964388535.1 of uncultured bacterium. Lineage (GTDB taxonomy): Bacteria > Eisenbacteria > RBG-16-71-46 > CAIMUX01 > WJJG01 > CAYMBA01. The sequence goes on along the minus strand of CAYMBA010000117.1, from coordinate 1,294 downwards.
AGCGACGGGGATGGTCGATCGAGAAGGCTGCCAGGGTGATGCGCCTCGAGGCCCTCGGGGCAATCGCCCGTGAGCTCGGGTTCAGTGAGGTGGCAACAGGGCACACCATGGACGATCAGGCGGAAACCGTGCTGCTGAGAATCGTCCGCGGGGCCGGACCACAGGGCCTTGGCGGCATGACACCGGCCGGAAGGGTCCCGAGCGCCGCTGGAACAAAGATCAGGATCATCCGGCCGCTGCTGTGGGTGCGGAGGTCTGAGGTGCGGAGGCTAGCGGAGCTGGCCGAACTGCGTTGGAGGGAAGACCGGTCCAATCTGGACAGGCGGTTCCTGCGCAATCGGATTCGGCTGGACCTGATCCCCCTCCTGGAAAGGCAGTTCAATCCCAGGATCGTGGAGCACCTTGCGGTGCTTGCCGAGTGGCAGCGCTCGGAGACGGCCACAAGCGAGGCCCTTGCCCGGCACTTGTTCCGCAGGATACTTCTGAGCGAAGACCCGGCGCGGATCACGCTCGCAGCGGACAGGCTCCAGCGCCTACCCCGCCCTGTGGCAGGGCGGATCCTCCTGGAGGCCTTCAGACGCCTGGCAGGCCGTCACGAAGCACTTTCATCCAGGCACATGACCGATCTGTACGATCTTCTGGATCGCGCGCAACCGAAAATGGAACCCCCTGGGCGGCCCCGGAGGGCCGAGCTGCATCTGCCCCTTGGGGTCACAGCGCGCCTCGAAGGGCGCCGCCTCGAGTTGCGTCGCTTCTAAGGTGTAAGCCACGCCTGCGCATCGGGGCTCGGGAGAAGGCATGGAGGATGCGTGTTGAAGCAGGGGATGCCGGGCCATAGACTCCGTTGGCAAAGGGCAAAGAGCGGGCGGGCACGCGCAGGAGAAATAGACGCATGATCGAGGCAGTAAGAAAGCTCGGGGCCGGCGGGGAGATTCAGCTGCCCGATGGGACCGCAAGGATCCTCTTCACGGCCGACCAGATCCGGGAACGCATCGAGGAGCTTGGCCGGCAGATAGCGGAAGACTATGCCGGCAAGGTGCCCGTGCTGATCGCAATTCTGCGAGGCGGATTCATCTTCCAGTGCGATCTTTCCAGGGCAATCGGCCTGGAGCAGGAACTGGACTTCCTGTCCGTATCCAGGTTCGATCCGCGCGAGAAAGGCCCGACGGCTGTGAAGATACTCCACGACCTGCGCTCTGACATCCGCGGCCGCCATGTGATCGTGATCGAGGGCATACGCACGGGCAGCACGAAAATGGAGTATGTGAGAACCTTCCTTCAGTTACACGAACCC
>CAYMBA010000116.1:0-8775 GCA_964388535.1 uncultured bacterium | reverse complement strand
AGTGGAAGAGCGCCCACAGGGTACTGATCTTCAGGGACGAGGTCCTGAGGGAAATCCGTTCTGCTGCGTTGCACGATGGTAAGACGCTTGTGGTGCCGGATCTCTCTCTCGCGCGGAACGGCTGGCTTATCGAGATTCACCCCGAAGGCGCCTCAACGCATCTGGAGGAACTCGAGGCACTCGTGGGGCCCGGGACGGGGGCGTTGAAGAGCGGGTCGCCACCTGGAGCGCGGCTGATGCGCGGCCGAGAGCTAGAGCGAGTCGACTTGGTCGTAACGGGAGCCGTAGGGGTCAATGCGCAAGGCGCCATGGTAGGGCGGGGAGATGGCGAGGCCGACATTGTCTACGCGCTGGGCAGAGATCGGGGGTTCGTGGGGGCCGAGACGCCTGTTGCGGTTGTCGTGCACGATTCACAGATCTTCGACGACCCAGTGGATCCAGAGCCTACGGACCTGCCCGTGGATGTGATCGTCACCCCGACGCGAACTATTGCTGTTCGGTCGCTTGTGATGCGCCCGAAGGGACTGCATCCGTCTCTAATCACGCCGGAGCGTCTGGAGATGTTCGCTCAGCTGAGGTCGATCCTAGAGCGCGAAGGTTTCAGCGTTCCTCCTTCAGGACCAGGAGCCGCATCTCAGTCATCTCCTCGATCGCGTAACGGGGACCTTCCCGGCCCACGCCCGAATCCTTAACCCCTCCATATGGCATGGGGTCGACCCTGTAGGTTGGATAGTCGTTGTGGATGATGCCGCCTACTTCCAAGCGCTTGAAAGCAGCAAGGACTCGATCGACCCGGTTGCTGAAGATAGCTGCCTGCAGCCCATACCTGGAGTCGTTGACCATTTGAAGGGCGTCGCTGAACCGGCGGTAGCTTTCCACTACTACTACTGGCCCAAATGCCTCCCGCGTCACGACAGGCAGGTGTTTGGGAACACGACTGAGTATGGCCGGAGAAACCACGTTGCCACTTCGCTGTGGCTTAAGAAGCAGATTCGCTCCGGCCTCTACGGCCTGTTCAATCCAATCCATGATGCGATCTGCGTTGGCTTCATCGATCATGGGGCCACATAGCACACCTTCGTCTGATGGGTCGCCACACGTGATTTCCTTCTTCGTGGCTTCGATTAGTGCCTCGATAAAAGAGGGGGCGATGTTCTCCTGTACATAGATGCGTTGTACCGAGATGCATATCTGCCCGGCGTATACGAACGCCCCAAGGGCCAGTCGCTTGGCAGCAAGTTCTACTTCGGCGTCCGGCTCTACGATGGCGGCCGCATTGCCTCCAAGCTCTAGGATGACCCGCTTCTTCGGTGCCCTGGTCTTCAGATGCCAGCCGACCTCGGCGCTGCCGGTGAAGCTCAGCACGCGAGTGTGCTCGCTATCGAGAAGTGGGAATGCTTCGGATGCGGGCGCGGGCACAACGTTGAAAGCGCCTTCTGGGACGCCCGCTTCGAGAGCGACCCTCCCCAGCTCGATCGCAGACAGTGGGGTTTGGGAAGCGGGCTTGAGCACAACGGTGTTGCCGGCGGCCAAGGCTGACGCGACTTTGTGCGCTACGAGGTTCAGTGGGAAGTTGAACGGCGAGATCGCAGCCACCGGGCCGAGAGGGAATCTACGCACGAGTCCCAGACGACCTTCCCCCGAGGGGACAGAGTCCAAAGGGATGATCTCCCCTTCGAGCCGCAGGGCTTCCCGGGAGGCGATGCGGAAGGTGGATTCAGCCCTGTCAACTTCAAGTCGAGCCAGCCGGATCGGCTTTCCCGCTTCACCTGCTATCGTTTGGGCCAACTGCTCCTTGCGCGTTCCGATGAGATCCGCAATCCGCTTTAGCCACTGGCTTCGCTCGTGAGCGGCGGCGTGGCTTGTGCGGGTAAAGGTCTCCGCTGCGGCCGCGATGGCCTGCTCGACGATGCTCGAATCACCGAAATGGGCGATCCCGACCACCTGCGAGTCGTAAGGGCTTCTGATCTCTCTCGGGCTCCCAAGGCCGGACGCCTCCCGGCCCAGGATGATTCCGTGTTCCTCCATCTCCAAGACCTCCAGGATGTTGGCCATAGAGGGTGGCCCCAAGGGAACTCCGCTTTGCCCCGAGTGTGGAGTCTGTTCCTTGGCGCTTCAAGGCCTCAGGGTCCGTGTGTCCGACTCGTGATGGACCCATGGCGGCCTACGGCCTTAGGAGAAGGGCCGCTTGAAGCCAGCATGCCAGGGGCGATAGCTTTAGTAGCCATCTTTCTGGGCCATTGGCCCTGCAGGGCTAGGTAGTACCTGCATGCAGACTGCGGCTCCCGATGGGTGGGGAGGCGCCTTTGTTTGGTCTGCCACTGGGGAGGCGAGAAGAAATGGGATTCCTAGATAGTATCTTTGGCGGAAAGAAGCAGGAAGCACCCGGAGCAGTACTCTCTCCCTCCGGAGGTGTGCTCTCTAGCTTGGATAGGCCTGATCCGCCCTTCGATGAGATGAACAACTACATCATCGTAATTCTCGACAGCTGTCGGTATGACTCCTTCATGGCTGCTGAGCCTAAGGTGATTACCAAGCTGGGGAAAGTGGAGGCGCGATGGAGCTACGCATCATGGACGGCGCCTTCGCACTACAATCTCCTAATGGGGCTTCTCCCACACACTAGTCCCACCCATGTATATGCGTCTGACTATTACAAGGAAGACTTCGTCAAGTTCAACGAACGCTTTGGGGCAAAGAATGTGGAGTTTGCTAGCTTCGTGCCACACCTCTTCATGCCTACGTATTTGAGAAACACACTAGGATACTTTACGCATGCGATGGTGTCGCTGCCGGTGCTCAACCCAAAGACTGCAATCAACAGGGACTTCGATACCTTCAAGCTGATGGAGAAGCACAATGACATGAATGCGATGCTCGATGAGATGAAGTTCTCCACAGAGCGCCCGTCCTTCTACTTGCTCAATGTGGGAGAAACACATTACCCCTATGCGAAACCCGACGAACCAAAGGATCTCTGGCCCCGTTTGAGTGGTGTGCATGGCGTCTTCAAGCATCTCGATGATCATGTCGTGGACGGGAAGATCAAGGCTGACTCAAAGAAGCAGCCCTTCTTCGACCAGGAGAAACTGGACATCCTGCGGAACAGGCAAATAGAGGTAGTTCGATACCTGGACACGGTATTTGAACGGCTCTTCGATATCGTGCCCAAGAATACCTACATCACCGTTACGGCGGACCACGGCGAGCTCTTCGGTGAAGAGGGATACTTCGGACACGGACCGATCCAGCACGACAAGGTCTACGAGGTTCCGTTTCTGGAAGGGAAAATACGTTAGGCTCGGACACGGGATCTGCTAGAGGGTCAGAGAGGCCAGAAGACGGGAACCAGGAAGGTTGCCGCAATCCAGAGCGCTATGGTGAGCGGGATTCCTATCCTTAGATAGTCCCCAAAGGTGTAGCCTCCGGGGCCCATGACGATTGCATTCGTCTGGTACCCTATCGGTGTTGCAAAGGAGGCGCTTGCTCCAAAGGCGACTGCCATCAGCAATGTTTTCGGGTTGACCTGCATAGCCGCGGCTATGTCGAGGGCTATGGGTGTCAGAAGTACTGCTGCCGCGTTGTTGGAGAGCACTGAAGTAAGCGCGGCTGCTGCCAGATACATGCTGGACACCAGGACGTGTGGGTGAGACCGGATGAGGTCTGAGCCGATCGAATTCGCGATGAGGCCGGCCAGGCCAGTCTTCTGCATGGCGACACCCAGAGGGATCGTGCCAGCCAGCAGCAGGATCGTTGCCGGGTCCACTGACCGAACCGCTTCATCCATCCGCAGGCACCCGGTCACAATCATGAGCACGGCACCCGAGAGGGCTGAGACAACAAGCGGGATCTTGAGCAGTGCCGTCGATAGCACCACGAGGGCCATTAGGACTGCGGCGAGGTGCATTCTTTCCCTTCGGGCAACTGTCCTTTCTACTCCCTCGACGATCAGAACAGCTCCAGTTTCCCTGAGTGCGAGCAGACCGTGCTCATCGGCCTGAAGTAGTAGCACGTCTCCTCTATGTAGCCTCATAGCACGGATCTGATACCTGTGCTGTCTGCCGTGTCTCTGCACTGCGATTACTTTGACGCCGTAGAGCCTGTTTAGGCCAAGATCCCTCACCTTGCGCCCGACGAACGGCGAATCGGGCAGGACGACAGCCTCGACAAGCCTCAGTTGGAGCGTCTTCATCGGAACTCGATGTTCGTCTTCTATGACACTCGCAAGTTGTACACCAAAGGACCCGGCGAGGAATCTCGAGATATCTTTAGGCCGGCCTTCTACGATCAGGGCGTCGTCGGGTTCGATTTGCATATGCGTAGCACGCCCTGCGAAGACGATCTCCTCGCCCCTTATGAGCTCGAGAAGGCGGACGGCGCAGTCCTTCGTGAAGACCTCGCCTACGCGCTTGCCAATGAGCGGTGAATCGGGCCGTATGACGAACTCCGTTACGAACGTCGCCGGACGTTCGCTCATCAGCAGCCCGGCAAGGGAAGATCTGTCGGGGAGAAGCTTCGGTGCAAGAAGGATTATGATCACCACGCCTATCAAGAGATAGAGGAGGCCGAACGGGAGGAAATCGAAGATGCCAAATCCGGGACCGCCAACCTTCCTGTACAGGTCGTCGATAAGGATGTTGGTGCTCGTCCCAATCAGCGTGCATGTACCGCCGAGGATGGAGAAGTAGCTGATCGGGATGAAGACCTTGCTCGTCGGGGCACCGCTGCCGCGGCAGATGCTGAGCAGCACTGGTACCATAATTACGACTACCGGTGTGTTGTTGACAAAGGCGCTCGGTAGGGCAACGACGAAAGCGAGGGTAAGAAGTAGCCTGCGGACGTCGAGGTGACAGAAGCGGCCGAGTTGTGAGGTGAGGATCTCCAGGGCGCCCGTGCGCATCAGTCCGGCACTCAGTACGAACATGGCGGCTACGGTCACCGTGGCTGTGCTAGAGAAGCCGGAGAGGGCTTCCTGCGGAGAGAGTATGCCGGTGACCGCAAGGGCCACCACTATGAGGGCGGCTGTTATCTCGACCGGGAATGGCCGCACGATGAACAGGATGAGCGCTGCGACGATGATCCCGGAGAGAATGAGGATTTCCACACGCGCCCCCTGCTGGCCTGCCGTTGGCCCGGCCCGGAGCGCCAGAGCCGCCCGGGCCGGGGAGAATGGCCCGATGTTAGCGCCCGTATGTGCCCATCGTCTGAGCTTCGGCCAGGACGTGCCCCTTCATAGCGGCAAGCAAGTCGTTCTTCCGGGCGCTGTCGTCCAGGTCGAGTGTGGTATCAAGGGCGTAGAGTTTGAAGAAGTAGCGGTGCGGCTTTCCCGGTGGGGGGCACGGTCCACCGTAGCCGTGGCGCCCCCATGAGTTCTTGCCCTGGATGGTCCCGTCGTCAAGCCTAGGCGCCTTATCCAGTCCTTCGGGGAGCCCTGTGGAGTCTGCAGGGATGTTGAAGATCACCCAGTGGACCCAGGTTCCCATCGGAGCGTCAGGATCGTCGCAGATCAGGGCGTAGGATTTCGTGCCCTCAGGCGCTCCTTCCCATGTCAGTGCTGGAGAGAGATCCTTGTCATCACAGGTGTATTGGACGGGGATCCTGGCTCCTTCCTCGAAGGCGTTGGATCTGATAGTAAGTGCCATCGCTGAGGCCTCCTTTGCTGCACTCCGGGCAGTTTCCATGTTCCCGGAGGCACTGGCTTCGTCGCGCCCTCCCGAGCTGCTACAACCCGCCTGGAGGCAAACTGCAAGCAGCAAGACAGCAGCGTGGGAGACGCTCGGGATTCTCATCTTCGTCTCACCTCCTCTCCAGTCCTCCAGCCTAGATTGGCGGTCACGGCCGGTCAAGTTGCGCCGAGCAACTGTCTGACGCCTCCGGAGGCGTCCTTGAGGCATGAACAGGGCTCTCAAGGTGCTGTGACTTAGTGAGCCTCAGGTACGTCCTTGCTTCGCCTGGCCCGGACCGACCACCACGGGTTCTGAGATAACCTCCTTGAGGCGAGCCCTGGTGGTCGCGACTGCCACCGGGTCCGTGTCTGCCCCGATCCACCGGCGTCCAGCTGCTGCGGCTGCCACGAGTGTCGTGCCGCTGCCGCAGAAAGGATCGAGCACAAGATCCCCCGGGTTGCTGAGCGCGGCAATGATTGGTTGGAGCAGGCGGAGCGGCTTCTGATAGCGGTAGCCGCATCGCTCGTGGCTGAGCGGATTTATCATGGGGATGTGCCATACGTCGTCGAGGGGCGTTCCTGCTGGATGGGGGGTGTAGCGCTTGCCAGACCTCGCAACAATTCCAGACTTTGCATATCCGCTTGATGCCTTGTAGGGAACTCTGACTGCGTCCACGTTGAAGGTCCACCGGCTGCCCTTTGTGTACCAAAGTAGTGTATCGTGCTTGCGAGAGAAGTAACGCTTTGATCTGCCTCCTCCCGTGTAGTGCCAGATGATCTCGTTGATGAACCGGTTTCTGCCGAAGATGCGGTCCATTCCTATTTTTACCTCATGAACGATTCTCTGGTCGAGATGGATTACCGCTGAACCGTCGGGTCGGAGGCAGGCGTGGATCAGCTCCAGGCGTGGAAGAAGGAATTCAAGGTAGCGATCAGGATGCTCCTCGTTGCGGCGATCGGACCTCAGGAAGAAAGGTGGATCAGTCACCGCAAGGTGTACTGAGTTCTCCGGAATGGATTGGAGAAGCTGTGTGTTGTCACCGTGGAAGATGAACCCAGGTATTTGGCTGGAGAGGCATCTCTCTAGCACATCTGCGAACCTCGGATCGCCTCGCATCTTGCGCCCCACTTGGTGGGAAGACATGGCCGCCAAGCTCGATGTCTCGGACGTATCTGCTCGGTAGCGGGTTGTATCTCTGGGCAGAGCGCACGCTGGAGCCCTCCGTTGGCCAGAGTGCTACGGGAAAGCGATCTGTACAAGTCTTGGTTTCCCGTAGGTGCCGCCGACGTTCAGGTACTTGGCTCCTTCGATTACGGTTAGCGGTACGGCCTTGTGCGTGTGCCCTGAGACGGAAAGCACCTGAGCTCCTTGGGAGACTGCGAGCCTGACTATTTCTTCCAGCCTTACCGTTCCACTGAAGGCATTGAGGAACCTGCTCACGGCGGAGCTGCTGCTCCGGTGGCCGTTCACTTCTTCTCTCGGTACAGTGTGTGAGACGAACAGGATGGACTTCCTCTCCTCCAAGGCTTCTTTCATGCGTTGGGCGGCGGAATCACAGACGAATTTGCACACCTCCCGATCTGGCATGCCCCAGCTCATCATGAGTCGGTCCATCCAGACCGGCTCACGGTACCCAGGTGGTGTCTGTGCCTCGTAGTGCTCTTGGAGCACCGGCATGCCGTAGAACTCCAGACCCTCGGTCCTCAGCGAGTAGTCGAAGTGTCCATAGCAGCCCACTACTGCCAGGTCCTCTGACACCAAGTTTGAGGCGTCCAGGTAGACGGTTCCCGTCTCGGCGGCGACAGAGGGAAGAACCGAGTCGTAGACCCGCTTTGAGTCCACCGAGGCGTCCCTACTCCAGACGTCGTGATTTCCGGCGCAGAAGGCGATGGGACAGGAAACTGATTCCCGGAGCAGCTGCAGCAGCTTGCGGTGATTGGCGCCAATGTTAGGCCCGGTTAGGCCCTGGTTCTCAGCAAGGTCACCAGCTATGACGAGCAGGTCCAACCTCCGGCCCGCCAGTTCTTCCCGGATGAAGCGCTCCACTCTTTGTGTCACTTCGGGGCTTATTCCGTAGTGAAGGTCTGCCGTTGCGCCGATGATCATTTGGCCTCCGCGGGTGGCCTCCGCCTTCGTGGGCAGGAGAGTGGCTTCTCCGAGGATTCTGCTGCAGATGATCATATTAGGGAACTCTGCGGTGTGCCAGGCGATCGCGTGCGCCCATCCGTGTGGTGGCGACCCCACTCGCTCTAGGCTGGGGTCTAGCCCCTTTCTGGCATCTCTTAGAGCGGGCTGGAGGGCAAGGCGCTCGCAGCCGAAAAGACGAGTAGGGAGGGCTATTGCGTGGCAGAAGAGGAAAAGGACAAGGAGCAGGAGGCCGGTAAGGCGGCAGCGGCAGCGCCCTTTGAGGCAGGGGGAAGGGGGCCAGGTGCACCCGAGGCGCCCGGCGGCCCGGGGACGGCAGAGGATGTCGATGAGGCGCGCGAAAGTGGAGGAGACACCGAGGGTGGCAGCGGCCAGGAGCCCAAGAAGGGAAAGCGGGCACTAAGGCTTCCCTTTGGGCTCACATTGCCCGTGCTCCTCTTTGGTGCTGTTGCGCTTGTTTCGGCTGCTGTGACGGTCTTGGTCTTGATCCGCGTCGGTGGGCTGCAGCAGAGGCTCGAGGCACTTCGGGTTGCAGCCTCTGACCCTGCGAACATCTCCTACTACCGCGAGGCGAACTCCAAGCTGCTTGATTCCCCCCGCTACCAAGAGGGGCGCTATGTTGTCGTCTACGGAGCTGGTCTGGCCGCGGCGTGGAAGATGCTGTCGGTCCTTGAGGACGACTTCGTTGTCAATCGTGGCATAGCGAATCAGAATATGATCCAGCTTCTGATGCGAATGGAAGCCGCAGTCTTCGGTCTCTACCCACGGGCCCTGGTCTTTCTGCCCCCGCTTCAGGACCTTTCACACCCCAAGCGCCTCCTTACTCGAACCTCCATCCTCGCTGGTCTGGCTGCTGGAAGCGGTACTGATGTGGCGCTCTGCGCAATCCCTCCTGTGCCGGCCCGTGTCGATACCATCCGAGGCGGGTATGTCGGAGTCGTGAGAACCTTCAACAGGCAGCTGG
>CAYMBA010000115.1:0-8791 GCA_964388535.1 uncultured bacterium | reverse complement strand
GTTGCTCGGGAAAGAGTGGGAGCGGGCGGCATCTTTCTTCGACAGCGCGCTCTCCGCGGGTGGGCTCCCCTCCGCGGTGCGCTGCTGGGCGGCAGCTGAAGCGGCATGGGCCATGGAACACCTCGGCCGAAAGGCGAGGGCTGCGGTGTTGGCAGAGGTTTCGGCGCGTGAGGCCTTGGCGTTGGGGGACACCCTGACAGCAGTTAGGATGACACGGTGGTCTGGGTGGCTTTCCAGGTCTGCTGGGGAACGGCGCGAGGCCTTCGAAGCCTGGCAGCGAGCACTGCGGATGGCCACGGTGTGTGATGGGGCCTCCCTGCTAGCAGACAGCATCGGGTTAGACCTAGCGGAGATCGAGTTCGAGAAGGGGCAGTGGGATAGCGTTGCGGTGCTCTTGCGCGGGTCTGTTCTGCAGCCGCGGGCGAGTTTCCTGTTGGGCCGGGCGCTGTTCGAGATGGGCCAGTTTGAGGAAGCCAGGACAGTGCTGGCTAGCCTAGTGGAGGCGGGTCAGACGGTTCCGCGGGTCTGGTTGGATGAGGCTCTCTCGATTCTTGGATGGATGGCCCTCAGAGAGGGCGACCCGGAGGAGGCGGCCGGGTTCTATTCGCGCGTCCAGGGAGCGAGAATCGCGGACCTACCAGCAGCGCGCTACGGAGAAGCGGTGGCGCTGATCGAACAAGGGGACTTTGCTCGGGCTGAGGCCGTGCTTGTTTCTTCCCCTTCCCCACCCGAGTCGGATTCACTCTTCTACCTTGGCGCCTATGCGCTCGCGTTTGCGCGTTTCCATCTCGACGACTACGAGGGTGCGCTAGAGGCTCTCGAGGCCTTCCGGGGTGCTTCGGTTTCGGCTGGCCTTGGGGCTGCGGCGCTCTCGCTTCAAGGCGACTGCTTCTACAGAAGCGGTCGCATGGAAGATGCCTACTTCTCATATTCGAAGGCTGTGCAGCGGCTCCCGGACCCACCGGAAGCGCTTCTCCGTCGGCAGGCCTTGGCCGCCTTCGCCACGGGGCGCTTCGGAGATGCTTCGCGGCTGTTTGGAGATCTCCTGCTGCGTTTCCCCGGAACGCCGAGGGCTGCGGAATATGACTTCTGGCGCGCGGAGGCGTTCTACAAGCTTGGGCGCCTCGAGATGGCGCGGCGCCACTATGCGCGAGCGGAACGCAGGGGATGGGAGAAGGCCTCGTGTGCCTATGCCGCTGGTTGGTGCAGCTATTTGGAGGGTGACTTCGAGCGAGCCCTCAGAGAGTTCCGGAGAGGACTGAGGGCCTGCAAGGACTGCACTCTGCGCTATGAGCTTCTTCTGCGCAGCGGCATCTGTCTGTACAACATGGGCCACTACGATGAGGCCGCTGGGGTCTTTGTCCAGGCTGCTACGGCGGCGGCGCGGCAGGAGGAGCGAAAACGAGCCCTGTACAACCTCGCACTGACTAAGGTCAGGCTCGGGTACCTCGAGGAGGCGGAAGGTATCCTGGGAAGCGTGGCCGAGGACTCTACCCTGCTTGGGGCTGAAGCGATGAGACTGAAGGCCGATGTTCTATTTCGCTCCGGCCGCTTCGGGTCTGCCGCCCGGGTGTTCGAGAGGCTGAGACAACACCCCGCTGCTCCGGACTCCCTCAAGGTCCAGGCGCTGCTCGGGCTGGCCAATGCGCACTACAACCTTGGCGAAACAGGCCAGGCCGCTCGTTTGTACGAAGAGATCCTCTCACGGGCGGGCGTCCAGAGAAGGGTTAGGCGTGCGGCTAAGATCTCGCTGTTCGAGTGCAAGCACACCCTCGGGAATCTTGGCGAGGCCAGGGAGATCCTGGACGAGATCTCCCGCGAGTTTCCGGAGGTGCGAACGGCGGATCACTACCTGCAGCTGGGTGATTCTTTCCTCCTGAAGGGCAAGTACCCGGAGGCACGTTCATGTTTCGCGGCCTTCATAGCCGGTGTTTCAGACGATGATCCAAGAATACCCGGAGTGCAGATGAAGGTTGCTCACTGCCTCGAGGGGGAGGGACGGCTGGAGGAAGCGGCCGCCGCGCTAGAGGCGCTGGGGCGCGATAGTTCCTTTGGACGTGCGGGAGAGGCCCTGGCCCGTGCTGGTGTGCTGTATTCGCGCTGCGGTCGCTACGAGGATGCTGTCGAGGTACTGAAAGAGGCGCTTTCGGTTGCACGCGACACGGTGACGGTCGCAACACTTCATGCCTATCTGGGCGAGGCATTTGACGCCCTGGGCGTTCCGGATTCCTCACGGGTCCACTGGGGTGCGGCGGCGTTTTCGAAGGACTTACCCGACTCGCTGAGGGCCTTGGCGGCTTTCCGTTTCGGGGAGAAGAGCTTTGCCAGGAAGGCTTGGGCAGACGCGTACAAGGGATTCTCACTTGCGGGAAGCCTGGGGCTCTCAGATCGAGTGTTTCGGGTTTCCTATTGGATCGGCGAAAGTGCCGTAAGGGCGGGTGATACCTCAGCAGCCGTCACCAGCCTGAGAACGTTCCTTACCGGTCAGCACCTGGATCCACTTTGGGAGGCGATGGCACGCTACAGGCTGGCTGTCTGTCTGGAGGCCAGTGGGAGAGTGGAGGAGGCTATTGCAGAGTATCGGAGAGTCGTTGAGATAGGGGAAGCGTCCGCTGGCCTGCACAGGGATGCTGCACTCAGGCTAGAGAGCCTCGGTAGTGGGCCGAGCTCCCACGGCAAGCTCGAAAGTCTGCCTCGGCCCTCAGGGAGGAGATGATGGCACGGCGACTCCTGCTGGGCATTGTTGTGCTGCTTCTCTCAGGACCCGTGGCCGGGGAGGAGCTGGAGGCCCCAGACCGGGGCGGGCAAGCTCGGGCTGGGGATACAGATTCCCTTCCGGGGATCTCCGGTGGCGAAGAGCGACCCGCCTTTGTCATGCCAGACGTCGTGGTGGAGGGGGAGGACATGAGCCGCCTGGGGGGCGGTTCGCGACTGCTCTCACCCGTGCTCCCGGCCGAAGGAACAAGACCTTCCCCGGAGGCTGCAGCTCCTGGCCCCTCTTCGTACAGGCCCCGCCTATCTGTCCCTTACCGGGTCGAGCCAGCAGTAGTGGCTTCTCCCTTGCACCCACGCGCTTGGCTGGAGGCGGTTGCGGGCGAGGGGAAATGGGCGTTTGGATGGACCCAAGAGGCCCTGGGTCACAGGAGAAGACGCATGTGGCTCGGCGTTACTCGGGACGCGCATCTGTATGAAGGTTCAGCCGGCTGGTGGCTTCGTGGTGGCCTTCGCCTGGCTCCCTCTGCAGGTGCTGGGGGCTTGTTCTCGCTCGTCCACCTTGGCAAGAGGAACCTGAGGGATGCCGTGGGCCGCACGTTGGCCGCGGGGGCATTCGGCTACTCAAGGCTCGAATATGCACACCCAGGCGCTTCGTTCGATTGGGGCGCCGAAGCAGACCTGTCGGTGCGGCATCGCAGAGTGTGCACGTCTGCGGGCGCGAAGGTAAGCAGTCTCCGGCTAGGCAGCGGGCGCGTATCGTTCGGCGTGGGACCGTATTTGGGGGGACACGAGGAGATTGACGACGGGCAGGCTCCCAGGGGCAGATACCAGATGGTACTGGACGGGCAGCTCGCACTCTTGGTTCTTTCAGCAGACGAGCGCGTACAGAGCCTCTCCTCGGCGTCCTTTGTCACCCACGGCGGCCTGAGCGCGCGTTTGGGTGGATGGTGGCTCGGGGCGGGTATCGCTCTGGCGGGCACAGACTCGTTGGCTTGCATCGGTCCTGCCGTGGCGGCTGGAACCGTCGCATCCCCGCTCGTCGCCGTTTTCGGAGTGGGCCCAGCCATCGTGGATCATCCGGGGAGTGCATGGTGTGTGGGGAGCATGCCCGATGAGAGGGCGTGGCAAAGGCTACGCTCGAGGCGCCTCGCTTTGTCGGTGCCTTCTCTTTGGCAGCGGGCCCTAGCTTCCGGGAGTTGGGTCGCAGAGAGTCCTTTGGTGGATCTCTCAGGGGGACGCAGCTTTCTGCTTTGGCCCCGAGCTGCTGGCCTCGTAGAGGCTGCAGGATTGCATTCCCATCTTCGCATAGGACTGGAGGTTGCCCGGACGCGTGGGGCCTGGCGGTGGAAAGCCGAGCAGCACGGAAGTCTGTCCGTGATCGTGGCCCGCGCGGCGGAGAGGCAGTGGCTTGGCGCGGTTTCCCTGGAAGGTGCACTGTGGGCGAGCAGGGGCAGTTGGGTAGAGGCTGCTCTTTCCCTGCGTGGGCCCCTGGACGGGGGCGCAATCCAGATTGGTGCCTTCCGCCGCTCTGAGGCGCAGGTGAGAGGAGGGGTTTGGTTCGGCAGGGTTCTACTTAGTGCGGGGTTCAATGGGTGCGGGCCTCTCGAGGCTGAGGGCATCCATCTGGATGGCTACAGCCGATGGGATGCAGGGTTTGGCTTCAGGCTTGGTCGGAGCATTCTGCTCCTGGAGTGCAGAAACGTGACGGGCGCCGAGATACTCGAAGGCCCGGGGCTTCGAGTTTCGGCTCGCACCTTTGCGCTCCGCTGGCGAACAGCTTCAGTCCAGAGGCTAGGCAACAACAATGTGGGGCGCTGGGTCGGCGCAGACCCAACGCCGGAGTAGTGGCTTTGGACGACGGAGGCAATCAGGGATGTCGGTGATCGTCAAAGGCGGGATTCTGATGATCCCGATCCTGCTATGTTCAGTCATCTCATTCGCGATCATCATCGAACGGCTCGTACAGCTGGGCCGAGCCCGCAGGGAGAACCAGCGTTTCCTGCGAGCCATCCAAGGGCGGATAAGAAAGGGTCACCTGGAAGAGGCCATAAGAGTCTGTGAGGAGAACCTGTCTTCGCCGCTTTCGGTGATCTTTCTAGATGCGCTTCGGCACGTTCCCCTCGGTGAGGAAAGAACCCGAGAGGCGATCATGGACGCGGGGGAACGCGAAGCGGCCAGGCTGGAGAAGAATGTGGGAGGGCTTGCGACTATCGCCGGAGGGGCCCCTCTGCTTGGGTTTCTGGGGACCGTACTCGGGATGATCCAGGCCTTCCAGCGCATTGAGGTACTGGGTGGCAACGTGGATGCAAGTGTGCTTGCTGGGGGAATCTGGCAAGCCCTGCTAACTACGGCTGCGGGTCTTGCTGTGGCGGTCCCAACCTTCTTCTTCCACAACTACATTGTCAGCCGCGTACGTTCGGAAGTCGCGGAAATGGAAGACCACTCGAGGGAGCTGATGCTGCTGCTGGCCACGGGGCAGGGACGCTTTGCGCTTCCGGAGGACTCCGAAGAAGGGGGTATTGGGACACCGCCGGTGGGTTGAGGCAGAGAAGGGAGCCTGCCACCGGCTAGGGAGGGGCCGAAGGATGCGTTTTGGAAAGCGCCGGGAGTTGATAAGCGCTCTCGAGTCCACGGCGATGGCTGACATCATCTTTCTTCTTCTAATTTTCTTTCTTCTTTCGTCCTCCTTCATCCTCCAGACAGGGATCAAGGTCAACCTGCCTAAGATCAGCAAGCCCGAGCAGGAGACGAAGAAGGACGTCGTCGTTACGATCACCGCGGATGAGAAGCTCTTTGTGGATGGAATCCCTGTTGCCTGGGAGAACCTGCGCAGCCGGCTCGAGAAGAAGCTGCGCGGTGGCTCGCGGGTCGTGATCGTGAAGGGAGATAGGGAGGTCAGCCTGGGACGAACAGTCGAGGTGATGGATATCGCCAGGCGTTCGGGGGCTCGGCAGTTGGCAATCGCCGCGCAGCCTATTGCCGAGGGCTTTGGGCGTTGATGCGCTTCATTGCGCAGAAGGCTGTGGTTTCATCGAATCCGAAAGCGTTGTATAAGCAGCATCGGGACGACGCAACGGCGCGCTTGATCGCAATCAGCGTCTCCCTGGCCGTTCATGCTGCCCTAATTGCCTTCAGTGGCGGCTGGCTGGAGCCTGAGAGGATGAGGAGCGAAGCTCCGATGATCGTCAGCCTGGTGGATCTGCCCGAAGAGACGAGGCAGAGTGAGCACACCACCAGAAGTGGAACCGGTAGGCGCGGGCCTAAGGCGGAGACTGGGAGAGAACCCGAGGAAGCTCAGGCTGGCGGGCAGCCCAAAGAGAGTGCTGTGGGCCAGCAGTCGAGGTTGGAGTCGGAGGTGGAAGCGCAGAAGCCCCCCGCTGGCGGGGTAGGTTCCGAGCGTTCCAACCAGCAAGGGACCGGCAGGTTGGATGAGCTGGCACAGCGGCTTCTCGCCCGGACCGATTCCTTAGGGAGGCTGCCGTCCCAGTTCGATGTGGAAGTAGCGGCATTGGCGGCTTCCGGAGCGGCTGCGCGTGTACGGGGTGCCTCAGCGGGAATCGAGGGGCCATTGGGCGAGCGCGGGCTGCTCAGGTGCGAATATCCGCGTTATCCAGAGTGGGCCGAGCGGTCGGGGGTGGAAGCCGAGGTGCGCTACAGATTCTGGGTCTCTCCCGAGGGGGCTGTTGTGCGCATCAGCGCAATCAGGAAACCTCCCTATCCAAGCTTCGACGAGCTAGGCAGGGAAGCCCTCTCGCACTGGCTGTTCGAGCCGATCACCGGTTCCGGCGCCAAGGAGGAATGGGGGGAGGTCACTTTCATCTGGCGTCTGGGCCGGCGCAGGGCGTTGCCTACGGGGGGGGGATCGTGAGTAAAGGCGCGTCTGTGAGCAGGCTCAGTCCGGACGCGGCGCTCGAGTGCCTCCAAGCGCTCGATACGGGTCTCCTCATGCTGAGGCGGGGTGGTGTAGTGGGGTTCCTGAACCCCAGGGCAGAGGAGATTCTTGCGGTGCGCTCTCCCGATGCCGAGGAGCGGCCAGTCTGGGAACTCCTTGGTGTCGACGAGCGCTCCCCTTTGGGACCTGACAGTGATGTGTGGTCGGCATTCGTGCTGCCCCCAACGCAGATAGCTTGCCAGCCAGGGGGGCGCGATCTGATTCTTGAATGCAGGCTGGTTCCTCTTGGGCGCACAGGACGCGTAGACGGCGGGTTGCTGCTCTTTGACGACGTTTCGGAGTCCGAGGAAGAGCGTGCTTTCCAGCGCAACGTTGAGAGGTTCAGCAGCATCGGTAACCTTTCTGCGATAGTGGCGCACGAAATAAGAAATCCTTTGACGGGAATACGCACCACCATCCAGTACGTGCAGTCGAAATTGCCTGAAGGATCTCCGCTGAGGGAATCCCTCACCGATTCGATCCACGAGATAGACAGGATCGAACAGTTCACGACAGATCTGCTCCAGTTTGCAAGGCCCAAGACGACCGAAATGGTCGAGACGAACGTTAATGAGCTCATTCAGAAGGTGTTGGATCATGTGGAGCTCCAATGCCGTGAAAGAGGAATCCAGCTGAAACGCGAGCTCACTGAGGATCTTCCCCTGATACCACTGGACCGGGATGCTGTTCAGCAGGCGCTGCTTAACATCGTCCTGAATGCCATCGACGCGATGCCGGAAGGTGGCGTACTGAGGGTCAGCTCTTCCAAGCGTCGGTACAGGACACGCCTTGCCGTGGAGGTGGCGGTGGCTGATACGGGCAGCGGAGTGCCTGAGGAGATACTGGAGCGGATATACGATCCCTTCTTCACGACGAAGGGTTCGGGGGGGACCGGTCTGGGCCTTTCAATCGCGCTCCAGGTGATGCAGGAGCACGGCGGGCGCATCTATCTGCGAAACAGGCCTCAAGGTGGGGCGATATTCCGACTTTCATTCCGCGTTCCTGAGGAAAGGGAGGCAGGCGGCGGTGAAACAGCTTAAGGTTCTGATCGTCGATGACGAGCCGCTCGTACGGAAGAGCACGGCGCGGGTGCTAGCGGACGAAGGCTACCAGGTGGAGACCGCTGCCTCTTGTTCCGAGGCCCTTGCTCTCTTCGAGCGCTTCCGGCCGCAGATGGTGATTCTGGACGTACGTCTTCCAGACGGTTCCGGGCTAGACGTTCTCCCACGCATGAGAAGGGTGGATCCCTCTGTGCAGGTGGTAGTCATAACCGCCTTCGGGGAGACGGCTGATGCCGTGAGGGCCATGAAGCTAGGGGCGAGCGACTTCCTCAAGAAACCGTATGACATAGAGGAGCTGGTGCACGCACTTCGAGGAGCCGAGCGGGCTTTGGAACGCGAGCGCCAGCTGAGGGGGTACAGGAAGAGAGAACGTGTCAACTATGCCCGCAGGCAGATGATAGGCGAGTGTGAGGCGATGCAGCGTGTGCGCGATCTGATCCGCAAGGTTGCTCGTTCCGACACTACCACGGTGCTTGTGACGGGTGAGAGTGGCACGGGGAAGGAGCTGGTAGCGAAGGAGATACACTTCGCCTCCTCACGCCGTTCAGCACCCTTGATGGAGATCAACTGTTCCAGCTTCTCAAAGGATCTTCTCGAGAACGAGCTCTTTGGCCACGAGCGTGGTGCTTTCACAGGCGCCAGCTATCTGAAACGAGGCCTAGTAGAGCTGGGCGATGGGGGCACGCTGTTTCTCGATGAGATTGGGGAAATGGCCCTGCCCGTGCAAGCGAAGGTGCTTCGGTTCATAGACAACAAGCGCTTCAAGAGGGTTGGGGGCGGTGTCGACATATCCGTCGACGTACGCATTGTGGCTGCCACAAACGCCAACCTGGAACGCCTGGTGGAGGAAGGGCGTTTCAGGCGGGACCTCTACTTCAGGCTGAAGGTGGTCTCAATACACATGCCTCCTCTGAGGGAGCGGGGAGATGACATCCTGCTGCTTGCGAAAGCGTTCCTCTCGAGGTTTAGCCGCAAGTTCAGGAAGTCTTTCAAAGCAATCCACCCTGAGGCTGCGAGGCTGTTGAAGTCCTATCATTGGCCGGGGAATGTGAGGGAGCTTGAGAATCTCCTGGAGCGGATTGTG
>CAYMBA010000114.1:6401-8799 GCA_964388535.1 uncultured bacterium | reverse complement strand
CAGAAAGAGACGCCATACGGGATGCAGCTGCGCGTGAAGCAGAAGGCGAGACGCATCTACGGCGTTCTGGAGAGGCAGTTCCGCAACTACTTCCAGAAGGCCGCTCGCAAGCAGGGTGTTACGGGTGAGATCCTGCTTCAGATGCTCGAGACGCGCCTGGACAACATCGTCTACCGGCTTGGTTTCGCCCCTTCGAGGGCTGCTGCGCGGCAGCTGGTCCGCCACGGTCACTTCACGGTCAACGGCAGGGTTGTCGATATTCCCTCCTACGCGGTGAAGCCGGGTGACGAGGTGGCCGTGCGGGAGAAGAGCAGGAAGCTCGCTGTGATCAAGGATACCTTCGAGAACCGGCGGAGAACCGAGGATCAGCCCTGGCTCGAGATAGACGAGAAGAACATGAAGGGCCGGTTGTTGCAGATGCCGCCGCGGGATCAGATCCCGGTTCCCGTGCAGGAGCAGCTCATCGTCGAGCTGTACTCGAAGTAGCAAGCAGGAGTCGGCGCCGGGTGTGCGCGCCGGGTGGTGTCACGCAGCGGGGAGAGTCTTCGATCGCCCGGCACCGAGCATGAGGAGGTGTCCCGGATATGAAGTGGAAAGTACTGCAAATGCCGCAGTCGTACGTCATGGACGAGGAGGTCTCGAACGACCGCTTCGGCAGGTTCATCATCGAGCCCCTCGAACGCGGCTTCGGGTACACGATAGGCAACACCCTGAGAAGGGTTCTGCTCTCCTCCCTGCAGGGCGCGGCGGTGGTTGCGTGCAAGTTCAACGGCGGGGCGCTGCATGAGTTCACCGCCATACCGGGCGTTCTCGAGGATGCGGCGGAGATAGTGCTCAACCTGAAGCAGATGCGTTTCAAGCACCTCGGCGACGGTCCGAGGACGGGAATCTTCCGGGCGGTTGGGGAGACCGAAGTCAAAGCGGGTGATCTGCAGATTTCATCGGACGTTCACATCCTGAACCCGGATCTGCACATCGCAACGGTGAACAAGGACGGCGAACTCGAGCTCGAGATCGAGGTTGCCACGGGCCGCGGTTTCGTGACGGCCGAGGAGCACCGGCGCATGGGGCCGAGGCCGCTTGGGACCATACTGATCGATTCGAACTTCAGCCCGGTGACCCATGTGAAGTACACGGTCGATAAGGCCAGGATCGGCCAGAGGATCGACTACGACAAGCTGATCCTCGAGATCACGACCGACGGCTCCATCCTCCCGCAGGATGCGCTCGCGATGTCGGCCAAGATCCTGCGCGACCACTTCAACCTGTTCGTCAAGTTCGAGGAAGTCTTCGAGGAAGAGGAAGAAGAGAAGGTCGATGAGGAATTCGCCCGCATCAAGGCCCTGCTCGAGAAGAGTGTGGACGAGCTGGAACTCTCCGTGCGTTCGGCGAACTGCCTGAGGGCGGCACGGATCCGCACGCTGGGCGATCTGGTGCAGAAGACGGAACAGGAGATGCTGCAGTACCGGAACTTCGGAAAGAAGTCGCTGCAGGAGATAAAGGATCTCATAGAAGAGATGAACCTGAGCTTCGGCATGGACGTCTCGAAGTACTTGGGTGTGAGAACCCAGCCGGCCGATGAGGGTGAAGAGGAGGCCGGAGCGGAAGAGGGTGCCGAGGCAACAGGCGAAGAAAGCGAGCAGAAAGACACAGTCGAGGCCGGCGAGGAGTAGCCTGTCTGCGGGTTGAACCCCTGGGATCCCTGGCGGCGGGCGGCAGGGCCGGATGGAGCGCCGCTGGGAGCAGGTGGCCTCGGGATTGGATTGCTGGCAACGGCTGTCGGGCAGACCCGGCCGGGTGGCTGGTGCCGGCGGAGGTTTCGCGCGATGAGACACTTGAAGGATGGACGGAAGCTGAGCCGCACGGCTTCTCACAGGCGTGCGTTGCTGCGGAATCTTGCTACGGCGCTCTTCGAGCACGAGAGGATAGAGACGTCGCTTGCAAAGGCGAAGGAGACCCGCCGGCTGGCCGAGAGGCTGATAACGTACGCCAAGCGGGGGACGGTCCATTCGAGGCGCCTCGCTGCCCGGCACATACAGCGTAAGGACGTGCTTAAGAAGCTCTTCGATACGATTGCCCCCTGGTACGAGAACCGCCCCGGCGGCTACACGCGCATCCTGCGCACGAGAGCGCGCCAGGGTGATGGGGCCGAGATGGCCATCCTCGAGCTGGTGAAGACACCCGAGCAGAAGGCCGCTGATAGGAAGGCCCGCGAGGAGGCCGCCAAGGCCGCCGAGAAGAAGAAGGAAGAGAAGGGAAGGAACCTCTAGGGCGGCAGCGCTGGCTCTGCCTGGGCCCTAACCCTTCGCCGAGTGCTACGCTATTGTGTTCGCTGAACCCTTCTTGATGTGTTCCGGGCATCTCGGCCCGCGCCGAGAGCCTTGAACGCCTGACCCAG
>CAYMBA010000114.1:0-6301 GCA_964388535.1 uncultured bacterium | reverse complement strand
CCTGCCTTTCGAGCGACTTTGGCTGGAACGAGCCTTGCAAAGGTACCAGCGAGAGCCTGGTGGAATCGTAGCCGGCTGGATGCAACGCTCCTACGAGCGACGGGGTCGCCGGTTGCAGGACTCCAGTGGTCCTCCGGCACGAGGACTGCAGCCGGCAGGCCGGAGGGTCCGTTGCCGGTAGGTGAGGGGGCATCCGGAAACCTGCGCCGCGGGGTCGGGGGTTCTTGAGCCGACGGCGGGCTGGGGAACCTAGATTATCGCTCCGCGGCGCGGGCCCGGCACGATGGCTGGTGGCCCCAGGCCCCATGCCGTGCCGCAGCGCGCTTGGAACATCAGGCCGCTCAGAAAGTTTCGAAGTGGCGTGCCCAGGCCTCCTGACAGGTTAGGGAGACCACCCAGACGAAGCCGCAGCGAAGGGCCCGAAGGTCGGCAGCAGAGTTGCCACCTGTGTCCCTTCCAGAGGAAAGCCCGCGCCGAGGGCGGCGCGGGCTTCTTCGTATGCTGAACGGGTGGGACGCTGGGCACTCCCATCGTCCCTGATTTGCTGTGGCGGCGTCCTGCCAGCTTCTGGTGCAGGCCACAGGACCCACCCGTAACAAAGGTCCCGTGCCCGGCAATGATAGATTGGAGCCTTGGGGTGTCAAGACGCTTCTTCGGGCCTGCCGAGACCGTCGAGGTGCTCCCTCAAGCCCTCGCGACCTCGATTGGCTCACCCCAGCGCTCGAAGTCCGGGCGGTGTGAGACGAGGATGATCTGGCGCGTGCGGCTTGCAACCTTAAGAGCGGTTTCCATGGAGGCTAAGCGTTCCTCATCGAAGTTGAGGAATGGATCATCCAACAGCATCGGCACCTGGATGTTCTCTGCAACGAGTTCCGCGACGGCGAGGCGTACTGCCATTGCCAGCTGATCCCTTGCACCCTGGCTGAGCTGCTGGGGACTGTGTTTCCGGCCGGATTCGTCGATGACTATGTTGAAGCGTTCATCGAGGAGGATCGAGCGGTCCTCGCGGAGTGTTATCGAAGCGAACAGCTCGCTTATACGCTCAGCCAGCCTCTGCCTGTGAGCGGATGCAAATGTCTCTGCAGCTTCACTGAGACTCTTATACGCAAGTGCAAGAGCGTCACGCTCGAGCTCCAATGCTTGTATCCTGCTTCTAAGCGCTGATATCCGCTCTTCTATCTGGGCGATATTGTCCTCGCCTCCAAGATCGGCTTCACTTGCTGCATGCCTGGAGATCAACTCGTGGCGTTCACTGTCGATCCTCTCGAGACGCTCTTCGATTGAGGCTGTCTCCTTCTCCAGCTTCTCGAAGCGTTCCTGTACTTGCTCCGGCGTTGCCTCTGCGAGCTCGGCGAAAAGGGGCATCTCCTTCTCGAGATTCTCTATCTCATCCGATGCCCGTGAGGCCTCAAGGCGGCTCTCTTCCCTGCGCAGGCGCAGGTCATCGATGCTTCCTGCACCGTGGGAGGCAAGGATCTTGCTGCGCACCTCCTGGGAAGCGCGGACCTTAAGGCGCAGCGCACGGGCCTCCCCGATCCGCTCGGAGAGTTCTGCGTGAGCCGAAGACGGAGCCGGCCCGGGGGCAGCGCTTTGCAGGCCCGGGGCTGCTTCTTGCCCTTGGGCGCTCGGTGCTTGCTCAGGCTCACCTACTGTGCCGGGGGCCTGTCCCTCTTCTGCCCCCTGAGCCTGTGATGCTGCCTCGATCAGTGCCGTGGCTGCCTCGGGGCTTCGCTGTTTGAGCGTATCGAGAAGTTCCTGCCACTGGCTGCTTGCCTCAGGTATCTGGGAGGCCAGTTCATCGAGGCGCCCTCTGGCTTCATCCATGCGACTTTCGAGCGATTGGAGGCGGGAGGAGGCTTCTTCGTAGCGCTCCAATTCTGCGCGCACTTGCTCGATGGGGGTCTCAGGTCCAAAGGGGCTGCAGCGGGCGCGCAGGTCTTCGATTTGCTCTTCAAGGGCTCGCGCCTGCTCCGGCAGGGGTTCGCCGGGCGAGAGTGAGCCTGATGAGCCGAGGATGGTCTCTATCTCAGAGAGTCTGTGTCTACCTTCAGTCACTCTCTTGGAGCGCTCGAGCCAGGAGTTCCAGTCGGCTTCTCCGGCGCTGAGGACCCATTGGGCCACCTCGGAAGCGCGCTGCTGGACCTCCTCGGTTCCGGGGATGCCTTGCGCGGCCAAGAAGAGTCGCGCAAGGGATGGCCAGAGCCCAGGCAAAGAGACAGCAGCGCGATCCGGCCAGTCGGGTGGGCCTACTTCGCGGGATATCTCGTCCATCTCTCTCTTAAGCGATTGCTTCTGCTTCAATGCCTGCTCGTACTCGCGTGCTGCTTCACCCGGGTCGGGCCCAAGGGCCTCCATGCGCTTCTTGAAGGCCTCGAGCGTCCGTTCCGCCTCTGCAGAGGCCTGCTCGAGGCGGCTTGTCTCCTCGTCCGAGGGCAGTGCCTGTTCCTTCGCCGCTGCCTCTTCTTCCATCCGATCGAGCGAGTCGATCATCTCGATCAGGGCCGAGAGCCGCTCTCGCGGGCGGTGGGCCAGATCGCCCAGACGCCTCTCCAGATCCTCGGCCGATCGGCGCAGCGCTTTGTACGCAGCCTCGGCCTTCCTGCGCTCCCCGAGGGCGCTTGAGACCTGCCGGCGGTATGCGAGAAACCCGGTGGCGCCTCCAAGAAGAAGCGCACCAAGGAGTGCAGCTAGGAAGCCGGCGGCTGCCGTTGCTCCGCCGGCGTGTGCAAGCAGCCAGCCCGCTGCTCCACCGGCGGCAGCAGCGAGGAGTGATGGCAGGGCAACCGAGCGAAGCAGGCTCGTTGCCGAGCGCAGGTCCGCTATGCGGGCAAGGAGGCTTGCCTCTTCATCCAGGTGGCGGATCTTTCGCTCGAGGAACCTACGTAAGACCGAGCGGGCGGGAGGGAGCGTGTCAGAGTCTTCGATCGCCGTGCTTGCAGCGACAGAGGCAGCGGCGGGTGGTTCTGTCCCTGAGCCGTCCGGGCCGGCAGGTGCAGTGGGCGTCGAGAGCCGGGCCGCGAGGTCCTCGACGGGCACGCCGAGCTCGGTGTGCAACTCCGCCTCGACCGTCTCGATCCGGGAGCGTAGGTCCCTCAGATCCGCCTCAGCCTTGCGCGCCTGATCGAGCTCCCAGGCAGCGTGTTGGGCTTCGAGGCTCAGGCGCTTGAGCCGATCCTCGTATGCCGTGGCATCCTCGAGCAGGCTTTGATCCCGCATGAGGTCGCCGAAGCGCTCTTCGACCGATCGCTCGAGGTCCTGCAGCTCCAGAGAGAGGCTCCGCAGGCGTTCCGCCTTCTCGATGAAGGCAGGTGCGTCCTGCCTCAGGCGCTCGATCTCATCCGGTGGTACCTGCTCCCATGCTTTCTCTGCGGCGATGAGTTCCTTGAGCTCTTGGGCCTCGCTGCGGAGGGCGTCGATCTCGCTGCGCTTTGCCTCAAGATCGGAGACAGCCTTCTTGAGAGACTCGAAGTCGCGGATGAGATGTGGATTGCTGGCGAAGTGGGAGAACTCCTCTTCTAGTGTCTTTGCGAGAGCTTCGGCTTCCTCTTTCATGCTATCGATGCGCTCCCGGGTGCTTTGCATCTCCGAGGTGCGCCGCTCGATGCCTTCGGCTATCTCCTTCATCGAGGTCAGAAGATCGAGTATCTCATCGAAGGGGAAACCTTCGGCCGAGTATTCCGGAAAACGCCTTTCTATTTCCGCGGCCGCCTCTTCGGCCTTGTGCTGCTCGCGCTCGAACTCATCGATTGCACGCTCAAGCGATGCTGCCGCCTTCAAGCGCTCATCGCGCATACGCCGGGCGGAGGTCCATGAGGCGAATGCACGCCGCTGGGCCGAGACCTTCTGCAGGCGCTCTTTGAGTGCGGTGCGCTCTTCCTCGAGTGTCGCAATCCGGCTCCTTGCCTCATGCAAGGCCTCGATGCTTCCTCTGAGGGCTGAGGCTTTGCGTTCCAGTTCGATGAGCTCCGCCCGTGCCCGATCGAGCTCGCCGTCGGTGCGGAGGTTGGCCGGCTTCTTGCGCCCGGGGCGGATGAGCCCGAAGTCACCGGTGGCGAAGGTGATCCGGCCGAAACGCTCGAAGACGATCCCCAGGACATCGTCTATTCCCGTGCCTGCGCCGCTTATGAAGTCGGCCACCGTGGAAGGGACCCTGGATGTGCGCATCTCCCTCTCGCGTTCGCCTTGCTCGCCTTCCTGCATCATGCAGAAGACGAGTTTGAAGAGATCGGCGTCCGAGATGCCGAGGAGGTCCTTCAGTCGCTTCTCGTAACGCTGCCCGAGGAGCGCTGCCTTGGAGCGCCCTCTGCTTCCGGGGCGGAACTCACCCTCGAGAGATTCTTTCCATTTCCCCGCAGGCGGTGCCTCCGGATGGGCCCCTTCCCCGGCGTCCTTCGGGTGTGTGCCCGCGGCGCCGGCCGCCGGGGCTGTGCACCAGCGCACCGTGTGGTTTTCGAAGTCGTGCTCGATCCTGTGCCACGCCTCCGATGTGGCAAGTAGGATGTCGGCCCTGAAGGCACTCGACGGCTTCCAGGAGCGGAACCTGGCTGTGCCCCAGACGGATTCATCGGAGCGCTCGGGCAGCCCAAAGAGCGCTGCGAGGACGCCGTGGAGAAGGGTGGATTTGCCCTCTTCGTTGGGAGCAACCAGTACGTTCGCGCCGTGCTGGAGTCTGAAGGTTGTCGTGTCCGCGTAGACACCGAAGCCCTCGAGTGTGAGACTATGTATCCAGACGCGCTTCATTCTGTATAACTGCCCACCTGTGTATAACTATCAGGGATCACCGTGCTGCGTCTGCCAGCGCTTCCAGGCCCTTCTCGAGCGCCATCCGTGCAACCTCTCTCTCGCGTCCTTTGGCTGTCTCTATGCGCCGCAGCATCATCTTCACAAATGTGCCCCGGATCGTCGGCTGCGAGGCCAGGGAGACCAGATCCTCCGGTGCAAGGTGCTGTGTGCGGTCTTCGATCTCGAGGTGGAAGAACCTGTCTGAGAGGCTCGCTTCGAGATAGTCTGTGTCTATTCCCTCAGGCGGCCGTGTTCCTTCGAGGACGACCTTGAGGATGAGACTAGGATCTGTCATTGCGGCCAGTTTCTCGGAGATGGATCTGGTCGTATCGGAGGCGGTTGTCTCTAGCCTTCGAACCTCGACGCGTCGGGTCTCGAAGGGAACCTTCTCAACTACGGGGCGTGCACCCTCAAAGTGAACGACCGTTAGATGGTGGACCGGGGGATCGTCGAATCCCTTGCTGTTCAAGGTGCCGGGGTAGACGGCGAGGCCCTGGCCGATCTCTTTGGCATCGGGTTTGTGGATGTGGCCGAGGGCGGCGTAGGCGATGTGGGCCCTTCGCAGGGCTGCGGAATCGATGCGATAGGTGCGGTCGCTTGGGTCTACGTCGATCGTGCCATGGAGAAGGGCGATCCTTATCTCGCCGGCTGCCGGGTGTTCATCGATGAGCGTGGGGAAGTCATCGAGGCGCGAGGGGCTGAGGCCTGATGTATAAGCCATCGAGAAGACCGTGCAGGTATTTTCACCAAGCGGAAACGAGGTCACCGCCCGCGGCTCTGGTGTCGTAACGAGCACCCCGGGCCAGTCATCGGCGTACCTGCGGTAGACGCAGGTGGGGTAGCTGTATTCGTCGTGGTTACCGGGGACGGTGATGAGCGCTTTGCCGGCCTGTGGCAGCCTCGAGAGGGCGGCAACGGTCACACCTGCCAGATCCGAGGGCGGGTTGTGGCTGTCGAAGAGATCGCCTGCTATGAGTACGGCGGCGATGTCGTTGGAGGGTTCTAGGGCCCAATCGACGATGCGCTCGAGCAGCTCGATGGCATCCTGCTTTCTCCGCGGCGCCTTCCTGCCCAGATACGAGTGTCCATGGCCCAGGTGAAGGTCGGCCAGATGGAGGATGCGCGGCATTGGGTCCCTCTCGCTCTATTGTCCGATCGTATCCAGCCCGGGATCCCCGGGTCCCGGCCGCGTCTCAGGAGGCCCCGCCGGCTTGAGCCCCCGAGACGGGGGATCCGCCTCTTGCTCTACTATCTTGCGGCGCTCATGTTGAGTGGTCCGCAGTGCCCAAATACAACAACGGAACCAGCGGGCCTTCAAGGCCGAGGGGAGCTGGGCTGGTGGCCTGCTGATCTTGGGCAGCTGGCTGGTTCTTCGTCGCAGGACCTGATTACACTGCGTCTGCTGATCTGCTGACCCGCTGATCTGGGACAGCGCGGTGCTGCCGGAGGTGCTGGCTTTTGGGCGGCCTCGCGGAGGCTTGATTTTGGGGCCGCCTGGGCCGAAAAGCGATGTGGGGGG
>CAYMBA010000113.1:0-8860 GCA_964388535.1 uncultured bacterium | reverse complement strand
TCTCTGGTGGCGGCTCGTGCCCGCGCTTGCGGCCGGTGCCCGGCGATGAATGATCGGCCTCTGACGCAGGGCGCGCGGGTGCCGCCGGGGGAGCCGGCGGATGGGAGGATGCTGTGAAACTGATCGATTTCCAGCTCCTGGTCACGCACGTCATCGCCTTCCTTCTCGTGCTGTGGCTGCTCAGGCGCTACGCCTGGGGGCCGGTGCTCGAGTTCCTCGAGAGAAGGCGGCGTGGGATCGAGGAGCAGTACGAGTCGATAGAGCAGCAGAAGAAGGAGGTCGAGGCGCTCAAGCGCCGCTACGAGGATCACCTGCGCAACATCGACGCCGAGGCGCGCAGGAGGATCCAGGAGGCGGTTGCCGAGGGCAATGCCGCGGCGGCGCGGATCAAGGAGAAGGCGCAGCAGGAGCGCCAGATGAAGCTCCAGCGGGCCGAGGAGGAGATCAAGCGCCTCGAGGAGGCCGCCCGCGAGGCCGTGCGCAAGCGCGCGGTCGAGATGGCGCTGCTTGCGGCGGAGAAGGCGATCTACGAGCGTCTCGAGGACTCCAAGCACAAGCAGCTCATAGAGAGATTCGTCGAGGAGATGGACCGTACGGGCACAGGCGGCTAGCAGCCGCGGTGCGCCCCGAGAGGGCTTTCGATGATACGCGAGCCTGTAGCGAGGCGCTACGCAAGGGCGCTCTTCAACGCTGCGAAGGAACGCAATGCGCTTGCCCGCGTCTCGGGCGACCTGGAGGGTATCGCGCGGCTCATGCGCGAGGAGCGCAGGCTGGGAGCGCTTCTTACTGCCCCGCGGCTGGATGAGAACGAGAAGAAGGACCTCATCCGGAACCTCTTCCACGATGTCGTCCACCCGCTGGTCGAGGAGCTCTTCTATCTGCTTCTCGAGAAGAAGCGGATGAAGATCCTCTCGCAGATCATCGAGGGCTTCACCGAGTTCCTGGATGAAGACCGCGGTGTGATGCGTGCCGAGGTGATCACGGCCATACCGCTAGATGAGGAGAGCGAGGCGGAGATCCGCGAGCGGCTGGAGAAGATGACCGGCATGAGGATCAAGATCGAGAAGCGCATCAACCCGGCTGTCATAGGTGGTGTGGCCGTGCGCCTGCGCGACAGGATAATCGACGGCACCGTGCGCAGGAGGCTCGAACTGATGCGCGAGCATCTGCTCGAGATGGAGATGTCGGTCGAGTAGGGAGGCTGTGGGTCATGGCTTTCAATCCCGAAGAGGTCAGCTCCGTCCTCAAGCGCGAGCTCGAGCGCTACGAGGCGCGCCTCGAGATGGCTTCCGTGGGCCAGGTGCTCCAGGTGGGCGATGGGATCGCACGGGTCTGGGGCCTGCAGGAAGTGATGGCCGGCGAGCTGGTCGAGTTCCCCAACGATGTCATGGGCATGGTGCTCAACCTCGAGGAGGACAACGTCGGTGTCGTCCTCTTCGGGCCGGACGAGCTGATAAAGGAAGGCGACACGGTGCGGCGCACGGGGCACCTGGCGCGTGTGCCGGTGGGTGAGGCCGTGATCGGGCGTGTCGTGAGCCCGCTGGGTGAGCCGCGGGACGGCAAGGGCGAGGTCGTGCTCAAGGAGTTCCGCCCGCTGGAGGCTCGGGCGCCGAGTGTCGTCGAGCGCCAGCCGGTCAACCAGCCGGTGCAGACGGGGCTCAAGGCAATCGACTCGATGATCCCGATCGGGCGGGGACAGAGGGAGCTCATAATCGGCGACCGCCAGACGGGCAAGACGGCGCTTGCGATCGATACGATCCTCAACCAGCGCGATACGGACATCTACTGCATCTACGTCGCCATAGGGCAGAAGGAGTCCACGGTCGCTCAGGTCGTAAAGACGCTCGAAGACTACGGTGCGATGGAGTACACGACCGTGGTCGTTGCGAGCGCCTCGGACCCGGCGCCGATGCAGTACATAGCACCCTATGCCGGCTGTGCGATGGGGGAGTACTTCCGCGACCGCGGGGAGCACGTGGTGGTCGTATACGACGACCTCTCGAAGCACGCTGTGGCCTACCGGCAGCTCTCCCTGCTCCTGCGCAGGCCCCCGGGCCGCGAGGCCTACCCGGGCGACATCTTCTACCTGCACAGCCGCCTCCTGGAGCGTGCCGCCAAGCTGAGCGACGAGAAAGGCGGAGGCAGCCTCACGGCACTTCCTATCATTGAGACACAGGCGGGCGACGTCTCCGCCTACATCCCGACCAACGTCATCTCGATCACCGACGGGCAGATCTTCCTCGAGTCCGACCTCTTCTATGCGGGCATCCGGCCGGCCATCAACGTCGGTATCTCGGTCTCGCGTGTCGGTGGTAAGGCACAGACGAAGGCGATGAAGAAGGTGGCGGGGCGCCTGAGGCTGGATCTGGCGCAGTACAGGGAACTTCAGGCGTTCGCGCAGTTCGGCTCAGACCTCGATGCGGCAACGAAGAAGCAGCTGGTGCGGGGCGAGAGGATGACGGAGATCCTAAAGCAGGGCCAGTACGTGCCCATGAGCCTCGAGGACCAGGTGATGATCATCTTTGCCGGCGTCAACGGCTACCTGGACGACCTGCCGGTGGAGAGCCTGCAGAGGTTCGAGAAGGAGTTTCTCGCTTACATGCACGAGAAGCACCCGGATGTGCCCAACTGGATCCGGGAGGAACAGGACATCTCGGAGAAGACCGAGCAGCGGCTGCGCGAGGACATAGAAGAGTTCAAGAGCGCCTTCAAGGAAGCCCTCGAGAAGGAGGCGGCCAGCAAGGAAGAGGCCGAGGTGACGGCGTAGGCCCGCAGGGGCGCGTGGGGGCGCGTGCGCTCCTGCGCCTGAGCCGGGCCTGCTGGGAAGGTGAGACGGCCCCGGCTGCGGTGCTTCTTGCCCGCCGAGGTACTTCCTGCGGCAACCCGGCTGCCCGTTTCCCCTTGGCCGCCGACTTAACCCCTTGTCTGTTTCCCGGAGCGCCGGTGGACTGTACCCTCCTTCCGGCCGGGCGACCGGCGGGCCGGGCCGGTCGATGGGACCAGGGGGCTAGGCGAGATGGAAGAAAAGGCGCTCGAAGCCATAGTGGGACCACGGCGGGGCCGGAGCGTTCCCTATCACGCGCTCATGCCCCATAGGGTCCGGAGTATCCTGCTCGTCTCGAGCCTGTACGATTCCTTCATCTTCGAAGAGGACGGCAACCTCACAGAGATGCTCTTCTCCGAGTATCTCGAACTCAACCTTCGCTACGCGCCGAGGATCGAGCGCGTCTCGACTGCCGCAGAGGCGATCGAGCGGATACGTAAGGCGCCGCCTGATCTGGTGATCTCGATGCTCCGGGTGGGCGAGATGGACGCAATCGAGTTCGGGCGCCAGGCTGCATCCATCAAGCCCGATCTCCCCGTCGTGCTCCTGGCCTACGACACCCGCGAACTGAGGCTCCTGGAAGAGAAGATGCCGCTTGAAGGCATTGAGAGGGTCTTCGCCTGGCAGGGCGACGTGCGGCTCTTCCTTGCGATCATCAAGTACATCGAGGACAGGATGAACGCCAAGCACGATGCAGAGACAGCGGGTGTGAGGGTGATCATCCTGATCGAGGATTCAGTAAGGTTCTATTCCTCGTATCTTCCTCTCTTATACACAGAGATCGTGGAACAGACGCAGGCGCTCATGGCAGAGGGTGTGAACCGCATGCAGAAGATCTTCCGCATGCGGGCGCGGCCCAAGATCCTTCTTGCTACGAGCTTCGAGGAGGGAGATCGCTTATACAGGGAATATGCGAACAACCTGCTCGGTGTGATACTCGATGCGAGGTTCCCGAGGGCCGGGAAGGTGGAGGCGCGGGCCGGCTTCGAGTTCGCCCGTATGCTGAAGGAAGAGGGCGTCGATTGTCCCATCCTCATTCAGTCCTCGGAGCCCGAGAACCGCAGGCGGGCCGAGGCGATCGGTGCTGCCTTCATCGATAAGCGCTCGCCGCAGCTGCTGCACGAAGTGCGGCGCTTCCTGCGCTCGTACCTGGGGTTCGGGGATTTCGTCTTCAAGCGCCCCGACGGCACTGTGGTGCGGCGGGCCTCGGACATGAAGGAGCTCCTCGAGGCTCTCGAGGTGATCCCGGATGAGTCGCTCATGTACCACGTGCAGCGCAACGACTTCTCCACGTGGCTCATGGCGCGCACGGAGTTCGAGCTGGCCAAGATGCTTCGGCCGAGGAGGGCCGGGGAGTTCTCAGGCCCGGCGGAGCTGCGCGAGTATCTTCTCTCGAGCCTCGCGCGCCACAGGGCACGGTCGCGGGCGGGGGTCGTGGCGCAGTTCTCCTCGCGGGACTTCGATCCTTCGAGTCGCTTCGTGCGGATCGGGGAGGGTTCGCTCGGGGGCAAGGGCCGCGGGCTGGCCTTCATGAACTCGCTGCTCGAGGCATACGAGATAGAAAGGCGCATAGAGGGGGTGCGCATCTTCGTTCCACCGACTGCGGTCCTCGGCACGGATGTCTTCGACCGCTTCATGGAAGGTACCAACCTGCTCGATCTGGCCCTCTCGGAGGTTCCCGATGAGAGGCTGCGTGAGGCCTTCCTGGCCGAGCGGCTTCCGGAGGATACCCGGGCCGAGCTGCGCGCTTTCCTCGAGCGCGTCAAGCACCCGCTGGCCGTGCGCTCCTCCAGCCTGCTCGAGGATGCTTCGCACCAACCCTTTGCCGGCATTTATCAGACCTACCTGCTCCCCAACAACCATCCGGACCTCACCGTCCGGCTCGAGGAACTCTGCCGGGCCATAAGGCTCGTCTATGCCTCGACCTACTGCGCCGATGCCCGCCGCTACATCGAGTCTACGCCCAACAGGCTCGAGGAAGAGAAGATGGCGGTCGTCATACAGCAGATGGTGGGCCGCAGGCACGATGAGTTCCTCTATCCCGATGTTGCGGGGGTGGCGCGCAGTTTCGATTTCTATCCGATGAAGGGCATGGATCCCGAAGACGGTGTGGCGAGTGTGGCCCTTGGGCTCGGGCGTACCGTCGTCGAGGGAGGCCGGTGTGTAAGGTTCTCCCCGGCGCATCCCAAGCGGCTTTATCAGTTCCCATCGACGCAGGCGTATTTGGAGAACTCGCAGCGGGAGTTTTTTGCACTCGATCTCTCGAAGCCCGGGGTGGGCGACTCGGGGCTTCCCGATGAGAACCTGGCCGTGCTGGGGATAAAGGAGGCGATCGAGCACGGGACGATCGAACCCGTGGGGTCGGTCTACTCGCCCGAGAACGATACGGTCTATGAAGGCACGGCGAGAGACGGTGTGAAACTGATCACCATGGCCGGTGTGCTATCGGGCGAGTGGTTTCCCCTGGCCGAGACACTCAGGTTCCTGCTCGAGGTGCTGACGACTGCACTTTCATGCCATGTGGAGATCGAGTTTGCGGTCAATATCAGTGAGCGCGGCCGCGGCGAGTTCGGGTTCCTGCAGGTGCGCCCGCTTGTGAAACTCGTTGGTGAGATGGATGAGGCGCATCTGGATGTTCCGCCGGCAGAGGCCGTCTGTATCTCGGAGTCGGCCCTTGGGCACGGGCGGATAGAAGGCGTAAGGGACATCGTCTATGTCAAGCCGGATGACTTCGATCGCTCGGCCACACCGGATGTGGCCCGCGAGATCGGCCAGTTGGATGCCAAGTTGAGGTCCCTGGGCAGGCGCTATGTGCTCATAGGACCGGGCCGCTGGGGGAGTGCAGACCGCTGGTTGGGGATACCGGTCACCTGGGCGCAGATAAGCGGTGTGGCGTGTATGGTCGAGACCGAGATGAAGGACGTCGCGGTCGATCCTTCTCAAGGAACACACTTCTTCCAGAACATAACGAGCTTCGGCATAGGCTACCTGACCGTGGAATCCTCGGCCGGACGCGGGCTTGTCGACTACGCCTGGCTGGATGCCCAGCCGGCTGCAGATGAGACGCGCTACCTGAGGCACGTTCAGTTCGAGCAACCGCTCGAGATCGTGATAGACGGCCGAAGGCGGCGGGGCGTGATAAGGAAGCCCGGGGCGTGAGGAGGCAGCGGTGGCCCCGGGGGGCGCGGCACGCGCAGCAGCCCGTGACGGGAACTCCCCGGCGGGGCGTGGCTGTGCCGGATGGGAGGATGCAATGAAGACAGAGGAGACGAACCTCGCTCTCTTCATCGACTTCGACAACGTGGCCCTGGGGGCGCGCGATGCCGGGGTCAAGTTCGATGTCAACCTGCTGCTTCAGAGGCTGCTCGAGAAGGGCAAGATCATAGTCAAGAAGGCCTACGCCGACTGGAGCCACTACCAGGAGTACATGAAGGACTTACACGAAGCCGGTGTGGAGCTGATAGAGATCCCTTGGCCGCAGGTCTCAGGCAAGAACAGTGCGGACATACATCTCGTAGTGGATGCGATCGATCTCTGCCATGGGAATCAGTACATCGATGCGTTCGTCATCGTCTCGGGCGATTCGGACTTCTCGCCTCTGGTCTCGAAGCTGCGCGAGAAGAATAAGGCCGTAATCGGTGTGGGGATGAAGAACTCGAGTTCGAATCTGCTCATCGCCAACTGCGATGAGTTCATCTTCTACGACGATCTGGCGCAGGATGCGGCCGAGCAGGCGGCGACGAAGCTCGAGGACATACCCGAGGAGAAACGCAAGGTCTTCGACTTCCTTCTCTCTACGACCCGAGGGCTCATGCGCGAGGGCCGAGACGTTCTCTACTCTTCGCTGATAAAGGACACGATGAAGCGCAAGCAGCCGGACTTCAGTGAAGCGAAGTACGGCTACTCGACCTTCGGTGACCTGCTCGAGGATGCCATGTCCTACGGGCTGCTCGAGGTGGCGCGCGATGCGAGCGCCGGGGGCACGTGGGTCGTAACCGGGGTGGCGAAGCCCAAGTCGAAGCGCGGATCGAGGCGGAGGAAGAAGAAGTCGAGCAAGAAGGCGTCCTCGAAGTAGCGCGGCGCCCGCTGTGTCGCGGGCAGTGCCCTCCGGGGAACACCGGGCTGTGTTGCGGGTGGTACCGCGCAGCCGGCTCTCCTAGGGTGTCTTCTGCAGGACCGCGCGGATGAGGAAGTCGCCTGAGCGATCGGGCGCATCCAGATACTCGAGGACCCGCGCGCGGCCTGCTTCCTCGAGGCGCCCGAGTAAGGGTGTCAGGCTACCCGGCTGTATGAGCTTCGATGGGCGCTTGGGTCGGCCGCCCGATTCGGCCTGCTCGCTTGCAAAGGCCTCGAAGATAAGAAGCCCGCGTGGTCGCAGGGCTTCGATGGCCCATTCGATGAGCTGCGGCAGGTTGAGGCGGATCATGCAGATCAAAGCCGGTGGTTCCTGCGGCTGCGGCACCTGCCTGCGCAGGTCCATCCGCTGGGTCTCTATGGATACCCCGGTGCGTCTCGCCAGGGCCTCTGCCATGGCCAGTGCATCGGGCAGCGTGTCTATCGCCAGCACGTCGAATCCAAGGCCAGCCAGGTAGACGGCGTCGCGGCCTGATCCGCATCCGAGATCCAGTGCGGTTCCCTTATCTGCGTATCCCGCCCAGCGCCGTAGAAGCGGCGAGGGCTCCCACAGCGTGCGCCGCTGCGGGCCCATCTCCCAGGGGCCGGGCCAGGCCTCGATTGGGTCTGCGAGGGCCACAGCCTCCGTCCAGCCGCGCTCTGTGAGCCACGCTGTGGCCTCCTCGGCCCGCTCCGGCTGCCCGTCGACCACGATGAGCCGCCTCCAGCGGGGCGGGAGCTCCGGTTTGCGCCAGTTCATCTCTTCGAGGGGGATCGAGCAGGACTCGGGCAGATGCCTCAGGGCGAACTCGCTCTCCGGGCGGGTATCGAGGATACGGAACTCGTATGCGCCCCACAGGGGGCTGTCGTCCCACGCGCCCGGCAGGCCGGGTGGTGTTCTCTGACTCGTCGTCCGCCCGCCTCTTATGCGCGAGAGCGAGCGCGAGGCCTGCCAGAGGCGCTTCAGCGTGGCGATTGTCGCACTTCCAGTGTGTTTCACACCCACCAAGCTCCTGCGCGCTCCGCATGCGTGCCGTACCAAGGCGCACTTACACCCGCCGGGCCGGAGCCCGCTACGCTTCTTGCCGGGAGATCGAGCGCAGTGTAGCATTTTGCCCAGTAGGTCTGGTTGCTGTATGCGAGAGTGAGAGATAGGCCCTGCTGCAGGAGTTTCTTCCCTCGGAACGTACCAGCGTGGGGCATGGAGGTGCACTGCGATGGTCGCGCGGACGATGGTGCGGCGTGCGATCTTGGTGGTGGGGATCGGTTTGCTTGTCTGGGTTGCCGGTTCTTGCGTAGCCGAGCGCGATAACCCGCTTGATCCAAAGAATCCCGAGACCCACGGGGATCCCTTCGGGCTGAGGGCGGAGCCTGGGGAGTGCCGGATCCAGCTGGTCTGGGCCATCCCTAAAGGTGTGGATGCGCATTGCTACGAGGTCCTGCGCGGGGTTTCGCCAGAGAGCTTGGGGCACCGGGCGTGGATCGATGTCAGTGGCGAGTGGGATACGGATTGGTGGGACTCCTGGTGGACGGATGGGGATTCGTGCTGGTGGGTGGATCATGAGGTAGAGGCGGGGGAGCTGTACTACTACAAGGTGAGAGCGTGGGAACGGTGTGGTGCTGGAAGGGGCAAGCACAGTTCGGATGAGGTGGTTGCAGCGGCCGTGGGTACGGTTGCCCCTGTGGATCCTTCCCCGGAAGTTGGTGCCACGGGTGTATCGAGGACTCCTATGTTGAGTTGGAGCACGTGCGGAGAAGGGAGTGGGAATGGGTTGTTTGACGTGTACCTGTGGGATGATGAAGACAGCGAGCCGGTGTGGAGTGCCACGGATGTAGGGAGCTCAAGTGTCGCGGTGACCGAGACGCTTCAGTGCGGGGCGTGGTACAGGTGGAGTGTAGTAGCTAAGGACAGCGAGGGGGATT
>CAYMBA010000112.1:0-8871 GCA_964388535.1 uncultured bacterium | reverse complement strand
GCCTGCGTCCCGACGGGACTTTCACGCTGCGCTTCTACCTACCGGACGGAACTCAGGTCATAGATGCCACGGCGGTCTCGGCCGACGGCGTCTTCAAGAAGACAATCACACCCACCGTTCGTCGAGAGACCAGCTCGACGGAGACAATCGAAGCAGAAGCGAGGTCATAGCCGATGGGAGCTGAAAAGGGCTATTTGGCCCTCGTGCTCCACGCGCACCTTCCTTACGTGCGCCACCCGGAGCATGAGGACTTTCTAGAAGAAGACTGGCTGTACGAGGCGATCACAGAGACCTACATTCCTCTTATCGAGGTATTTGAGGGGCTCCTGAGGGACGGGGTTCCCTTTCGAGTGACGATGTCCATAACCCCGCCCCTTGCGGGCATGCTTTCCGATCCCCTGCTCCAGCAGCGGTATGTGAGGCACATAGAGAAGCTGATCGAGCTCTCCGAGAAGGAAATGGATCGGACGCGCTGGATGCCGGAGTTCCACCCCCTGGCCGTTCGGTACAACGCCAACTTCCGGAGAGCGAGGAAGATCTTCGTCGAGCAATATGGCTCCAATCTCCTGCGCGCCTTCCGGAAGTTCCAGGATGCGGGCGTGCTGGAGGTCATGACGAGTGGAGCCACCCATGGTTTCCTGCCCCTCATGCTGAGCGACCGGAACGTGTGGCGCGGTCAGATCGTGACGGCTGTGCGGGATTACGAAAGGCACTTTGGCCGGCGACCGCGAGGCATCTGGCTGCCAGAATGTGGATACGAAGAGGGGCTGGACGAGGTTCTAGCGGAGCAAGATCTGCGCTTTTTCATCGTCGATGCTCATGGTGTCCTGCATGCAACACCGCGACCCAAGTTTGGCGTGTATGCTCCAATCGTTTGCAAGTCGGGGGTCGCATGCTTTGGCCGCGACCTTGAGTCGTCGAAGCAGGTGTGGAGCGCGAAGGAGGGCTATCCCGGTGACTACGACTACCGGGAGTTCTACCGTGACGTAGGCTGGGACCTGGACTATGAGTATGTGAGGCCTTACCTGCACGGCGATGGGAAGCGCACAAACCTAGGAATCAAGTACTATCGAATAACTGGTCCGACCGATCAGAAAGAACCGTACAACTTTGAGAAGGCAACAGAGAAGGCCGCCACCCATGCTGGCAATTTCATGTTCAACAGGGAAAAACAAGTGGAATACCTATACAATGTCATCGGAAGAAAGCCGGTGATTGTTGCTCCCTATGATGCCGAGTTGTTTGGACACTGGTGGTATGAGGGGCCCAGCTTTCTCAATTTCCTGCTCAGGAAGATTGCCTACGACCAGGACACAATCACCACAATAACCCTTTCCGAGTACCTGGAGCGTTTCCCGGTCAACCAGGTTGCTACGCCTTCCTTTTCGAGCTGGGGCTGGAAAGGCTACGCTGAGGTCTGGCTCGAGGGCTCCAATGACTGGATCTACAGGCACCTGCATCGGGCTGGAGAGCGGATGGTCGAACTGGCGCGTATGGCGAAGCAGGGGGTGTTTGGAGAAGACGGCCTGAAGTGGCGGGCTTTGAAGCAGGCGGCTAGGGAGTTCCTCCTGGCCCAGAGCAGCGACTGGGCCTTCATCATGAAGACAGGGACTATGGTGCCCTATGCGGTGGCGAGGACCCAGGAGCATGTTTCCAATTTCACGAAGCTGTACAACGACTTGAAGAACGGCACGATCGATGAGTGGTGGCTAGAGAGGCTTGAGTCAAAGAACAACATATTCCCCGAGATAGATCCCCTTGTTTGGGCTGGGTAGTAGCAACGGAACGCTGAGCGAAAGAAGGCAGCGTGCGGCTTTCCCTGCGTCCCAGGGATGGTGTTCGCATTCGGTTGAGTAGGCTTGCTGACTGGAGCCGGAAGCCGAGGGTCATATCTGGGATGCAGGTACTCATTGGCACGGCCTTTCTGCTGGGGTTCACAAAGCTGCTTTGCAGAGAGTTAGCCCCGACGGTCCCTTGCGTTTGGGGAAGTGAAGGGCCGGCCCCTTCCTGGTGGCCGGCCCTTTCCCATCGGTGGCGGGTTCGCGGCAGCGGAAAGGATCACTAGACAATCCCCTGGTCGAGCATTGCGTCTGCGACCTTGATGAAGCCCGCGATGTTGGCGCCGGCGACGTAGTTGCCGGGCATCCCGTAGGCCTCGGCCGCTTCCTTGGCTGCCTTGTGGATGCTCTTCATGATGTTGTGCAGCTTCTGATCGACTTCCTCCCGCGTCCAGCTGAGCCTCAGGCTGTTCTGGCTCATCTCCAGCCCGGATACTGCCACGCCGCCAGCGTTGGCAGCCTTTGCGGGTCCGAAGAGGACATTGTTGCTCTGGAAGATGTCGATCGCCTCCGGGGTGGACGGCATGTTGGCGCCCTCGGAGACACAGATGACGCCGTTGTTGACCAGGTTCTGAGCGTCCTTGCCATTGATCTCGTTCTGGGTTGCGCTGGGGAATGCGCAATCCGCTTTGTGGTTCCAGAGCGGGTTGTAGTCGAGGTTCGGGTCCACCGGCGTGTAGACCGCGCTCTTGAATTTCTCGGCGTATTCCTTGATACGGCCACGGCGGACATTCTTGAGCTCCATGACGAAGTCGAGCTTCTCGCGGGTTACGCCCTCCTCGTCATAGACATAGCCACTCGAGTCGCTGAGGGTGACCACCTTGCCGCCGAGCTGGAGGATCTTCTCGACCGTGTACTGGGCAACGTTCCCGCTTCCGGAAACGAGGCAGACCTTACCCTCGATGGATTCTCCTCGGGTGGCCAGCATCTCCGAAGCGAAGTAGACGGAGCCATAGCCGGTGGCCTCTGGCCTGATAAGGCTACCACCCCAGTTCACACCCTTGCCTGTCAGGACGCCGGTGAATTCGTTGACTAGCTTCTTGTACTGTCCAAAGAGGAAGCCGATCTCTCGGCGACCGACTCCGATGTCCCCGGCGGGAACGTCGGTGTTGGGACCGATGTGGCGGAAGAGCTCATTCATGAAGCTCTGGCAGAAGCGCATTACTTCCAAGTCGCTCTTGCCTTTCGGGTCGAAGTCCGATCCACCCTTTCCGCCGCCCATCGGGAGGGTCGTTAGGCTGTTCTTGAACACCTGCTCGAAAGCCAAGAACTTGAGGATCCCCAGATTCACACTCGGGTGGAACCTGAGCCCGCCCTTATACGGGCCGATGGCGTTGTTCATCTCGATCCTGTAGCCGCGGTTGACATGCACCTCGCCATTGTCATCCACCCACGGTACCCGGAACATGATCACCCGGTCGGGCTCGACGATGCGCTCGAGGATCTTGGCCTTCCGGTATTCCGGGTGTTTCTCGATGACAGGCCAGATCGACTCGACAACCTCCTGAACCGCCTGGTGGAACTCTTTCTCACCAGGATTCTTCTTGATTACCTGCTCCATGAAGGCGGCAACCGATTCGGACATGGCGTCTTTCCTCCCTATGACCAGTTTCGCTTTTGGATTGTGCACAGCGGGCCCAACAAAAACAGCCAAAGAGGGTAGCACTGAGGGCTCAACCGGGCAAGCCAGTTCGAGGTGACTTTATCGAATCTTCTCGATCAGTTTTGCCTTCGGGGTTTCCTGCTTGGCTCCGGCCCGTCTCCTTGGGTGGCACTTGGGCTGGTTCCCCGGGCAGGAGATCAAGGCCAGAGTAGCCCAGATCTGGTCAGTCTGCCTGTTCGGACGGTCCCATGCCGGGGCCCTGCTGCCATTGTGATCCCGCTCGGTGGGGTGGCGCCGTGTAGCGCTGCTGCCCGGGGCTTCCGTCTTGGGCAACTGACGCCTCCTTTGACGTTTCGATCGGGCGCCTTGAGGGGATGTCGGGGGACAGAGGAGTCTCAATCCGGGCTGGCGAGAAGGCGGCACAGGCCACATGAGTCCCCAGCGTGTTTGGGCCAGCCGCTTGTAGGCCGTGCGGCCATGGGGCATCTTTGAGACTAGGAGGCGAGCGCGGTTGGCTCGGGTCGGCTCCGTCCGGGTTGTGTTTTCGGAGAGGAGGTCCGTAATGCGGGTAGAGCACATAGACTTTGGACGTGGAGGGGCAAGGGTAAAGATGCCCAGCCTCTCTCCGCGCGGGCTCAGGATCCTTGGAGTCTTGATCCTGCTGGGCATTGTCGTGCTTACGGGTTTCTACACTGTGGGTCCGGAGGAGGTGGGGGTTGTCCTACGCTTCGGTCGGTTCGTAAGAGAGAGTCCTCCGGGCCTGCATTTCAGGATCCCGTTCGGCGTTGAGACTGTCATCAAGGTACCCGTCCAGCGTCAGCTTAAGGCCGAGTTCGGGTTCCGCACGGTTTCCGCTGGCGTCAGGAGCGAGTACACGACAGCGGGCTACGAGGGTGAGTCCAACATGCTGACAGGCGACCTCAACGCTGCGGTGGTTGAATGGGTGGTCCAGTTCCGGGTGGTCGATCCGTACAAGTTCCTATTTCGCGTGCGCAACGTGTGGGACACATTCAGAGCAATGAGCGAGGCTGTAATGCGGAAGGTGGTCGGGGATCGAACGGTGAACGAGGTCTTGACTATTGGCCGCCAGGAGGTCGCGGCTTTGGTTGAGCAGCAGCTCCAAGAGCTCTGCAACCAGTATGAAACAGGAATAAAGGTTGAACAGGTTGTGCTTCAGGATGTGAATCCTCCTGACCCGGTGAAGCCATCGTTCAACGAGGTGAACGAAGCTCAGCAGGAGAAACAGAAGCTCATAAACGAGGCTCAGTCGGAATACAACAAGGTCATTCCGAGAGCGCGAGGCGAAGCGCAGGAAACGATACGGCGAGCCGAAGGCTACGCGGTTGACAGAATCAATCGGGCCCGTGGTGACTCTGCCCGTTTCGTGGCCCTCCTTCAAGAGTACGTCAAGGCTCCGGAGGTTACGAAACGCCGTCTCTATCTAGAGACAATGGAGGAGATTCTACCTCGGGTGAGCAGGAAGGTAGTACTCGATAAGGATCTGCGGACACTTCTGCCGCTGCTCAACCTGGACGAGTCCGCAGAGACAAGAAGAGGGGGGTCGGCGCGATGAGAACCTTTCTGCTGATAGTCGGAATCGTAGTTTTCATTCTGGTGGTAGACGCCTTCTATATTGTGAATGAAGCAGAGCAAGTCATAATCACACAGTTCGGCGAGCCGGTTGGAGATCCAATTATTACCCCGGGGCTTAAGGTCAAGGTACCGATCATCCAGAAGGTACATCGGTTCGACAAACGCTTCCTCGAGTGGGATGGGGATGCCAACGAGCTGCCAACACGGGACAAGCGCTTCATCTGGGTGGATACGTATGCCCGCTGGCGGATAAGCGACCCGCTGAAGTTCTTCCAGCGGCTCAGGGATGAGCGCGGAGCTCAGACGAGGCTGGATGACATCTTGGATGGTGAGACACGCAATGCCATCGCCAATCATGATCTTGTGGAGGTGATAAGGAGTACGAACAGGACGGTGGCTGCCGATTCATCGAGCCTTGACGAAGCCGGCGTGCTTGAGCACATCGAGGTGGGACGGGACAAGATCAGGATGGCGGTGTTGGAGAGAGCGCAAAAAAGAACCGAGGACCTCGGGATCGAGATCCTCGACGTACAATTCAAGAGGATCAACTATGTCGAGGAGGTCAGGCGGAAGGTGTATGAGCGCATGATTGCGGAGCGTCGCCGGATCGCCGACCGGTTTCGCTCTGAGGGTGAGGGTGAGGCATCGCGTATCCGGGGAGAGAAGGAGAAAGAGCTGAAGCGCATCCGTTCTGAGGCTTACAGGCGTGCGCAGGAGATAATGGGGCAAGCTGATGCGCGGGCCACTGCGATCTATGCTGGAGCCTACGACCGATCAGACGCGGCACGCGAACTTTATGCCTTCCTGAAAACGCTTGAGGCCTACAAGGCGAGCATAGACGAGAAGACGACACTCGTCCTTTCCACCGAGGGTGATTTCTTCAAGTATCTGACGGGAAGAGTCGGTGGAAGGTAGCGGCGGTTGGATCTAGGGAAGAAATCCCTCAGTGGCGGGTAGCGGTTGTATTGGGATACCGTTCGAAACTGATCCATACCAGGGGGCCCCTGCGTAGTCGGAGCCCCCTGGCCCAATTCCTCGGCGGCCTCGCGGGTCTTCCGTGGCTGACTTCTTGGGGCAGTACGGAACTATTCAGGGATGCTGTCAGCCTCTACATACTTGCAGAGAAGGTCGCCCGAGGGAACCAGCCTGAACTCTTCACCGTCGATTGTTATCTCCTCGCCTGCGTACTTCTTGAATATGACTCTGTCCCCAATGGCGATTTCCTCCGGTGGGTCGGGGGGCAGGGCTTCCACGATACCTTCCGGTACCTCATCCCTCGCTGATTCCGGCACGTAGATACCCCCCACAGTTTCTTCTTTGACCTCCACAGGGCGAAGGAGTATGTAGTCGTTGAGAGGTTGCAGTTTCATCGTCTTCTCGCCTCCTTCAGTAGCCACTGTTCCATTCGAAATCACTTCGCCTAGTTTCCCCGGAAGACGCATCCGGACGAGCGGGCAGCATGCCCCCTATTCGTCTTCGGGCGCAAGTCCGAGGAGTTCATCTATCCTTGGCTTGTTGAAGCCTACAACGAACGTGTCCCCGATCCTCGTCTGGGGCACGCCGGTGTGGCCCGTACGCGCGACAAGGGCCTGGGCCGCACCGGGATCCTTCGAGACGTCGATCTCGGTGAAGCGTACCCTTCGCCTTCGCAGGTAAGAGACCAGACGTCGGCACCACGGGCAGTTCGCTCCGGTATAGACAGTCAC
The DNA here is from genome assembly GCA_964388535.1 of uncultured bacterium. Lineage (GTDB taxonomy): Bacteria > Eisenbacteria > RBG-16-71-46 > CAIMUX01 > WJJG01 > CAYMBA01. The sequence continues at coordinate 2,131 of CAYMBA010000112.1, read as the reverse complement.
GCTTCGTGCAGCTCGGCCCGAGTCTTTGCCCGGTGTAGGTGCCGAACTTCCAAGTAGCGCCCGCTCATAGTAGCCGGCTGTCTGAAGACCGACTACCTTCCGCTGGACCTTGCCCTCCTTGAGGAGTACGACCGTCGGCACCTCGGAAACGCCAAATCGCTTATGCAGCCCCTTGACCTCGGCCACGTCCACGACGATCGATCTCACCTCGGGGTTCTCTCGGGCAAACTCCTCGAATGCCTTCACTGCTTCAGGTGTCTTTGCCGAAAATGATCCCACAAAACACAGTGCAAGAAGCCCGTCCGTTTGAGCAATGGCCTCCTCAATCTCCGTCGCTTTCTTCAGCGTTGCAGCTTCCATCGCGGTTTCCCCCATCGACTGCCAAGGCTTCTCGGCCTCCTTGCCCAGATCCTACCCAGGAGTGGCACTCCCGCAGGCGGTGACTTCCTACCTGGCCTGGCCTGACTTGCCAGGTCCTGGCACAAGCGAGGCAAGCAGCCTGGCTAGGTGCAGGATCCTGGACGGCGCTGCCAGCGAATATACCCTGCACCGGCCGTGCGGTTCGCACGCGACTAGCCCGGCACGTCGAAGCACGGCAAGGTGCTTAGATACCGTAGCCTGGGCCGCCCCGCTTGCGTGTACGAGTTCACTGACCCCCCTGGGCCCGCGCCCCAGCTCCGCCAGGAGCGCCAGGCGCACGGGGTGGCCTAGGGCCTTGAAAGCCTCGGCCGCAACAGCGTTCGAGCCTCTGCGCATTGGCATCTCCAGGCTGGTCAGCCCATACCGGCCGTTTCCAGCAGGCGCAGCCATATTCCAAGTGCGGAATATGTTAGCGGATCTGTAGTAATTGTCAAGTCCCCGCAGGTGCCAGGCAGAAACTGCGGTACCCCCCACATGAACCGGCCGCGTGGCCTTGCCCGCAGATCGCCTGGGGAGGCCAGGGCTCTCTTGCCTCGCAGCTCACCTTGCAGACAGGGCAGGGTGTGCTCTGGCGCCACGAAGGTCCATTCTCAATCGCCCATGCCGCGCTGACGGTATGGAGATTGCGAAGCGGTGCCCGTGCCCTGACGGATGCCCCCGATGCGTTGTGGGTAAGTGGGGGACGCGAGGGGAGGTAAGCAAACAGCAGGGCATCCGCTTGGCTCAGAGAATCTTGGAGCCTTCCGAGAGCTTTCCGAAGGCGCTGCGGGAGAAGTCTGGTCGCCCGAGATCGGAATGTGGGAAGCGTCCCCTCGATAGGATGACCGTGTCCTACGGGTTTCTCCACGAGCATTTCCACGTTAGGGCCCAGAGGACGAGGTTTGGGCAGGAGCCGTTAGGTGTGGAAGAAGAGCATGCGCCCTGGGTTGGAGGGTCTGCCTAGTCTCTGGGACCAAAGAGCGCCTCATAGCGCTTCTCCAATTCCTTCCGTTTCTTCGAAGAAATCCCACCAAGCGCTTCGACGGCTCTGCGCAGCCTCATTCGCACCATGTCGGATCCAAGGATCGAGATGGAGTCGAACAGCGGAATAGAGGTTGGTGAGCCCGTTATCGCTACATAGAAGGGCTTGGTAAGATCTCGGAGCTTGATCCCCAGCTTTTCCGCGAGTTCCTTGAACATCTCACCCACCGCTTGCGGTGAAAAGTCCCGCTGGACCTCCATCCGCCACGCGGCCATTTGGAGAATATCCGCAAGCTCTTCCGTGCTCTTTCCCTTGAGGCTGAGTGCATTGGGATCCAAAGGGACTTGGTCGGCAAAGAGGAATGCGGTGAGGTACCCCCAGTCTGCCAGGGTTTCTATACGAGGCTGCAAGAGAGAAACTATGCGCTTGAACATATCTTCGTTGAGTCCCCATCGTCTGAATGCTTCCAGCAGCTTCTCGGGGGTATAGTCTTCTCGTATGTATCGTGCATTGAGCCAGCGCAGTTTTTTCGTATCAAAGACGGGGCCTCCCAGGGAAATGTCCTCGAGCCTAAAGTCTCGTATCAGATCCTCGAGCGTGAACTTCTCGTCCTTTCCCTCCGGCGGAGACCATCCCATGAGGGCAAGGAAATTGAGCATTGCCTCTGGGAGATATCCTGCTCTGCGGTAGTAGTTGATAGACGTGGGGTTCTTCCGCTTCGAGAGCTTTGTCTTGTTCTTGTCGTTGTTG
>CAYMBA010000111.1:961-8923 GCA_964388535.1 uncultured bacterium | reverse complement strand
ATTGCGTTGTGTTTACCGAACACAGTACTGCCTCAGGAAGCATTTGTACCGATTCAAATGAACTTCTTTTCAACGGCGTTCACAAATTCCCGGAAACCATCAAGTCCCTCACGAGAATAATGGATCAGGAATAGGTCATCTATCTCTTGGAATTGGTGTATCAGTGCATTCCGAAACCAGAATAACGGCTTCAGGGACCGCAGAACATCAGGGGGCAGGAGGCCGGCCTCATCGGCCTTCTCTATCAGCTCCACGCAGTTTTCGACCATTTCTCCCTTCAGTCTTGCCATAAGATGCACGATGACTTTTGCAATGGCATCCGCTAATTTGATCAGAAAGTACTTTAAGGCTGCCAGATTGAACCGGTCTCTTAGTATTTCCCCTTCTGAGTGCGCGGCCAGAAGCCGATCCAGCTCCGCGAGATTCTTCTGTATCACCATGCAATACTTCCTCAACCTCTCGTGATCAACCTTCATCGGGGGGCCGTAAGCCTCCCTGAGCAATCCCTGTATCTGGCGGTACTCGTTGGACAGCCTTTCTATGAACTCAGCGTGCTCCAGAGGGTCACGGCAGAAGAGAAGGCGGCCGGTCTTCACGATCTTCATGGCCGCCGATGGGGGCGCCTCCTTCAGGTCCCTTACGTCAAGGAAGTCTCCCGGGAGTCCCGTGAGCCTCGAAAAGGCAGTCCCCATATCGGCTGCGATCTTGAATATGTCGCCCTCCGAGGTATAGACCGCCACGTCCAGATCGCCGATCGTCGGCAGGTCCTCCTCTACCGCAGAACCGAACAGGTAGGCGAAAAGTGTTCTTTCCTCGACAGCGGCGGCCCGTTCAGCCGCTTCTACCAACCCAGGAATTTTTTCACGAGGAATGCGCACCGCCTCTCCCCTCGTCTATTCCATTTGCAAAAAGACACCTTATTCCAGCACAGTGTTCGATTTCAATGATGGCCGCTAAACGGCTTGTTCGAACACAGTCCTTGAACGATTAATGAGGAAGTTCCTTCATCGTGCTTGTACGAGTGGACCTCGATCTGTTCTCAATTTCTCGTGTTTACGGTCTGGCTATTAGTTAGAACCTTTCGGCGGCTGGTAGGATTTGGAATTCATCGCCCTTTCCCTCTGCCTCTCCCTCTCGACGGATCTCCTGATAATCTCTATAACCTCGCGGGGGCTCTTTTTGTTGGCTACATAGATCGGGGAAATTTCCACCAGCTTCTGGATGAAACGATCAAAGAGCCTGCCCATTTCTATATACCTCCTGTCTTCTTTTTTGTTTTTTATCAACGATATCTCGAGCTGTCCGATCTCTCAAGAATCGGTCGCCCGGGCTTGGTGTAGGACAGAACACGGCCACAGGTGACTACCAAGACGTGCAGCGAAGTCGTTTCCTCCACGTGTGCTACCTACCCTCCAGTAGAGGAGCCATTTCTCACCCTTTTGGCTGCCTCCCCCGCTTTACAATATAGGTTCCTTGCCTGCCCCAAAAAGTCGAGTTCCTCATTGACCCCAGGGCGGAGACGGAGAAAGACGTCCTCACCTACCTCCAGAAACTCATAGGCCAGCCGCAGCGCTTCTGCCGCTTCCTCGGAGCTGAATCTGTAGGGCACCACGAAGTCGGCCTTTATCCGCTCGGCTCCCATGTCCGTGAAGGTCTTCAGCCATCGGTCGGGCACCTCCCCGGTCTTGATATACAGAAGGTAGAAGTACCCCCTGACCTCGTCGTGTCTCTTCGCACAGACACCCTTTAGAGCAATCAGCCCCCTAGCAACGTGGTACACGGCGTAATAAGCACGGGAGACCGACGGATTGAAGTTTTCCTCGCAGAAGTTGAGAACGGCGGACTTGAAGCTCTCTACCGCCCGCTCAAAGCAGTGTCTCGCATACTCATCGTAAAGCTCCGACTCCGGCGATTCAGTCCTCCGCGACATACAGTATGCCCCCTTCTTTTAGGATTTCCTCGGACAATGGCCAAGGCACAACTTCCTCGTACCCCTTTATGATCACCTGCACATCCAGTCCGAAATCCAGCAGCAAGCTGGCCTGCCATTCTGCCACCTGCTCCCTCACCTCTTTCGTTTCCTTATCCTTCAGCACAAGGAGTACATCCCAATCCGAGAAGGCCTTAAATCGGCCTGTACTTCGCGAGCCAAACAGGATAGCCCCCTTTATGCCGATCTGCCGCGAAAGAGAATCCAGCCCCTGACACAAGAGTTTGATTTCGTCTTGGAGAATTCCCGGCAGAATACGATGCTGTTTAGCCACGCACTCCAGGATCTGACCCGCCCTCAAGATCTTTTTCACCCCTTTCCCTCTTGCCCCCCTTCTTCTCGATAACGATGGGCACGTCGAACAGGTCGGTATGGTGGGCCAGGTAGGCGACCACCGCCTTCGTCCTCATGGAAAGCCCGTCCTCCAGCGACGGCTCCTGAAGGCTCCTCCGCCTCTCCAGCTCGAACTCCGGCTCGGGGCCCCAGATGGAGTGCCCCAGGGCGACGAAGGCCACCAGCAGGCACAGCACCAGCGGGAAGCCGAAGGCCCAGCTCTCGGTGGCGGTGGTGAACCGGGGCTGCTCCCCAAAGGTGGGAAGGGGCACGTGCGCCCCGCGCCTCGCCACGTAGGGCAGGCGCTTCTCAAGCTCCCCGAAGGTGCGGGCTTTCCTCGCCTGCAAGGCAGCCCAGTCGGTCGGGGCCGTCCTGACCAGGGCGGGCCTGAAGGCGGCGTAGTAGGCCCTGGACAGCAATCCCGTCTTCCAGCCTCCCAGAAGCAGCCCCGCCAGGGCCAGGGAGATCACCAGCCCCTTGAGGGCCCTCCGGCGGTCGGTGACCGCACCGATGTCGTCCTTGACCATGACCACGAACCCCTTCAGCCCCATGCGGACGATCAGGTAGAGGACAGTGACGACCGCGGGCATGAAGGCGGCGTAGCTCCATATCGTCCGGAACAGCCGGTCCCTGTCGGCCGGACGGAAGGACTGGGTGAGCCCGAGCTTGCCGAAGACGGAAGTCTCGGGGTAGTACGCCCCCACGGCCAGGAAGGCCAGCAGGGCCAGAAGCGGCCATCCCGCCGGGATCCAGCTCCTCTGGACGAAGCGGACGGCCGGCAAATCCGAGTCGGGCCCGAAGATCACCAGCTCCACAGCGGTCAGGATCAGCACCACCAGGGCCACCACCGTGGGCAGCCCGAACATCCAGTAGTGAAGCGTGAGAGGCACCTTCCACGGCAGGTTGTTGGGCAGGATCTGCTTGAAGAACCAGGTGTAGTAGGGACCGCCGTCGGCCAGCTTGGCGAGGGCAGGTGCCACGAGGAGGAGCACCGGAGGTATGGCGGCAGCACCGAAGAACATCAGCAAGTAGTCCCTGCCGAGGGCCCTGTGGGGATCGCGGAACCACTTCCAGAAGATCACCAGGGGTAGGACGATGAAGAAGGTGACGAAGGCACCCACCATGGCGAGCGTGATGAGCACGAAGACCATGATGAGGCCGATGCCGGCACCGATACCCGGGCCCCTGTCGCCGAAGCCAAAGCCCAGCATATCAACGCCCCCTTTCCGCGACGAGCTCCAGCCCGTGCCTGACGGCCTCACGGGCCAGGACCTCGTCGGTGGTGTATATCCCCGCGATGCCCCTTTGCAGGAGCCCCGCGAGGATCAACGCCCTCGTCGGGCTGAGGTCCCGAAAGGATGCAGCCCGTTTCAGCACCTTCAGGTCGTCCACCCATACCACCTCACAGCCCGCCTCGGCTGCCTCAATGGTCACCTGGGCGGCCTCGAAATCCAACTGCCCTTCGAGGGCCCGTTTCTGTTGATGGAGAGAGACGAGACCACTGCCTTGCACGTTCACGCGACCGCCCAACGAGAGCAACCTGCCTGCTTTCACCCTTTGCAAGCCCCACGAGGCCACGGAAACGAAGGCAAAACCGCCATATCCTCTCGAAGATCAACTCCCTTCTTCCCTCATCCCTTGTCTAGCTTCGTCAGCCTGTCCGCTATGGACTATGACATAGACTATCTTTGACAGATGTCAACTGCCTCAAACCTCAAAGCTACAGGTAAGAAATGAGGATCAGCAGAGACGGAAAGTTGTGGAAGTAAAGCTTCAAACCGGGGGCTCAGCGGTCTTAGAAAAACCGCGGGCCCTGAGGACAGCCCCCGCATGCGTGCTATTACGGCTGTATCCACGGCCCTGTTGCACCAGCAAATTGCCATGTAAGTCATCTCATATGTAATATGGAAGGACGCCCTGCTGGTTTCAGCAGGCGCTGCATGTCTTGAGGTCCGCCGGCTGGAACTTAAAAGGCAGCTTTACGCCCACGCTGTCTTCTCGCTCAGCAGGCCGGAAAACCGGTCGACGGTACCGTAGCTTTCAGCTCACCCGATTTCTTGTCGCACGGCTGAGTTATTTACAGAAGGGCCGCAAAGCCGCACCGTCCACAGAAGGGGTCCAGTTGCCTGCTTCAGATGGCATCAAGGGACCGGCCCGGGACGGCGGTCCTCAGAGAGCCTGGCCTGTATGGCCGCCTTCAGGAGCCGGAAGTCCTCGTTCAGGTAATAACGCCTCAGGGGTTCCTCAAGCAGCGAGCCCAGCTTGACGGCGTAATCGCGCCGGGTGAGGGCCTCTATCCTCCCGAGGAGGGCCCTGAGTTTGTCCACAGGGGCGTCCAGCTCCACACCCCGGCGGAGCAGAAACTCCATGTCGTAGGCATCCCTTATCTCGCCGCGCCCGAGGAAGGCATCGACCTTGAGCCTCATCATGTCCTCCGGGGAGACGACCCTCACGAGGACCTGAAGGTTGGAGTACCTGCTGTGGGCTATCGCCTGCTGAACCCGGATGTTCCTGGGGACCTCCTTTTTCCTTATCTCCACCTTCAGACTGCGGGGATAGCCCCCGGACCTGAGCTCGAACAGCATCGTGTGGGACTTGTCCTGGCAGTCCTCTATCGCATAGGACCTTGCGAACGCCTCCCGCAGTCTGGGAAATAGCTTCCCGGGGTCCACACCCCTCCTCAGCCAGAAGTCCAGGTCCACCGAGAACCTCTCCAGTCCGAAACAGAGGCGCAGCATGGTCCCTCCGAGGAATACCAGGGAGTCCAGCAACCGGGAGGAACGGAGCCTGTAGAGGACCTCGATCTCGAACCGCTCCTGCGCTATCAGTTCTTCCATATCTTCTTCAGGGCAGCCCTGGTCCTGCGGGGGAAGGCCTCGGCCATCCTCACCACGGTCTCCCTGTCGAGCTTCTCCAGATCCAGGGAGGCCAGGTCGAAGGCGTAGCGCCCGAAGGACCACAGGTAGACGGCATCGAGGAACGCCTTCTCCCCGGAGGCGATGAACACGCCATTACGGTTCTCGAAGCCGAAGTAGTAGCTCTCCTTGACCCTGTGGAACACGAACCGCCTCCCCCCGGCCGAATAGGTGACGCTCCGCCGAAGGCAAACGCTCTCGAAGTAGTCGCGCTGCACCTGGGTGGTCACCCCGTGCAGGGACAGGGCCGTCATCAGGGACACGTAGGAGGGCACCTGGAGGAAGTTGGCGATCCGAAGCAGCTCCTCCAGGGAGTAGCTGCTCCACCTCTCCTCCAGGACGTAGAAGTCCTTCTTCAGGCGGAGGAAACTGCCGTCCCTGGTGCGCCGGTGACAGAAGACCCTGGCCGAGCTGCGATCCATGCCGAACAGCTCGGCCACGTCCTCCACCGTAAAGAACAGACGCTCCCTGAGCGGCGCTAACTTCCGGGCCATTGCCGGAGAAAGATGATTAACATTTTTGTTAATTATAACCCCTTAGTGGCTGGGCAAGGAAACATCCGGCCGGGTGTCTGTCAGGGCAATGGTGTGCTGTCCAGCTTGGTGCCGGATGCCAGAAGGTCTTCAAGTCTGCCTCGCAGGTCCTCGGGCAGAAGGGCCAGGCCGCCCTCCAGGCGCTTTCTCGCTCCGCGGCCGCTTTCGCGAAAGGCAGTCCAGGCTTCCAGCAGGTCCTCCGGGCGGTCCTCAAGCAGCGCTGAGATCAACTGGACAGCCTGCGCTACGTCCTTCTGCCTCTTTTCGTGCTCCGTCGGGGGGCGGTCGGCCGCTGCTACCAGCTTGTGGAGGGCGAAGCGTGCGGGGTCCGGTACCGTGACGGGCCCCCGCGCCGCTCGCCGATCAGGACGGTATCCGCCGGGTTCTGGACGAGTAGGTCTGCCAGCCAGGGGATGGACAGCGGCCTCACCCGAGGGGGGAGGGAGGTGGCTTCGTCACTTCCGCATAAGACCTCTACCTCGGAGGCCCTCACCGAAGGCCGATCCCACCTCCAGCCGAGCATACCCGCATAGGCGCCGAAAGCCATGGTCCCCACAAGTAGCCCTCTTTTCCAGATGACGCGGGCGGCAGAAAGGGCCTCCACAACCCTGAAGATCGGCCCCGGTAGCGTAGGCAGCCCCGCCGCCCTCAGGGTCCTCGCCAGTTCCGCCTCCCGCCGTCTGAGACTCGCCACGAGCGCCCTCTTCTCAGCAGATGCCTTCCTGAGGTCCTCGACCAGGGCCCTCACTTCGGGGGTATCCGGGCCCAGATAGCGCTGGACGCGCCGGCCCTCCTTCACGGTCTGGAGATACCAGTAAGTCCGCCCCTTCACGGTCTTGCGAACCGGCGCTCCCCGGGATGCCCTCAGGTCCTCCTCCAGGGCAACGCGGGCGTAAACCGTCTCCCGAAACTCGGAAAACAGCACGTGCAGGGCGGGATCGAGCCGCTGCATTGGTTTATTATACGCACTTTGATGCAAATATTGAAGATGTTGCGTATAACCTCCAAAGTGATCCACGAGAACGGCTTCTGAGCCGCCTTCTGGGTTAGGGGATATTAACGAGGCCCCCTTCGGTTTCATACCGAGAACATTAGGAGCTATAAAAAGGGAACCAGGTAGCTTCCCGGTTGCTTGGGATCGTAAACCGTGTGTATCAGTGAATCACCTCTTCGCCCCTCAGCTCCTCCGGGGTCCGGAAGAGCTTCCGTGTTTTGGGGCGGAGCTCAATCTCCGGTCCCAGGGCATTGAGGACGCGGAGAAAGACGAGCAGGGAGACTTTCCCGAGGGAACCCCTTTCGAGCTTGGACAGCGTCTGACGGCTGATCCCGACCTTCTCAGCCAGGGCTTCCTGCGAGAGGCCCCTCAACCGGCGTGCCTCCCTGATCTTCGGCCCTATCTCCCAGAAATACATCCCGTGGCACCTCTCTGAACGTCTCTTTTAAGTTCCTGTCCAGGGAAAATCGCCATATCGAAGCCAGCCTGGCCGCGAAGGCTCGATCCATGCCCTCGTCCTGCTCCACATCCCGAATAGCCTGCCAGACGGCCTCTTCGCACTCCTCGAAGAGCTCGTCGGCCCTGTCCGGAGACAGCAAGCAGAACCGCCGCCCGAACTCCACGAGCTCCTTTTTGGAAAACCAGACCCCTCTGCCGAACATGGACAGCGCCGGCTTATCCCGGGGGAGGTAGACCACCGTGCAGACCACGTCGTAGGCCGGGGCGAGCCTTACGCCACCTCGGTAGGGGTCGCTGTACAGCACGCCGAAGTTCTTCAGGTGGGCGTCGCCGTTCTTCAGCAGGAAGCACAGCACCAGGAGCCGGAACAGCTGCCCGAGGTCCTGCTCCGGCTCCGAGGACATTTTCGCCAGAGCCCTGGCGATCTGTTCGTAACTGCCCCTGTATTTCTGGTCCCTCACATAGCCGAAGAGTCCGCAGAACTCCTCAAAGGCGAGGAAGCGGTCGTTCTGCGCGTCGTAGGTGAACCTCTCCACCACGAACAGCCGCCTGTCCCTGGAGAGCCAGAACCTGGGGGTGGGCACCCCCGCCCTTCTGACTGCCCTCATGCAATGGTACTCGTTCTCCGCCAGGTGGGGGAACTCCGGCCCGAAGGTCTTGATCGGGTAGTCCCTCCTACCGGGCCTATTCCGTTGGGCAAGAGGGGCCAGCACCTTCGGCTGAATGCCGGAGATCGCG
>CAYMBA010000111.1:0-951 GCA_964388535.1 uncultured bacterium | reverse complement strand
CCAGGCGTCTGAAGGGGTCTTCACCTTCCCCCTCCAGCACCTCCTCAAGGGTGTGAGTGGGCGGCTGTTCTCCGGCCTGCTGCCCGGGCACCCTGAAAGTGATGTAGCCCTCCACGTTGGGAGCAAGAGCCCGCAGGATGGCGAAATCATCAGCTTCGCCGAACTCCTTCCTGAGGAGGTTCTTCAGGACCTCGAAGAGCCACCCTTCAGGGATAAAGGCATCGAACACAGGATGGAGGTGGTGTACGGAAACGTAGCTCTCCGGGGAATAGGGCATGGTGAGGGAGATGGGATTATCCGCGGTATAGTTGAAGATGGATGTTCGCCGTTGTCGGTCCCAGGACAGCCTGCCCGCTGGAGAGCCTCTGGCCAGTACTTCAAGGTGGTGGTGCATTGGGGAGCGTCCTGAATTATAGGTCCGCCGATGCTATAATTTCAATGTTTCGAAAGAAAAGAAGGAGATCCTTTTGGAAGGAAAGAAACGGTGGACGAGAAATTGCTCGCCGTCCTTCTTCCCAAAGACCACCGAGGGCTGACCGCCAGGAGCTGGCTCTGGGTCGGCAAGGGGCTGAAACGCTGTCTAGCCGACCCCGAGGCAAAGCGGAAGTGCTTGGACTGGATAGACCGCATGACCGCCGGGGGCAACGGCGCAGGCCTCGAGCGATGGCGGGAGATCCTGGAGAGGAGACATCACGAAAGGGTCCGGGAGGCGCTTGAGGCCGAGGATTTCTTCTCACTGCCAGATCCCTCGCGCAACTGGTGGGATCGGTTCCTGCAGGATCATCCCTTATGTGCCATTTTCGCCGAAGGGCGCCATAGGGAACTCCAGAGAAAACTGCCCGCCCTTGGCACTATTGGGGATGTGCTCAGAAAGATTGAAGTGCGCCCCTAGAGAGGAACCACTTGGAGTGCTAAGACTAAAGGCGGGCAAGGGTCCCGCGGAAAGGGGTG
>CAYMBA010000110.1:0-8924 GCA_964388535.1 uncultured bacterium | reverse complement strand
CGGGCAGGAGCAGGTCAACGGTGTCATCCTAGAACAGGAGCTCGACGCTCAAGGGCGTGGATATACGGTCCTGCACGTGTGGGGTAGCCACGAGGAAATGGGCTACGCCGTAGGCTATATGCTAGCAGACTACATACAGCTAGGCTACGAGCAGTTCCTCTCCGTCTTCGGTACCTATTGGCCTGCAATCAGGTCGAAGGTCGCCGGCTGGACCTTCCTCCCCGAGGCAAGCGAAGTGGAGCTCCAGGCCATGCTTGAAGGCGTCCGCCACTGGTATCCATCTACTTCGATGGATGTCATTGACCTGAAGGCATGCTGTACCTTCGGGGATTGGGCATACAGCTTCTCCTGCAGGTCCACATGCTGTTGGGACGATCTGGTAGAGCCGCCCTACGCGACGCTCTCGGCTCGCAAGCTCCAGTTCTTCACGCTCCCTCCCGAGGTCACCCAGCAGTGGCATCACGTAATCTGCGCGTGGGAACCCACCGACGGCTCGCCACTTTGGGTGAACTTTGGTTTCCCGGGCTACGTCAGCTCGGTTACTGGAGTGAACGAGTACGGGACGACAGCATCACTGCACGACTGGAACTCCTCGCTCGGGCCAGATCACCCAGACGCCCTGCCTCGCACTATGGCGTGCAGATACGCGCTCACTATGCACCTTCCCGACGACCCACTCACCCACCTGGACAGCGTCTTCGTAGAGCTCTCGAATTACGACGTCGCAACAGGTGGCTTTCTGAACTACTACGTTCCTAACGGCGGCGCAGGGGTGATCAAGACGTCGAAGGCGAACGGTTTCTACGATGTCCGCAGGCCGCAGCCGGAGTGGATGGACGGGCACGTCATAAGCACCAACAACAGCGACATAGACGGAAAGAGCGGCATCGAGCCCTGGGTCGACTACTACGAGAGCTTAGACCCAGAACATGGCATCAGAGCCACGATGGAGGGGCTGTGGCAGACGGCCTATCAGTTTGGGGACATGCACATCGTGCTCGTAGGATTCAGAGGCCGGCGCCAGATGACGTTCTGGTTCACCGGAAGGATGCCAGACGAGATGCTACCCAAGCTCGAGCTGGATTGGGACTACCTGTTCAGCATCCCCTCCTCAGTGAAGGAAATCGCAGCGAAAGTGCGGGCGGAAATCCTCTCCCCCAGGCCCAACCCCGTGCCGGCTTACGCCGAAGTACGAATCCCATTCCGCATCGCTGGGCAAGGTGAAGCCACCCTCGTTCTCGGGATATTTGACCCCACAGGGAGGCTAGTGAGATCGCTGTTGCCCTCAAGCCGCGCCGGCGGCAGCGGATTCTTCGCCTGGGACGGGCTCGACAGGCTTGGCCAACCGGTCTCGAGCGGCTTGTACTACTGTAGGGTCATTTCCTCCCCAAGCCGTTCGGCCACCCGAAGGTCGGTTCCAATGCTGGTGCTGAGATAGCATGTCGACATGCGGCCCGGAACTGGAAATGGTACGGACCTGCCAGCATTGTGTTACAATAGCACACAGTCCGCAGGAGGTTGCAGGACACAGGTCGCAGCACGGCAGCGTCCCAAGGCTTCTCGGGGGGAGGGTCGCATGAAGGAAAAGGCAACTAGTAGACGTCAGTTCCTTAAGACATCGGGCGTAGTACTCGCCGCAGCCGCGGTAGGCCCCAGGGTCTTTGCGCCCAGACGAGCACATGCTGAGGTCACGGCGCGAAGCAACACGATGCCGGGACGGATCGTGATCGCCCATGATCCGCTCATGCAGGGCCATACGCCGACTATCGATCCAGACGCGGTCGAGCGGCTGCTCCATGAGGCCATAAGATACTTGACCGGCATAGAAGACATTGGGCTTGCCTTTGAGTCTCTGCTGCCCGGTATTCAGAGCGATAGCAAGATCGCAATAAAGGTGAACTGTATCGGTCCCACTGACACAAGGTGGGAAACAGTACGCGCAATCGTCTCAGGATTGAACATGATGTTGGGCGGCAGCTACGACATCTCCAACGTAACTATCTACGACAACCACAGCCTCTCATCTCACGGTTACACTGAAGAGAACTTCGACTTCGACGGCAACCATCCCGTGTTGTCGTCTTCGGCCGACTGCCAGTCAGGATATTACGTCTACGGAGGCCACCAGCTTTCGAATCATCTCTTGAACGCCGACTACATAATCAACGTGCCAGCCCTCAAGAGTCATAGCAACCCGGACAACCAAATAACGACTGCACTCAAGAACCACTACGGATCCTGCTGCCCGCCCAGCCTGTGCGGAAACATCCCCGGGATGCTAACTGTGAACTCAGACGTCAACGTGAAAGACAAGACGGCACTGATAGTCATGGACGGCATACGCGGAACGTACAACGGGGGACCCGGAGAGCCGCCTCAGGTATGGAACACATTCCCAGAGCAGACCCCCAACACCCTTTTCGTGAGCACCGACCCCGTGACCAACGAGTACTGGGCACGCGAGTACATCAACGCCGAACGGGTCACACATGGCTGGAGCGAGAAACCCTGCCCCTGGGTGGAAGAAGCTTCTGGCGATCCGTACAACCTGGGAGTGAGCGATCCCGAAGAGATGGTCGTCATCCATCTCGATCCCACCGCAGTGTATGACGATCCGAGCGAAGCAGTGGGAGGGACATTCATGGCACCGAATGTTCCCAACCCCTTCTCGGACGGGACCCTGCTCCGCTTCCGCCTCGAGTCAGAAGGTGCGGCTCGGATCAGCATATACGGCCCAGATGGCCGCCTTGTCAGAGTGGTTGCGGAGGGCTACTTCGACCGAGGGTTCAATCAGGTGCCCTGGGATGGGCACGACACAGCCGGGCAGCATTTGCCTCCCGGAACCTATTTTGCTACACTTGAAACTGCACGGGCGCGGCGTACCAGGAAGGTCATCGTCGCGCACTAGCCCACGCGCTCCGGCATGCGCCGTCTCCTCGTGCAGGAGGCGGCGCTCTGTTTTTTGAGGAGGTCGCGCCGCCATGGAGGTTGTCGACTCCATCGCAGAGGTCTCCCTTAACGCGCCCCTACTTCGCTGCCCGCACCTGTGTTCCGGGACCGGCGCCGAGGTTCTGTTCAAGTATGAAGGCCTCAACCCCGGCGGAAGCCTCAAGGATCGCGCCATTGCTTCCATGCTGGGCCACGCTATCTCGGTGGGGCAGATAGGAACAGAGACGTTGATCATCGAAGCAAGCGCCGGCAATGCCGCGATATCCCTCGCTCTTGCCTGCGCAAGCAAGGGCCTCCGCGCGCTGCTCGTGATGCCCGAATCCACACCACCTGTGTTTGTCAAACTCATAGAGGCTTTGGGCGCACGCGTGGAACTAGTCCCCGGCAACATGAACGACGCGGTCGCCCACGCTTCTAAGATCCACGAGAGTGAAGAGGACTCCTTCTTCCTCGATCAGTTCAGTAATCCACACAACCCGCTCGCATACGAACGAGGTCTCGCAAAGGAGATCTGGAGGCAAAGCGACGGAACGGTCGACTACCTGGTTGTCGGTGTAGGCACAGGCGGCACCCTGACGGGAACGGCCCGGTTCCTGAAGCGACAAAAGAACGAAATCGTGGTCATAGCCGTCGAACCATCCGGATCTCCCGTGCTCTCAGGGGGGAGACCCGGCCGCCATGGTATACGAGGCCTCGGAGCTGGGTTCGTCCCGAGAGTACTGGACCTATACCTCATAGACGAAACAATCCGCATCAGCGATGAAGAGGCCGCAAGGACCGCCTGGAAGCTGCGCAGCCTAGAGGGGATACCTGCCGGCATCTCGTCTGGTGCCGTGGCCGCTGCCTGCCTCGCGGTGGCCCGTCGCACGGAGGCTGAGGGGAAAACCATAGTGGGCATTCTCCCATCCAGCATGTGGGTGGAGTGGATCGTCGTAGCAGAAGGGCAAGGTGAGAGAGGCAAATAAAAACCGCGGGCTGGATGAGCTGACGGTCATGTCCCGCAGCGACCGGACAGCAGGGCGCGCGAGACACCGCCGCCCTCGAGGTACGAGCTCAACGGCGGCCTCTCCGCCAGGAAGGAGACCACCAGCCGGATCTAGCCCCTTGCCCGGTCCCTCGAAGTCCCCGTTGTCCAAGCGCTGCTGCTAGAGGCGGCCCCGTAGGTTGCGCACTTATACACAATGTTGTAAAGCAACGCTGCAAAGTGTGCAACCGCTGTGGATGCCAGGGTGTTCAATCAAGCCCCCGTCCGTGCGCCGCATCCCCGTCGAACTTCGCTCCGCTGCACACGCGAAAAGTGTTCGCCTGACGGGGTGGGACTGCGCACCGGTCAGCTCAGCCAACCCGCGGCAGCTAGGTTATAACATTTCGGCGGCCCATTTGCCAGCTGAATTATTCATTCGCAACCTCGGCCGGGCGAGGACGACAGTCATCTAGGAGTGAAGGGCTGTGCACCGGGGCTGCAGCAGCAAACGCAAACCATCGTACACACGAGTTCCGCCCTCGGCCGGCGGCATAACCGATTTCAGGTGCACCGAGCCTCGCTCCCAGCTCCTTAAAGTCACAAAGCGTGTGCCTTCCACGCCAGAAGCCGCTACCCCGAACCGTTCCCCCCAACTAATGCCCCGCCGGCAGCCGAGGCTCTACGAGCACCACCTTCTCGCGAATGCATACCGCAGCGCCGGCCGGGGCCCGGCGTGGCTTCCTCACGTACCGCTTCTCGGTGTAGATGACTGGCACCATGCCCGAGGCCCTGGCTTTGCTATAGTAGGCGGCAATGGAGGCAGCCTGCTCGATGGCCTCCATGCTCGGGGAGTCACTCCTCCCGGAGCGCCTCAGCACCACATGGCTGCCAGAGACCCCCCTGGCATGGAACCAGAGGTCCCTAGGGCTTGCGACTTGGTGGGTCAGTATGTCGTTCTCTCGATTGTTCCTGCCCACTAAGACCGTCCACCCCCCAAAGACAACAAAGCGTCTGGGGTGGATGCTTCCGGCGCCCTCGTCAGTTTCCGAGCGCCCGCCCACCTCGTGTGCCGACCTTCTCGCCCCGAACCCCTCACGCTGGAGGGGCCGCCGCAGGTCCGCCAACGCGCTCTGAACCCTGCTGGCCAGATCCTCAGCACGGCCCTGGATAGAGAGCCCGGAGCTCTCCTCGCGCAGGCGCCCTACGTACTCAAGGAGCCCAATGGCACCTTGGCAGGAGACCTCACCACCCGAGTCGGTTCCAAACGGTCGCGGCACAAGCCGGCCTGTAAGGCCAAGGAGATGGTCCACCCCAGCCAGGAGCGACTCCACTTCCTCAAAGCGCCTCCGGCGCTTGCTCAACGCCCGCTCGAGCTTTGACGCCAACCGGAAAAGCCGGGCCGCGTTCTCAGGCCCGGAAAGGGCAGGGTCGAGATCCACATGGAGGTATTTCTTGGGCTCCAGAGGATCGGGCAGACTCACCCTGGTTTCACCCTTGCCCAGGCGCCCAGCATGAATCAGAAGCGCTTCCGCCTGGCGCCTGATCACCTTCCCCTTCTCGGCCTCAGCTACCTCCTGCCTCACCCTCTCAAGGAGCTCGGAAAGGCGGCGGCGCTCCTCCCTAAGGAGCCCCGTCAGCCGATTGCGGACCCGGAGGCAGCGGGAAACAGCTACCGTACAACGTGCACATCGCCGGGCCGCCTCAAGGGGCTCGTACGGCCCACTGCTTGTGCCCTCCGCACCCGCCGGGAGGGGCAGGGGGGACAGGACACATTGCCCAGCGGCTACATCCAGAGAGGGAAGCAGCACCCACAGCCGTCCCGAGGCAGCGTCTTCCTCGCAGCTACCTTCGCAGAGTGAGACCCAGGGCTCTTGGTACGCGGGGTCTGGCTCTTTGTAGGCCTCGCCGGGCTTCCCTCGGCCCCTGGGAAACCCGTGGGCTGGCGGCGGGAAGCGCTGTGCCACAATGCCTGAGGAGTCCAGGATGAGAACCCTGCAGGCGTTGGGCAGGGGGTCTAGAAGCAGCGACCAGCGGCGAGGATCCGCCGCCGGGGGGCCCTCGAAGCGGAGCGCAAGGACCCGTCCCGAGGCACCCGCATCTGCGGCCAGCAGCCTCGAGCCCGCCAGCCGGCTGTTGACCCATCCCTCGAAGCCCTCGGAGGGCATTCGGTGCTCACGTGCCCCCTCGAGCCAGAAGAGCGGAACCGGGGCCAACAGGAGCAGGTGAAGTGCGAGCCCCCCGCGGTGTCCATCTGCCTGCGGAGGCGAAAGGCTGAGAACAACCTCCTCGAAACCGCTCGTTCGCACTCCGAGCAAGCGACTGCCCACTGGCAGCCTCCGCGTCAGTGCTTCTACCAGCAAGCCATGGACCGATGCCATGAGCGGCCTCAGACCTCCTCGAGGCCATCTTTGGTCTCCCTGAACTTCCTCCCGCACTCAGTGCACACGAGATCGTCGGTCAGCCGCCGACCGCATCGGCAAACCCAGCCCACCTGACGGGCCGGGACACCCACGACCAATGCGTGCGCCGGAACGTCCCTCGTCACCACGGCCCCAGCACCGACGAAGCTCCACCTGCCCAGGGTGACGCCGCAGACGATCGTGGCGTTCGCACCCACCGTAGCACCCTCGCACAGCCGCGTCGGCAGCCAGTTCTCCTTCTTCCCTTTGAACTCAGGGTGGCTGCGGGGAAGCGGGTCGTTCGTAAGCACAGCATTGGGGCCAAGGAACACATAATCCTCGCACGTGACTAGTTCCCACACACAAACGCCATTCTTGACTGTGACGTAGTTCCCAAGGACAGCGCCTCCCTCCACGAAAGCGCCCTCACCAATGTTGCAGTTCCTGCCTACGACCGCCCCCTTCATCACGTGTGCAAATGCCCAAATGCGCGTGCCCTCGCCTACCTGATCCGATTCATTGATGCCCTGGGGGTGTACAAACACTCCGTTCAATAGCGACACCTCCTGGCTGGACTTGCCTGTGGCTCCACGGATCCGGGGGCCAAGCCCCGGCGCCTCGAAGCCTGCTGCTTGCCCACCGACCGACGGCCTCGTTGATCGGATTGAGGAGTCTAACCTCTCACCGCCTGCAACTCCAATACAGCTGGGCTCTCAGGACGCCGGTTGCGAAGGAATCTGGCGCCACTGATAATCCCGACCGTGGCGCGCGCTTCGTACGCACGGACCCGGCGGAACCATCGAAAGCGGGAGGACCGATGGTCCGGGTGCTGACGCCCAAGGGCGAAATCCTTTTCCCAGAGAGCGAGTGGCAGCTTAGGGTCTCTCGAGGAGACGTTCCCCCCGACGCCCTTGTGTTCTCGCTGGAGGTGACGGGGGGCAGGTGGAAGCGGGCGGCTGAACTGCCGTTCTACGACTTCTTCCGCAGAATCGGAGAAGAAGAGCGCAGGGAAGCCGGCAAGGAAGCGGCAGGCAGGGTGCTCTTCGAAGGTCTCATCGAGCTCGCTCTGCCGAAGCGCGGATTGTCCCTGACCGAAGTCCTCACAGGCCTCAATCTCCTCGTGGCAGCAATCCTGATGCTTGCCTGGAAGGGAGCATACACGGAGCAGATCTTTGCGTTTTCCGCGCGGATGCATAGGTGGCTCGCCGAGAACTGGAATCCCGCTGGGCTCCTCATCACGCTATTCCTGCACGCCGACGTTGGACATCTGACCGCAAACATGGCCACCCTATTCCCTGCCTCGGCGTTCATCGAGTACCTCTATGGGAGGAAGATGCTACTGATCTACTTCGCCTCCGGTCTGGCTGGGGCAATAGCGTCCTTCGCATTGAAGGGCCGCCCACCGCTCAGCGTCGGGGCCTCCGGAGCCATCTACGGTCTTATGGGGGCTTTCGCCGGCTTCGTACTGAGGCATGTGCGCCGGATGGCGAGTTTGCAGCGGTGGAAAGCAAGGCGCATCTACGTCCCCCTCATTGTGCTCGCCACCCTCCCTTCGCTCTTCCACGCCGACTGGAGGGCGCATGTGGCCGGCCTGCTTTCCGGGCTTGCGTGTGGTATCCTGCTACCTGTTCATAAGCGCGCGATGGCAGTCATGCTCGATCGGAGCCGCTGAACACCTGTTTGGATCTTTCCTCCGGGGGATACCTTGAGACACGACACGATCGCCGTCATCGACTTCGGCGGGCAGTATGCGCACCTAATAGCGACGAAGGTCCGCTCTCTTGGCGTACACTCGGAGATCCTCGACCCTCAGGCCCCAATCTCGGAGTTCGAGGGCGTCAAGGGCATCATTCTCTCCGGCAGCCCTGCCCACAGCGCATTCGGCGAAGAGTCGGACTACAACAAAGCGATCTTCGATCTGCCCATCCCCATCCTGGGATTGTGCTTTGGCCACCAGGAAATCGCCAAGCACTACGGTGGCCGGGTGGAGCACACAGGTAAGGAGTACGGCTTCGCGACGCTTCACATCGTGGGCGACAGCCCGATATTCGAAGGCCTGGGTCCGAAAGAAACCGTCTGGATGAGCCATGCAGACTCCGTCGTCGTGTTGCCCTCCGGGTTCCTGGAAATAGGCTATTCGACCGACCTGGAGAGCGCCTCGTCAGGGGATGCCACCAAACGCGTGCACCGCAATGCCGCCATAGCATCCGAAGCCTTAGGGCGCTATGGCTTCCAGTTCCACCCCGAGGTGGATGACACAGAAAACGGCATCCAGATGCTCGAGAACTTCGCCATAGGCATCTGTGGCTGCGAGCGCACCTGGACGATGGAGAACTTTCTCTCCGAGCAGATCGAATCGATCCGCGCGACTGTCGGCACCCGCAAGGTGTTTCTGCTCGCGAGCGGAGGTGTGGATTCAACTGTATGTGCCAGGCTCTTGATCGAAGCCCTAGGACCGGAGCGTGTTCACCTGCTGCACATAGACAATGGTCTCATGCGAAAAGGCGAAAGCAAGGCCGTCGTGGAGCGCTTCCGGGGATGGGGGATAGTAGAGAATCTGCACTTTGTAGATGCCTCGGAGAGATTTCTTCAGGCCCTCTCTGGCGTAGTAG
>CAYMBA010000109.1:2392-8925 GCA_964388535.1 uncultured bacterium | reverse complement strand
AACGGGATACGGTTGGATCTTGGCACTTCCTGGAAGGACGCGGAAGATCGAAACGCTGCTTCAGATGACACGATCGATCTTGCGGGGGCCTCTCCTAATTGAAGATCCGTGATATTATTCCGTAGAGATCGACTGTTTCTGAAATCGCAGATTAAAGTCGCCGTAACTCTGTACAAAGAATAAACTTTTCGCCAACCGGAGAATCTTCCGCTGAGAACTCTCGGCTCACCGGCGACAGCGCGGTTGTGACACGATGCAAGATTTGCTCTCCTCCCTCCGTTTATCTCAATGCCATGGTTATGATTCTGAGTGCCATAGGAGTTGTGATCTCCGCTGCTGTCCTGGCCTGGAATATGTATAAGCGATTCGGCGGGCGGTTCTGGAGCTAGAGGTTGCCTGACCGATGCCCACAATCGGAGGTGAGGCTCTATGGATGACGACTTCTGGGGTGGCGTCTTCCTCGGCATCATCGGTATCGCTGTTGCCATCTACCTCCTCTATCTTTTCTTCGTCTATGTCGCCCCGTGGCTCTTGCTCATAGGCGTAGCCGTTGGACTCCCTGGACAGGGGCTGACGCACCTCCTCACCGCTCCGCGATTCCTCCTGACTCGCCGCAGCGCATGCACGGTATTCATTTACAACGCGGTCATTGCATGGCTAGTCACCACCTTGATCATCTATAACGCCAGGCTTCATCCCGCCCTTGCTCTGCTTCTGGCGCCATCCTGCTTCTACGTAGGAGGGTTGCTCGTTGTCATCGCGTGGGGCGGCTACCGCCGGGTCATCGTCTGGAAACAGGCGATCGCTGTCCAACGGAGAGAGGAGGAGGCTAAAAGAAAGGTGAGAAGCCTCCAGACTAAAGCAGAGCTACTCCGCACGCAGATCACACGCATCACCGCCCTGTATGGGAGGAGTATCGAGCAACTAGAGAGCTTGGATAAGCAGGCGGCCGCCCTATGTGCGCAAGCGCCCCGCGTATTTGGTGTTATCTATCAAGAATGCATGGATGCGCTCACGACCATGAGCGGAACGGAGCTTGCCCGCTCCCTAGGAGACCTTGAAACGACGCTGTCCGCCCCTCCGAACCGACTCCGATGCTTGCTCCTCAAGCGAGAGATGGTCAGGCGTGATGTGGGAGGGCCCGATCAAGAATTGAACTCCCTTAAGGCAACCCTGAAGGAATCCGAAAGCAACCTTCAACAGGCGCAGGAGACGCTCAGCAAGCTCAGTCAGGAGACGACGCGGCGCTGGGGAATCTACCGGGCTTTCAAGGAGAGGCCGATCCTCCTCTGAAAGATCTTACGCCCGTACCCGTTATTAATCATTGAGAGGAGGTACGATGAGCCAGCAGAGGAGGTACCGAACAAAGATCGTGATCCCGAAGCTCCAGCTCCCCCGCGCCACAGTGATCGAGGGAGAGCTGAACCTCCCCCATAGCCCTTCTCTTACTCTCTTGCACAAGGCGATGAAGGACGTCGCCGGGGAACACGATGGATGGCTCGATGATGTCTATCTCGACTGTCTCGGCCATAAGCACCCCTGCTGGCTGGCCGTCCATACCCCGGACTTCCAGCGCGGGACAGGAGTCAATGTGGAGGCAACCGGTTCTGTAACCTTCCATTATGACGCTGACTCACTGGCTCAGGGATCACGGCCGGAGCTGATCGGGCAAGCCAGATTCATCCTAGATAAAGCCGGAACCGCTCGAGCTCTCTGCGGTGAGATCGCCCAGCACTACTCCGCATTGGCGGTCACCGCTTCCCTCAAGAAGCTCGGATGCAAAGTGGTGACCCGCAAGAGCTTCATGGATAAAGAAGGGAAAAAAGGGGTCAGAGTGCTCGGCAAGGATCGGCTGGGCAGGGTCCACCTTGCGATCATCGATCATCAAGGCGATATATTCCTGGATCTGATCGGGTTCCAAGGTGATAGCTGCATAAAAGCCGAGAGGAAACTGCGCGGACACCTCGAGGATTTTGGGCTACAACTAGAGACCACCATGACTCGACGGAAGAACAACGGGGCTCCCGCTGGGTTCGAACAGGAGTTTAGCATTTCCATAGGAGGGCGGGAAGATGGCTAGGAAGAACTCCTATATAACCATATCAACATCACCCGCTGCGCCGCCCTCCCTGGGCTCCTCCAAATTCCAGGGATTGAATACGAAATGGCTCGAAGACCTGCTGAGCAAACGGCTGAGCAATTACAGCACCGTGTTGATAGCGGAAACGGATGATCCGATCCGCTTAGATCAGGCACGGCATTTCTTCCTGGAGCATCCGAGGTACAGCGGCGCTCCGTTTTACCTGTTCGACCCATGGAACGGCCTCCAGCGTTACGATCGTTCAATCGCGGGGTTCACTTCCACCACCAACGATCAGACCGGTGAGGGGTACGGTTCTGATGTGTATCAAGAGGAGGATCCCTCAACAGATCTCATCACCGCCCTCCGCCGCATGGACCGATTCCTCAAGGGGGAGCGTACCGTCTTCTTCCTGCAATGGTTGGATAGTCATGCGGAGCAGCTTCAAGATCCACGCCTCCTCTATGCTCTCCGCGCTTGGGCATTCGACTCAGCATTGCTGACCAACGGATCCACCGTGATTCTAGTGACCGCCGACACGAGCAAACTCATCGATGAGATGACGGCTAATCTGCTCGCTTGGAAACGCGCCCCCCTGGCAGACCCTGTGGAACGGGAACATATCATTAAGCGTCAAGCGGACAATTGCGGAGTCCCTTCCGGGGAGTCGAATACTCAATTGGTGATGGCAACAGCCGGTTTGAGCCTCCACCAACTCGAATCTTCTCTCTTGGAGGCGTGGCACTACGAGAACAAGTTTTCCGTAACCACCTTAAAGGAGCTGAAAGCGGAGATCATAAAGAGGTCCGACCTTGTGGAGGTTCAAGAGCCCGATCCGCGCGGCTTCGGAGCTGTAGGGGGATATGGAGTCGTCAAGAGTTTCATAAGGGAGAAGTTCATACGTGTTCTCACAGAGCGGGATCGGGCCAAGCATTTCGGCGTGCCGCTCCCTCGCGGTGTCCTCCTCTTCGGGCCGCCGGGGACCGGGAAGACCCTCTTCGCCAAAGCCCTCTCCCACGAGGTCAATCTTCCGTTCATCCATTTCCGAACCGAGAATCTGTATTCCAAGTGGCTCGGCGAGTCCGGGCGGCGATTCGCCGAAGCGATCCGACTGGCAGAGCAAATGAGCCCCGCCCTTGTGTTTATCGATGAGATCGATCGGTTCGGCAAACGCACCGGCGGAGGGGATGGCGCCTCTCAGGAAACTCGGAAGGTATTCAGCCAGTTGCTAGACTGGCTTGGAAGTGAGGAGAGGAAATCGATCATTGTAGGGACCACCAATGTCCCTGAGCACCTGGATGAAGCCTTCCTGCGGGAGGGACGGTTCGATTACAAGATCCCATTCCTCTATCCCACGCTGGATGCGCGGAAAGAGATCCTTCGGATTCACTTGGGGTTGACCGGCTCGAAAACCCCCCTTCCTTGGCTCTTCCCCCGCGATGTGGTCAGAAGGATGATCGATCGAGTGGCCGAGGAGACGGAAGGGTTTACCGGGGCCGAGCTGGAACAGATATCTCTCCGCGCTCGTCACAATGCCTTTGCCAGTGGGCGGGAGGGGGCCGTGGAAGAAGATCTCCTCCAAGCGGCCGGCAGCTTCGGTATAGACCGTGTGAAAAGAGAGGATCAACGTCGGCATTACCTCCGGAGAGCCGAGGAGTTCACCAATGACGGTGCTTTCTTGGCCGAGCTGGAGAGAGAGCGCTAGCCCGACCCGAGCCCGTCGGCTGTCCACTAGTCATCCCGTACATCGTTCTCGGCTTTCTTGGCCTCCACCATGACCTTAGCAGCTTCCCAGTCGACAACATGCTTGCCTGGCCACGAGATGTCCAATTCTAGAGTGGCTGATGTCCGTTCAATCCTTATCCGGCCGAACCCAACGCAGAGCTCATAGATCAATCTCCAGAGAAGGACTCCTTTCTCCTCATCCTCTCGTACCGTCCGCGGCCCGATTTCCTCCCATTCCGGTTTCTGCAGATAGAGGCCCTCCAATCCTTCCGCCCGCGCCATCATTACGTTCACTCTATCCTGACTTATAAGAAAAGATCCCTTATGGAATGTAATGCCTCGTAAGAAATCTCGAAATTGCCTCCGGATTGCTGAGTCCTTGCGGACTGAATCTCCAGACAGCACTGAAAAATCCGGAGGGAGCTCTCCTACGCTCATAATTGAGAGCCCTCTATATATGGGATCTTTCTTCGTATCGAGCGCAAGGATTTCCTGGAGGGCGCGTTGAGCCAACCGCGCTCTTGCCGTTGGATACCCACTGCTGAACCTGCGCGATGCCCAAGTTTCAATCTCCGCCATGGCGACTTTCGGGATAGCAATTAAAATCCAATTCGGCTCGTCATTCTTGGCTAACATGGGTAGTAAAATCGACGAAAACACAGAATCAATTAATATATTTGTATCTGCACACACAATTATGTCATCATACTGGGTCAAGCGCCGTTCCACATGTCCTATGTTGCTGTGCGTTACCCAGCCGCTGCGAAGGAGCGCCGAACGAAGATAATCAGTATCCAGATCAAGGCTCTTTCTATTTTGCTTCTTCTGTTGAGCCTTTCCTCCACGATTCTCTCTTTGACGCTCCCTTTTACGCAGTTCGTGTATGGTAGATGCTATGGCATCCCTATTTAGGCGACACTGTGCGTGATCTTGCTCGAAACTTACGGTTAAAGCATCACACCAGCCGTTAGGCTCCTCCCAATGATACCAATCCCCTAGTGAACAGCTGACGGTGAACCCCTCTCCCTGAGCCCAACTCTGCCAGAGCGGTTCAAACTGATCCGCTGCGACGATCTTTTCATCAGCGAGTTCCTCCCAAACAGACACTTGTCTTTCCTCCTCTCCCATAGTTAGGATACCTCCTACAACTACTATATCACTTTTCTAAGCAGAACATTCTTCCCTATAAGGCTGCCGCAGCTCGTCTTTCAAGGGAACGCGGTTCTTCATGTAAGATTTCCTCCTCCTTTGGCGTTATCCGACACGGTGAGCGATCATGCCTAGAAAGAGGAGGAGAACGACTTATCGGAGAACGTCTTACCCAAAACTCCCCAGGAGCACCTGGGTGATCAAGCCGTTCGACCGGATCCGAGAGAATGGGAAGCTCTACAAGCGCCAACGCATTAAACTGGAGGATCGGATGGGACTCGCCGTACACCTTGGGGAGGCTGTGAGATGAAGGTTGTCATCCAACAGGTTGACCTGGATGCCTGTTTGACTGCCCTCCTCCTCGGCGTCTCCCCTATGGATAGGATCGTTTCCGTCGGGGCCAAAGCCACCCCCAATGATCTCGCCGACCCCAGTGTGCTCTGTATTGAGTGCGGTGGAAGCGGCCAAACGGACCTGAATAACTTCGATCATCACGATACCTCTACCGACCTACCTCCCGCCTCCCGCCAGGCGGTAGCCATCACCGGCGGGGACCTGTCCCTCCAATGGCTTGTCGCTTACGTGGGTTTGAACGACACCGTCGGGCCGGAAGCGTTGAAGCGGATCTCTGGCCTGAAAGAAGGGGCATTTCCTACCCTCTCCGGCGTCTTCTCCGGGATGCGCTTACTCACAGAAGACCCCAAGGATCAGCTCATCAAGGGGATGGATATCTTCCGTCTCGTGTTGGAGCGCCGGATAGATCCATTCGGCATGATGCCTGAGCTAGCGGAATGGCAAGGTTATATCGAGGCCAAGAGGCGGAACGATGAAGGGTTAAAACGCGCCGAAGGGGAGGCCCTCCTCTTCACCACTGAGGGCGGATTGCCCGCGGGCTATCTTCAAGTGGATTCTGTTGGGGCGTTTGGGATCCTTTATCGGAGCGGCTGTCGGGTGGGGATCGTCCATAATCCCAGGTTTGGTCGCCCTCCGGTGAAAAAATATACTATCGGAGGAGACGGTATTAAGGTGGATTCTCTACCGCTGTTTCTGAACGCGCGCGATCCCGGCTGGGGCGGCCCGGCCCACGGGACGATCATCGGATCGCCGCGTGGAGGCTCGTACCTCCGGCCGGAGGAGGTCATCGAGTTGGTAAAGAAGCACCTTTGAGAGGAGCCTGATTCATGGATGAGCCGAGACCGAAGAGGGTCCTCATCGGGTGTGTCGGACGGAAAGAGCCCGACTCTGAGAGAGGGGAGCGGCCAATTGCGACAGCGGTTCGTGCCCTTCACCCGGATCGGGTCGATCTGATCTACTCTCCTACCACTAAAGAGGCTTATGAAAAGCTTCACAGGTATCTTTGGAGTGAATTCGGAATCGAGGATCGGCGGCAATGGTTTCTGAACATCGATAATCCGACGAGATACGGGCTGTTCATTGAACCTCTCATCAACATACTCGAAGGGATCAAAAGTTCTTTGGCTTCTGAAGATGTTGAGTTTCATATCGTCGACAGCGGAGCGCCACAGTTGCGGATGGTGCTCCTCCTCTCCGTTCTCTCCCGGCTGATCGAGGCGACCGT
>CAYMBA010000109.1:239-2292 GCA_964388535.1 uncultured bacterium | reverse complement strand
CTCCGCCTCCTCCTTGAACTCTGCAAGGCCCGCCGCGGTGATGCTTACGGGGTGAAACGGATCGGCGGCTGGGTCCAAACAAGATTGCTGCAAGACCGGTACAGGAGGAACGCCGCGCCGCGAGCCATCGCTCGGAGATCCATCAACAACGAGGTAGGAGGACTCGATTTGGGGGAACTTTCGATCGATGAATTGATCGAAGCCAGGGGGAGTACTAGGAATCGAGAATACCGCGTGAAATTGGAGCCGGAGGAGATACTGATCGAATACAAACGGGTGCCGGAGACCGCCGGCTAAGGAATGTTTTAAGCGGACCTTAATGGTAGGTAAGTAGTCCCGACCGAAGATCGTCTCGGTGATATGGATGAACACCGAGACGATCACGATCGAACTGCTGAAGCGCTGGTGCCGCGGCGATAGCCGCGCGACAGATCGGATTTACTACACCCTTAAGGCGAAGTTTTTCGGTGTAGCCAGGCGTATCCTTCGTGATGAAGCCGAGTCCCAGGCGGCGTTCGACGACTCCTTCGTGAAGCTTCAAGGGATGGTGAAGAGGGGGTTCGAGTGGCAGGGAGAAGCGCGTTTTTATTCTTATTTTAAGCGAATCCTCATGAGTATCGGTGTCGACTACTACCGCTCCGGCAAGTTTCGGCGCGAATGGGAGGATGAGCACCTGTTTCCCACCCAAAAAGAGGTGGGAGACGAAGGAGTCCTGATCGAACGCGTCGAGGAGGTAGCGGACTATGGTTGGGATCCTAGCAGCGTGGATGTAGAGTCTCAGCGACGACAGGAATTTCAACGGGAGATCGCCTCCTATCTAGAGAAGAAACTTACCCCCACCGGCTGGCGCTTCTGGCGAGCCTACTATGAACTGGTGCACACGCCGGGTAGCGACAATTGGGGAGCCCACGAGAAGACCGCTTTCCTGAAGAGATCCCTTGGTATCTCCGATACAACCTTCTATCCCGCCCATAGCCGGTTTAAGCAGGTTCTGAAACCGTTCCTCGGCGAGGAGAGGCGGGAATGAAAGGAATTGGTCCCTCGGCTAGTTAATCAAAAAGGAGGTGAATAGAGAATGACGCGCTTCAACCGCTGCCCGAACTGTGGGAAAGAGCCGACTGGAGGACTATTCGGTGGGATTTACTTCCCGATTTACGAGTGTCGCCGCTGCGGTACCTGCTACTGCTATGCCTGCGGTGGACAGCGCTGCCCAAACTGCGGGGGCAAGGAGAGGCGAAAGGTGGGGGAATGTTGGGGGTCGAAGCATCGGCGATGAAAGATTCCCGGTTGGGGCTCGTTAGTTAATGATGGAAGGAGGGGAAAAGTGCGCATGAAGACGAAGACGAGATCCGAGAGCGTAAGTGATGCCGTCTGGCTCGGTGAGGTCCTTCGCAAAGCGGACGCCTCTGTCCCCACCAGCGCGGCGCTTGTACCACTGTCTTCGTCTAAGAGCCTCGAAGTCGGGGACGGTTCCCGCTCCAGTATCCTTGCACCGCCCAAGCTGAGAAAGAGGGCGGAGAGGATCATGACCCTCGCCGAGGCGAAGAAAACCTCCGTTTTTCCTGTAGCTATCGCACCTCTCTTTGCTGGATGGCGCCTTCGCACCAAGGGCTCTGCCTATGATTACGTCTTCTGCAACCTTGCTGAAGATCCCCTCTTCTCCGATCCCGATGGCTTTCCCATTCCTAAGAGAGTCCTTCAGGATTTGAAACACCTCAACGCCACTGGTCTCGCCGGCCATTTTGACGTTCTCTACGTGGTTCACGAAGTCGATAAGGGGAGCATCAGAGAAGGGGAACGCCTCACATCCGACAAGCTCGTCCCTCCTTCGCCGAGGGTCGCGCGAGCCTCCGAACAACTCGGGAGCCTCGGCGCACTCCTGTGGTTGGGAGCTTCCATCCCTCTGATAGCCAGCGCCGGGTTGGGGGTGTTCATGGCCGGGGTGGCCGGCGTTGTCGGAGCGGCCGCTCTCGGTATGGTGCCCTCGGGATTGGATCCTATCCTTCTTGGGGCGGTTACTTCACCCGGACGGCCCGTGCATGCGGGTGACATG
>CAYMBA010000109.1:0-229 GCA_964388535.1 uncultured bacterium | reverse complement strand
TTGGGGGTGTTCATGGCCGGGGTGGCCGGCGTTGTCGGAGCGGCCGCTCTCGGTGTAGATGTGTTTTCCCCTCTGGGATTGGATCCTATCCTCCTCGGGGCAATCGTTTCACCCGGACGGCCTGTGCATGCGGGCGACATGGCGATCTGGTTCTACCTGGCTCATTGGCGGTACACCGACGAGCGCAGGTGAGGAGGTGCAAAGATGAATACCCAGCAAAGGCCGCTAC
>CAYMBA010000108.1:0-8976 GCA_964388535.1 uncultured bacterium | reverse complement strand
AGCTCCCGGCCACGGTGCTGCTTAAGGCCCTGGGAATCGTTTCGGAGAAGGAGATCCTCGATCTCTTCTACGACGAAGAGACTATGCCGCTGGGTGGGCTGCGGACGAAGAAGACGCAGAGCCTCATCCACCGGATCTCCTCGGAAGACGTGATCGAGCCCAAGACGGGCGAGATCCTGCTCGAGTGCAACCAGGAGATCACAGAAGACGTCCTGAAGCGCTTGATCAAGGCGGGTATCAAGGAGGTCAAGGTCTATGACATCCCGCTCCAGGACGAAGCCGACATCATCCGCAACACGCTGAAGAAAGACACCTGCCGCAGCGAGGATGAGGCCCTGGCGCGCATCTACACATTGGTGCGCCCCGGAGAGCTGCCCAAGATAGAGACCGCGAGAGAGTATCTGAACAGGCTCTTCTTCAATCCGAAGAGATACGACCTAGCCAAGGTCGGCCGCTACAAGCTCAACAACAAGCTGAAGCACGAGAAGCTGCTCGGCGGTAAGGCAAAGATGCGCCGCTACGGCTTCCAGGTGCCTCCGGATGATCTTACGACCCTGTGTAAGGAGGACTTCGTCGCGATCCTGAGGTACCTGCTGCTTCTGCGGATCTCAGAGACCGAAGAGGGCCACGGGCCGATACCGGTCGAGACAGACGACATCGACCACCTCGGCAACAGGCGTGTGCGTTCGGTGGGCGAGCTGCTGGCCAAGGAGTTCAACACCGGCCTGGCGCGTATGGCGAGGATCATCCGCGAGCGAATGTCCGTCGCCGAGGCCGACGGCTTGAACGCGGCGGATCTGATAAACGCGAGAACCATATCCGCCGTCATCCAGAGCTTCTTTGGCTCTAGCCAGCTGTCCCAGTTCATGGACCAGACCAACCCGCTGGCCGAGCTTACACACAAGAGAAGGCTCTCCGCCCTTGGACCCGGGGGTCTGACGCGTGATCGGGCCGGGTTCGAGGTGCGTGACGTGCACTACACGCACTACGGCCGCATGTGCCCGATCGAGACACCAGAGGGCCCAAACATCGGACTCATCTCCTCGCTGGCCACATACGGTCGCGTCGGCGACCTCGGTTTCCTCGAGACGCCGTATAGGAAGGTGAAGAACGGGATCGTCACAGACGAGGTCGAATACCTCTCTGCAGATGAGGAGGACGTGGCGATCATCGCGCAGGCGAACGCTCCCATCGACGAGAAGGGGAGGTTCCGCACCGACCGCGTGCCTTCGCGTATGAAGGGCGAGTTCCTGCTCGTGAAACCCTCCGAGGTCCAGTACATGGACATCTCGCCCATGCAGACGGTGAGCCCCGCAGCTGCTTTGATTCCGTTCCTCGAGCACGACGACGCCAACCGCGCGCTCATGGGTTCGAACATGCAGCGCCAGGCGGTACCTCTACTTCGGACGCAGGCTCCGCTGGTGGGCACAGGCCTCGAGGCCAAGGTGGCGAGGGATTCAGGAGCTGTGGTCGTCGCAAAGCGCGGCGGCGTCGTCGAGAGTGTGAGCGGGGCGACGATAGCGGTACGGTACGACACGGGAAGGGGCCCCAAGCTCGCCGAGTTCGGTGAGGACGCAGGCCTCGACGTGTACCATTTGATAAAGTTCAAGCGCTCGAATCAGGACACCTGCATCAACCAGAGACCGATCGTCAGGTCCGGACAGAGGGTAAAGGCCGGAGATGTACTGGCTGACGGTCCTTGCACGGAAGGCGGTGAACTCGCCCTCGGCTACAACGTGCTTGTGGCCTTCATGCCATGGCGCGGGTACAACTTCGAGGACGCGATCCTGGTGAGCGAACGCCTGCTGAAGAACGACATATACACCTCCATCCACATCGAGGAGTTCGAGGTCCAGGTGCGCGATACGAAGCGGGGGATGGAGGAGATAACCCGCGAGATTCCGCACGTCGGCGAGGATGCTCTCAAGTACCTGGACGAAGACGGCATCATACAGGTCGGAGCCCCCGTGAAGCAGGGTGACATCCTCGTGGGCAAGGTGACACCGAAGGGCGAGACGGATCTCACGCCGGAGGAGCGCCTCCTGAGAGCCATATTTGGCGACAAGGCCGGCGACGTGAGGGACGCCTCGCTGAAGGCACCGCCCGGTATGGACGGTGTCGTGATGGATGTCAAGGTCTTCTCCCGCAAGGAGAAAGACGAAACCACGCGGAAGCACGAGAAGAAGAAGATAGATCGCATCAAGCGGCAGGCCCGAAAGGATCTGCAGCTCATCCGCGAGAAGCGCGATGAAGAGCTGCTGCGGATCATGCAGGGGCAGGTGCTCGAGAGGATCACCTCTGCAAGCACAGGCGAGATCCTCGTGCGCTCTGGCACGAAGGGCAACATCGAGAGGCTGCGGCAGCGGATCAAGGATTTCGACGATATTCCCTACCGCTCACCGGTCATAAAGAACAAGCGAGTCAACGAGCGTTTCTGGGCGCAGTACGACCTGGCTGCCCGGGCGATGGAGCGCGTGAAGAAGAACGAGGAGAAGGAGATAGAGAAGATCACGCGCGGAGATGAGCTGCCACCCGGTGTGGTCAAGCTGGTCAAGGTCTTCGTCGCCAAGAAGCGGAAGCTTTCGGTGGGCGATAAGATGGCCGGGCGGCACGGCAACAAGGGTGTGGTCTCAATGATCCTGCCCGAGGAAGACATGCCGTACCTCCCCGACGGAACACCGGTCGACATCGTTCTCAATCCGCTGGGCGTGCCTTCCCGAATGAACCTCGGCCAGGTACTCGAGACGCACCTGGGCTGGGCGGCCCACAGGCTCGGCTTCCGGGCCGAGACGGGTGTCTTCGCAGGTGCCACGGTGGAGGAGATCAAAGCGGCGCTGCGCGAGGCCGGGCTGGATGAAGACGGCAAGACCTGGCTCTACGACGGCCGTACGGGCGAGAGGTTCGATCAGCGCGTCACGGTCGGCTACATATATATGATGAAGCTCAGTCACCTCGTTGACGACAAGATCCACGCCCGCTCGACCGGTCCGTACTCGCTCGTGACCCAGCAGCCCCTGGGTGGTAAGGCGCAGTTCGGGGGCCAGAGGTTCGGCGAGATGGAGGTCTGGGCGCTCGAGGCCTACGGGGCCGCGCACACCCTGCAGGAGCTCCTGACGGTCAAGTCGGACGATGTCGAGGGGCGGTCGAAGATCTACGAGGCGATAGTCAAGGGCGAGAATCCCCCGGAGCCGGGCGTTCCGGAGTCCTTCAACGTTCTGGTGAAGGAGCTGCGGAGCCTGTGCCTGGATATTCAGTTCGAGTAGGCGGCCCGTGCACCTGCTCAGGGAGGTTCATCCGCCATGCCGGAGACGAACGAATTCCGTCTGGATGCTCCCATCATGGGACCTCCGATTCCGAGGTTCCGCGAGAGGGAGAGGGAGACGAAGAAGAAGTTCGATTTCACCAAGATCCGCATCCAGCTGGCCTCACCGGATACGATCCGCAGCTGGAGCCACGGTGAGGTCACAAAGCCCGAGACGATAAACTACAGGACCTTCAGGCCCGAGCGCGACGGGCTGTTCTGCGAGCGGATCTTCGGGCCGGTCAAGGACTGGCAGTGCGCCTGCGGGAGATACAAGCTGATCCGCTACCGGGGTGTGATCTGTGACAAGTGCGGCGTTGAGGTCACCCGCTCCAGCGTGAGGCGGGAGCGGATGGGCCATATCGAGCTTGCTGTTCCCGTCTCTCACATCTGGTACTTCAAGAGCGTTCCCAGCCGAATCGGAAATCTGCTGGATATGCCCGTGCGACAGCTCGAGAGGATCCTTTACTACGAGTCGTACGTGATGATCGATCCGGGCAACACTCCGTATAAGTATAAGGAAATCATCACCGAGGAGCAGTACCGGGACCTGATCGACGATGGCTCCTATCACTTCGTCGCAAAGATGGGTGCCGAGGCGATCCGCGATCTTCTGAAGGCGATCGACCTCGACGAGGTCTCCAACGAACTGCGGGTCAGAGCCCGCGTAGAGACGTCTGTCCAGAGGAAAAAGGACATACTGAAGCGCCTCAAGGTGGTTGAGGCCTTCAGGCAGAGCGGCAACCGCCCGGAGTGGATGATCCTCGAGGTCATCCCTGTGCTTCCTCCAGACCTGAGACCGCTCGTGCCCCTCGAGGGCGGCAGGTTCGCCACATCCGACCTCAACGACCTCTACAGAAGGGTGATCAACCGCAACAACAGGCTGAAGCGCTTGATGGAGATCCGGGCCCCTGAAGTGATCCTCCGCAACGAGAAGAGGATGCTTCAGGAGGCCGTAGACGCCCTCTTCGACAACGGAAGGAGGCGGCGGGCGATCCGGGGGCAGGGTAACCGGCCACTGAAGTCCCTGAGCGACATGCTGAAGGGCAAGCAGGGACGGTTCCGCCAGAACCTGCTCGGCAAGCGGGTGGACTACTCTGGAAGGAGTGTAATCGTCGTCGGCCCTGAGCTTCGGCTGCACGAGTGCGGGCTGCCGCAGACGATGGCGCTCGAGCTCTTCAAGCCCTTCATCATCCATCAGCTGGAGATGCAGGGCCGTACGATCAAGAACGCCAAGCGCCTTGTAGAGCGCGAAGGCCCGGAGATCTGGGAGATCCTGAGCGAGATCATCAAGGATCACCCCATCCTGCTCAACCGTGCACCTACACTGCACAGACTCGGGATCCAGGCCTTCCAGCCGGTGCTTGTGGACGGGAAGGCGATCAAGATCCATCCGCTCGTTTGTACGGCTTTCAATGCGGACTTCGACGGCGACCAGATGGCTGTGCATGTTCCACTTTCCTGGGCTGCTCAGATCGAGTCGCGCGAGCTGATGATGTCGACCAACAACATCCTGCTTCCGGCCAACGGGCGGCCCGTTGCGACCCCGAGCCAGGACATCGTCCTGGGGTGCGCGTATCTGACCAAGCCCAAGGAAGGTGCTTTGGGCGAGGGCATGGCGTTCGGCTCGCCGCAAGAAGTCTTGATCGCGCTGGATCTGAAGAAGGTCGACCTGCACGCCAAGATAAAGTGCAAGGTCGGAGACACGCTCTACGATACTACTGTGGGTCGGGTCGTCTTCAACGAGTGTCTGCCTGAGGAGCTGCGGTTCGTCAATGAGACGATGAACAAGAAGGCACTGGAGAGACTCGTCGCACGCAGCTTCAGGATGCTAGGGAAGGATACTACTTCCGAGTTCCTCGATCGTTTGAAGGACCTTGGATTCAGCTATGCGACAACCGCAGGCATCACGGTGGGTATCGACGACATCGTCGTTCCTCCGGAGAAGCAGAAGATCGTCGAAGAGGCTCAGAAGAAGGTAGAGGAGATAAACAAGAGCTACCGCGACGGAAAGCTCTCCGAAAGGGAGCGTCAGAACAAAGTCCTCGACACCTGGACTCACGTGACCAACGAGGTCGAGAAAGTCACGATGGACGGGCTTTCCAAGGTCGATCAGGGGTTCAACCCCATCTGGCTCATGACCGACTCTGGGTCCAGGGGCAGCCGTGAGCAGCTGCGCCAGCTGGCCGGGATGAGGGGTCTGATGGCGAAGCCCAAGAAGAGGCTCACTGGCGGTGCTGAGGAGTTTGTCGAACAGCCTGTGCTTCACAACTTCAAGGAAGGTCTCACGGTCCATGAGTACTTCATCTCGACGCACGGGGCGAGGAAGGGTCTTGCCGATACGGCTTTGAAGACTGCCGACGCCGGATACCTGACGAGGCGGCTGGTCGATGTGGCGCAGGATGTGATGGTGACCGAGCTCGACTGCGGAACGATACGTGGAATCGAGCGGGGAGCACTGAAAGATGGTGAGGAGATCGTCGAGCCTTTGCGTGACCGTATCCTGGGGCGTGTCACGGTGGATGACGTCTACGATCCCGAGACGGACGAGCTCATAGTGGAGGCCGGCACACTGATCGATGAAGAGCTGGCGGAGAAGATCGAGGAAGCCGGCATCGAGAAGGTGATGATCCGCAGCGTGCTTACCTGCGAGGCGAAGCGCGGCATCTGTGCGAAGTGCTATGGGCGCGATCTCGCCACGGGCGAGCTCGTGAGTATTGGCGAGGCTGTGGGTGTGATAGCTGCCCAGAGCATCGGCGAGCCGGGTACGCAGCTTACGCTGCGTACCTTCCACATCGGTGGTACGGCGGCCTTCGAGGTGGAGGCCTCCACCGTCGAAGCCCGCAGGGACGGGAGGGTCCATTACGAGAACCTGCGCGTAATCCGGAGAAAAGACGGCCTGTACGTGAATATCGGCTACCGCGGGGAGCTCCATCTGCTGGACGACGAGGGCAGGATCCTCGACCGCTGGCAGCCTGGCTACGGCACGGTGCTGCATGTGGCCGACAAGAAGAAGGTGAAGAAGGGCGATGTTCTTTTCACCTGGGATACTTACAACGTGCCTATCGTGAGCGAGATCGGCGGCACTGTCCGCTTCATCGACATCAAGGAGCGCGTGACGCTGCGCGACCAGGTGGATGAGACGACGAGCAAGCGCGAGCTCGTGATCGTGGAAGACCGCGAGAAGAAGCTGCAGCCGCAGATAGAGGTGGTGAGTAAGTCCCGCAAGAAGCGACACCACATTCCTACTGGCGCAAGGCTTGTTGTGAGGGACGGTCAGAAGGTCTCCGCGGGCGATGTCCTTGCGACACTGCCACGGCTCTCGGGGCGCACGCGTGACATAACGGCTGGTCTGCCTCGTGTATCCGAGCTCTTCGAGGCCCGCAGGCCCAAGGAGCAGGCGATCATCAGCGAGATAGACGGCGTCGTGAAAATGGGGGATATGGTGCGCGGCCTGCGGAAGGTCATAGTCGAATCCCAAGAGAGCGGCGAGAAGCGCGAGTACCTCATCCCGCACGGCGTCCACCTGCATGTACAGGAGGGCGACTTCGTCAAGGCGGGTGATACACTGACAGATGGTAAGATAAACCCGCATGACATACTGCGTGTGAAAGGAATAAAGGAGGTGCAGGAGCACCTGGTCGATCAGATCCAGGAGGTCTACCGCGGACAGGGTGTGCGCATCGATGATAAGCACATCGAGATCATCGTCCGCCAGATGCTCCAGAAGGTGAGGATCGAGGACCCCGGCGACACCCGATTCCTCGAGGGCGAGCTGGTGGACAAGAACGTGCTCAAGGAAGAGCAGGAGAGGGTAGTGGCCGAGGGTGGAAATCCGGCCCGCTACACCCCGCTGCTGCTCGGGATCACCAAGGCCTCGCTCTCGACGGAGAGCTTCGTCTCTGCGGCCTCCTTCCAGGAGACGACGAAGATCCTGACCGAGGCATCGATAAAGGGCAGCGTGGATCCGCTGAGGGGGCTTAAGGAAAACGTGGCCATAGGGCAGCTGATCCCCGCTGGCACTGGGCTACCTAAGTTACGGCATCTCAAGGCAGTAGCGCTCGATGAGGAGCCCGAGGAGGAGGAAGACGAGATCGATCTCTTCCCCTCGCTTTACGAGAGTGCACTGGGGAACAACGGCGGAGATGACGAGAAGGATTCAGGGGCTGAGGCCGAAGAGGGATAGGCTGATCCGGGGCCCCTCGGAAGTGTTGACATGAGGGGCCCACGCCAGTAGAATCCGGGTTTCTTGCATTTGGAAGCGGTTTGTGGGTGCAGCACCTGCCGGTTGCGGGTGCGCTCTCGACTGCATGCGAAGGGAGTTTTCCAAGCCGTGCCGACATTGAATCAGCTCGTCCGCTACGGGCGGAAGAAGGTTACTAAGAGAACTTCGGCCCCGGCGCTCAAGGGGTGTCCGCAGAAGTCGGGGGTTTGTACGAAGGTCTATACAGTGACGCCGAAGAAGCCGAACTCGGCCATCCGTAAGGTGGCGAGGGTGAGGCTTTCCAATGGAATCGAAGTCACAGTCTACATCCCGGGCGAGGGGCACAACCTGCAGGAGCACTCGCGAGTGCTTGTGAGGGGTGGTCGTGTGAAGGACCTGCCCGGTGTTCGGTATCATCTCATTCGCGGAGTGCTTGATGCGCAGGGTGTCGAGGGCCGCATGAACGCCCGTTCCAAGTACGGAACGAAGAAGCCTAAGAAGAAAGCCGGCGAGTAACTAGGTTCTGGTGCGAGAAGGTTGGCGAAGATGTAGGGACGATGGCCCCGGAGGCTTGAGATGCCGAGGAGAGGCAAGATTCAGAGGCGCGAGCTCGTTCCGGATCCTAAGTACAACAGCGTGCTCGTGACCAAGTTCATCAATTATGTGATGCGCCGCGGGAAGAAGAGCCTGGCGGAGCGGATCGTCTACGGCGCCATCGACATCATATCTCAGAAGACAGGCCAGGACGGGCTCGCCGTGCTGAAACAGGCTGTGAACAACGTCAAGCCGAATCTGGAGGTCAAGTCGCGCCGCGTTGGCGGTGCGACCTACCAGGTTCCGGTGGAAGTGAAGCCAGAGCGGCAGCTGGCCCTGGCACTGCGCTGGATAATCGGGTTCGCCAAGGCGCGGCCCGAGAGAACGATGCAGGAAAAGCTCGCGGCGGAACTGATCGCCGCTTCGAAGCGTGAGGGCGCTTCGATCAAGAAGCGCGACGACACGCACAGAATGGCGGAGGCGAACAGGGCCTTCGCCCATTACAGATACTAAGGTTGTTGGGGCGGCGCCGGCCTGGGGCGGATGCGACGAGGGCAGCGAGGCCGGCCTCGGTTCTGGGTTCAAGAGAGACTGCGGGGATCGCGAGATCTTCAAGCAGCGGTCGGTCCGGACTCCGTACCGGACCCGACTGCGCAGGCAGCTATCGGGCCTTTGGCTTCACCCACGCCTGGCTCCCCGCAGTAGAGGGTGGCGCACCGAAGCCGTGAGGCGGTGCGTGTAAAAGGCCCGGAAAAGCCTGAGAAGCCTCCAGGCTACAGGCTACATATCAGGAGCCGGAAGCAAGGGTAGCCCTTGCGGCAGCTCGGTGTGCGCCCCGGCTGCGTGTGGGCCGCTCCTGCGGGCCTGTACAGTGCTCATTGAAGGAGGGGATAAGGGATGAGCAAGGAGAAGTTTGTACGGACGAAGCCCCATGTGA
>CAYMBA010000107.1:0-8998 GCA_964388535.1 uncultured bacterium | reverse complement strand
ACCGGTGCCTGCTGCGTGGGCCATGAGTGCTACATCGTCACCGAAGAAGAGTGTGAGGACATGGGGGGACGGTTTCTTGGGATCGGCACTAGTTGCTTTCCCGAGAACCCGTGCGACGTCGAGCCCGACCGCATAACGTGGGCGAAGCTGAAGAGCTTCTTCAGATGAGGTTGATGCGCATCGTGCTGCGGAGATTCGTACCTGCGTGGTGGCTGCCTGTCGCCGCAGCCGCGCTCCTTGGTCTTGGGTGTGGCGGCGGTGGCGGCAAGGGGCGACTGATCGTGATCGGGCTGGATGGCGCGACGTGGGACCTGATCCAGCCGTGGATCGATCGAGGCGATCTTCCCAACCTGGCGCGCTTCCAGAGGGAGGGCGCATGGGGAGTCCTCGAGAGTGTGCACCCCTATCTGTCGCCTCCTGCATGGACGAGTGCTGTGACCGGGGTGAACCCGGGGAAGCACGCGATCTTCGACTTCCAGCGCAGGCTTCCGGGTTCCTCCGTCATCGTCAACGAGACAGCAAAGAGCAGGCGGGCGAAGCCCATCTGGAAGATGGTGAGCGGGAAGCGGCGCTTCCTGCTCCTCAATATCCCCATGACAGATCCCCCGGATCCTGTGCAGGGTCTGTTCGTTGCGGGTTTTCCTCACATGGACGAGGAGGGTTTTGCGTATCCATCGGAGCTGGAGGAGCGCCTGCGCGGCAACTATGAGCTGGACGCCCTGGGGGTGCAGCTGATCCTAGGTAGGGAGGACAGCCTTCTTCAGGCTTACGAGCGGCACCTGAGAGAACGTGAGGAGATCGTGCTCGACTGGCTGGAGCACGAGGAGTTCGATTTGCTGTGGGCCGTTTTCACGGGCACGGACAGGGTGCAGCACGCCTTCTGGGTATTCGCGGATCCCGAGAATCCCAACTACGACCCTGACGAGGCCGCAAAGTACGGCCGAGCCATGCACGATCATTGGGTGCACCAGGATCGTGTCCTAGGCGAGATTCTCAAGCGGCTGCGGCCCGAGGACACGATCTTCTTGGTTTCCGATCATGGTTTCGGGCCGGTCCGCTGGGACATTCGGCTGGGGGTCCTTCTGAGGAACCCGGCCTCGGGACTCGGCTTGCGAGAGAGCCGGGGTGTCTACTGCCTCGATCCCCACGATGCCTGCCGGTTGTATGTGGCCCGGCGAGGTCGTGACAAGGACGCGTGGCTCGGCTTGAGCGAAGCCAAGTCGGTGGCTGAGCGTCTGGTCGAGATCCTGCGAGAAGCCCGCGACCCCAGAACAGGGGGGCTCTTGATGGACATCGTGCTGCCGAATGAGGAGGCCTTCAAAGGTCCTTACGCCGAGCTCGGCCCCGACGTCGTCTGTGTGCCTGCAGAGGGCTACTTCCTAACTTATGTCGATGCGGAAGCTTCGGACGGCCTTGTGGTTCCAAAGCGCAAGAATCTTTCTGGATGGCACAGGATGGAGGGAATCTTCGCTGCCATGGGACCGAAGATAAGGTCTGGCCGCTCCGGCGGTGGGGAGCGTCCCTACTCCCTCCTCGATCTGGTGCCGACGTTCCTCTACCTGCTCGGTGAGCCTATTCCCCAAGGTTTGGATGGGGGAATCATGAAGGCGATCCTTGTGCCCGGCTTGCTGGAGAAGGATCCCCCCCGGTCTGCTCCGCCGTTAGAAGAAGACTACCGGGAGATGAGCCCAGAGGAGCTGGAGAATCTGAAGAACATCCCCTACATCGGGGGATAAAGGGGTCGGCTCCTCTCGCGGGGCAGTCGTGACCACGGTTGTTCTATC
Organism: uncultured bacterium; assembly: GCA_964388535.1. GTDB lineage: Bacteria > Eisenbacteria > RBG-16-71-46 > CAIMUX01 > WJJG01 > CAYMBA01. The sequence continues at coordinate 7,214 of CAYMBA010000107.1, read as the reverse complement.
GCCCAATGCTCTCCCGCAGGAGCCTGAGCGCATTGCGGTTGGTTTCGTCAGCAGCTACGCGGAGGGCTTCCTCGACTATCTTCAGGGCCTCTTGTCTCCGGCCCTGTGCAATGAGGATCACGGCCCAAGGCTGTACTACCCCTGCTCTGCCGGGAGCCAAATGGTTTGCAGCCTGCAAATGCTCGAGCGCCCCAGCGGTGTCTCCTAAGGCAGCGCGCGCCCTCGCCGCAGAAACGTGGAAAAGGGGCTGCTTGGGGAAGAGTGCAAGCGCTACCGTACTCAGCGAATCGACCGCTCTCCACCTTTGTGCTTTTCCGAGCCTGGCTATCGAGTCCGCCAGTGAAGCCTCGCGCGTTCCCTTCGTGGGCGCCATCTCTTGAGGCAGAAGCAAGTTGGCTGCTGCCTCCTCCAACATCGAGAGGGTGTGCAGGTTCTTGTATGCGACAGCGTAGTTCGGCTGGAGCACAAGGGCTCGCTCGATATGCATCCGGGCTTCGGCGAGCTTACCCATTGCGATCTCCAGGGCGCCGAGTTCGTTCAAGTACAGCGGGTGGTTGGGGTGCATGCGGACGGCGCGTTTGACTAGACGGTAAGCAGCTTCGAACTTCCCATCGTCCCGGTATGCGCGGGCCAGGCCGATCAGGGCTTCAACGCAGTTGGAGTCAGCTTTCACAGCCCGCTCGTACTCTTTCGAGGCCGTCTGTGTCCTGAGCTCCGAAGCGTGTAACCCAGCTAGCATGGCCCATGCCCAGGCATTGGAAGAGTCCGCTGTCACACTCTGCTGGAGCAGCGCTAGAGCGCGCCCGTTGTTGCCCGCGGCCGCGCACCCGGCGGCGGCGAACCGCAGGTCCTCGGAAGGGCTTTCGAACCTTCCCGGGCCGGCAATGTTGAGGAGGGAGAAGACAACCGCCAATGCCACCAGAGCTGCCTGCGCTGGGCGTCTTTCTCCGCGTTCCCACAGGGCCACCGCTCCCAGCCCCGCAAAGGGTAGGAGGGCGAGCGTGAAGGGCAACCGCGAAGCCCCGGAGTGCAGTCCTAGAACTGTTGCCACCAAGAGCCCTACGAGAACGATTGGGGGGAAGTAAGGCCCTGCTCTCAGCGCTGTCCAGAGGCCCAGGACAGCCAGGCCCAAGGTAAGCGGGAAGACCAAAGCGGACCACAGCAGAGAGCGTGCCCAATGGGATATGACGAAATGAGTCGAGACGGGGTCGGGAATCTCGTGGGACGAGAGTGCAAGCACAACCTTGCGGATCCAGCTCCAGACGGCATCCAGGGGGTGTTCGATGAGCCTTTGAAGTGCGCGGGCCCTGTAGAAGGACACCATCTCCGCCTCAGTGGCCTCGTGACCCAGGGCTTCGCTTGCGAGAGAGAGCCACTGCTTGCTGGAACGCCACATTGGGGGTGAGGTGGATCGCGGCGTACCCCAAGTCTCGGCTTCCAGCGAGCGATAGAATGAGGTGGAGTTTGTCACAGAGATAGCTGTCACTCCGCGTGAAGCAGAGTTATGTGCCAGCAGCGCCCCAGGAACGACCAGAAACCCCAGTAGTGCGGTTCCGATTTGCCTCGCGGCGGGGTGGGCGCTGGGGCATAGGATCGATGCCCTCCTCGCCAAGCTACAGGCCGCGTAGGCGACGCCCAGGCACGCAAACGGCATGGGCTCTAGTGTGAAACCCGCTCCCAGGGCGAGTCCCCCGAGGATTTGAGTGGCAGCTCCACCAGTGCGTTTCAGGAACAGCGTCTTAACGACGATTGGCAGCAACACTAACGCGAAGGCGACCGGTTGGAGGCGGATCTCGTGAATGGCAAAGATGGGATTGACTGCATAGAGAATCAGCGCTGCTCCCAGTGCCTTTCGCCCTATAGTTTCACGGAGGCTCCAACGAAGCAGCGGCACGACGGCCAGCCCGGTGAGCGTCTGGACCAGCTTCACCGGCCAGAGTGTGTTGCCGAAGATCCTCAGAGACAAAGCAAGAATACGTACATACAGGCCCGAGCCCCACGCTATTTTGAGGGATCCCCCGGAGGCCATTGCCTTCGCCGTGGCCAGGGTTACTGCATCGTCGAGTGACGGTGTGGCGAAGAAGTCCTTCCGGGCCAGGGCCAGCCAGACCCAGACTCGTATGGCAAGTGCCAACCCCAGTGAGACCCACAGGAGACCATCGCTGCGCTCGTCTCTGCTACGCATCTTTCCCCCCCTTGCGCCACGTCCTCTAGTCTTCGCGCAGGCCTTGACAGCGTTCGAGGATCTTAGCGCGCAGCGAGTCATGCGTGCCACCCTCGAGCCAGGTTGCTCCTTGGAGGACTTCCCCGGCTTCTGCACACCTTCGGTCAGCCAGGAGGTGTTCCAACAGCGTGCCGAGTGTGCGGAGGTCGCGGAGGGAATCGTATGCCGCCCTTGCCAGTTTGATTCCCTCTGGAGATCCGGGCTCGAGTGAGAGCAAAAGGCGAGCAAGGGCTGCTCTTACTCTCGCAGGTTCTCGGGCCTGCCGCAGGCCCCGTCTCAGTACCGCCTCGCTGAGATGCGGGGCACCGGCCGCTTTGAAGGCGGTGGCCAGGTAGAGGGTGAAGTCATTGTCCTGAGGGGCCAGTTCTTGCGCGCGTACCCACGCCGTAGCTGATTCCTGGTATTGACCGGACATGAAGTAGGAGGAGGCAGCACCGACCCAGGCCTCCCATGACTCGGGGGAAAGATCAATGGCTACCTTGAACTGCTTCAGTGCTGCTTGGGGGTTGTGTAGCTCCAGCAGCACATTGCCCAACCTGATCCGCGGCTCGGGCCCTCGAGGGTGGATCGCGATCGCTTTCTCGAGCACCCTTCGCGCCTCTTCGAACTTGCCCATCATGACCAGGCTGTGCGAGAGCCCGCACATCGGCGAAACGTAGTCGGGAAGAATCTCCAGACTCTTCTCATAGGCGTGCTGGGCCTCTTCGTACCGTCCGGCAGAGCTTAGCGCAGCTCCCAGGTTGTGCCACGCCTTGGCACACCTTGGCTGAGTCCTGGTTGCTTCCGCAAAGAGTGTCAGATCATTTTTCCAGTCGCGGTTCCGATCCCAAGTGCGCAGCCCGAAGGCGCCCAGCAGTAGAGCGAAGAGAACTGCACCGAGGGTTTTTCCTTGAGCAAAGCGACTTGCCAGGGATCCTGCGGCGAGTCCCAGGAGCCCAAAGAGGGCCACTGTCGGAGTGTACATTAGCCGCTCCGCCATGATCGTGCCGGTCGCGAAGATGATGTTGGCCGTCGGCAGATGGAGTAAGGCATAGGCACCCAGGCACCAGCGCGTGCGAGGCGATCGCGCTGAAACGACCCAGAGCGCTATGAAGGCAGCAACCAGTGCGAGAGCGGCAAAGAACTTCCAGGTGAGCAGGGAACGCAGGGGTTCGATAGCCCATTGCCCGTAGCTGGGCGATAGCTTCGAAGGATATGCGACCAGGAACAGGTACTTCACCTGGACCCACAGTGCGGTGGCGATCCGTAAGACAACATCAACCTGCCTCAGCGGGTTCTCCATCTGCGAGGGATCAGTGATACCGAGGAGGCGTCCGAGCACCTTCAGGCGCATCACCCAGTACGGGACTGATGGCAGAAAGAGTAGTAAGGTGTCCTTGCGCAGGAAGGAACGTAGTCGGTCTGTGCCTCTCTGAAATGCACCTTGGGCGCCCGGAATGGGAAGGATGCGGGCCTGGTTTGCCAGTATCAGAAGAAACCAGGCCGCCGCATTCTCTTTCGATGCAACAGCCAGCGCCAGAAGCGATCCGGCTGCCAGATTCGTTCTCCATCCTCGCTGCTTGAGCCACAGATTGTAGCCGAGGAAACCGAAAAGCCCTGCGAGGAGCTCGCACGTACCAGCGATCGGGGCCACGGCTTCGGTGTGGATTGGGTGCACGGCGAAGAGCAGAGCTCCTACGATTGCTGCTCTCGGACCGCAAATCTGGCGAAGCAGCACCCAGGCGGCCAGCGTCGCCAGTACGTGCAGGATCACCGTCAGTGCGTGGTAGGGCATGGGGTTTGCACCCCAAAGGTGCCTTCCGAGCGAGAAGAGCATTTGGGTCAGGGGACGATATAGCCCTGCGCCCGGTTTACCCGGCCAAAACGGCACCCGTAGTGCCCGCAGGAGGGGCTGCCCTTCCGAGAACTCCTCGTTCTTGAGGACCAGGCCTTCATCGTCGAATGCAAATCCGTTGCCCAGGATATTGAGATATGGAAGTAGCGAGGCCGAGACTACGAGAATGACCACGACCCAGGTCTTGTTGCCCCTCCGACTCAAGGTTCCACTCCAGCCTCTGCGGAGCCGGCCGACCGTGCACTGCTCAGCCAGTTCTTCCACCTGGACGAGCGGATCGTTTCCTGCTCACTGGCAATCTCGGCTGCGGGGAAGCTCAGCAGCAGACGGCGTCCACCGATCCAGTCCTGGTGGTAGAATGCTGACGGGCGCACCCGCCGTTCCCCGAGGAGCGCAAACAACAGGATGTCCGAGGGATAGCCAAGGACCGTGAAGTCTATGGCCTCCCCCGGCTGTATGTCTGCCTGCGGTGCCACCAGGGCCACCATGAAGACCCTACTCCCAGGTTGGGCACCACGCATGATTTCCAGCCGCAGCTGCTCAGCGGCCCTCATGTACTGCAGTTCTTTTCCGGCGCCGGACTTTATGGCCGCCGGGTTGTCGGCGGCCTCGGGTGGGAACCAGGCAGTTCGGTGTTCGATCCCCCAGCGGTAGAGGTAGTACTCCAGGCTGGGGGCAGTAAGCCACGTATGGACTAGCCAGTCGTCGCTGCGCAAGTGCATGGAGGTCAAGCGCTCCGCCAGGCTTCGGTCGGCCCCCTTGCCTCCCTTGCGAAGCCCGTAGGTGGAAGCCAGGCTCAGAGGTGCCACAAGAAACCACACTGTCAACGCGAACCAGATGATCCACCTTGGAACCCTGGCACCGGCCCATCCAAGGAGAAGCGCGAAGGGCACCAGGCATGCTACGTCAGTGCGGCCCACCAAGTACGCCGGAGTCAGTATGATGGAAGCACCTGCCAGGATCGCGAGCGGCACCATAGTCATGACGATCCCCAGGAGGGGCATGCTTCCGGGAGCATCGGCCGCCAGTACGTTGCTCGTTTGCTGGCGCCTCGGGCGGATTGCAGCAGCCAGCAGGCCCAGCGTCACCGCGAGTGACACCCAGCTCCACTGCCTCAGGCTTGGTGGGAGGTGGGGCAGCGCGATGTCGGGGCGCGCAAGCGCCTCCGCTCCGGGCACGAATGTCAGCAACGACCTGGCGGGTGCCAGCCAGAGGGGGCTATCCTTCCAGACCTGTGCAATCCACTCATTGGCTGCAGCGTGGAGGTCCAGCTGTTTGTCGAGGCAAAGGAGCGCCCAGGGACTCCACAAGAGGAAGGCTCCAAGGTGAGAGGCCACAACGTGCAGCAGCCGGTTTGCTTGACGGTTCCGGAGGAGAGCGTACAGAAACGAGGAAGCCAGCAGGACACCCGCCACATTGTGCGTGTACAAAAGCGCCGCTCCGAGCAATGCGGTAAGGATCGTCCTCCGGACTCTGGGCTTGCGAAGGGTTGCGTCGACTTCATGCAGCATCAGTGCCGTAAGCAGGAGCAAAAGGGAGTAGGAGCGCGCCTGCCTTGAGTAGAAGACGGCAAGCGGAGATACCGCCAGGAAGATGCTGGTAAAGAGGTCCTCCTTGCGATGGTGCCGCAACCAGAGCGCAAGGAAAAAGAAAACAGCGAGCAGCCCAAGCACGGCTGGCAGCAAGCGAAGTGCGACCTCCGAATCTCCGAGTAGCCGCAGAAGAGGCTTTTCCATGGCGTAGAAAAGTGGCGGGGCATCATCGGTGCTCCGGAGCGTCTCCAGAATATCTCTCAGTGGCTTCCGGCAGAGCCAGGCGGTGTAGCCCTCGTCACACCAGATCCCTTCGTAGCCCAGGCGCCAGAGACGCAGGGTTACGCTGGCTCCCAGAATCGCGAGAGCAGACCCCAGCCTTTGCGCCTTCGCTTCCACTTTCTCCAGGGACCAGCCCAACGATCTCAGGACCTTGCGACCAGTACCACGCCGATTGCGATCAGGGCCGTGCCAATCAAGCGCGGCAAGGTGATTCTCTCGCCCAGGAAAGCAGCCGAGAGCACAAGGACTATCACATAGCCCAGTGCGAGCATGGGATAGGCCCAGCTGAGATCGGCCCTGGAGATGGCTGCAATCCAGAACGCCGCTCCCGTTGCCACGCATGCGAATCCCCCATACAGGTAGGGGGTCCTGAGTGCCTGAAGCAGCCACTCCCCAAGGCCGGCGAGATGCAAGGGGCCGAGCCTATTCACCCCAGACTTCAGCAGGATCTCTCCCGTGGCGGAAAAACTGACGGCTACAAGGACGAGCCAGAATGACGCTCGCATCTTGCCCTCCCTCACCTCTTCCCCGGCTGTAGGGACTCCAAGCCAGCACGAAGCGCCGAGGCCACCTGTTGGAGATCCGGCCGCTGCATTGCGGGCGAAAAGGGCAGGGAGACGGCCTCGCGGCACCATTGCTCTGTCACAGGCAGCGCTCGGCGTTCTAGACGCAGGCGACTGAGAGCCGGCTGAAGATGCATAGGGAGAGGATAGTGGATCTTTGTCTGTATACCTCGCTCCGCGAGGAAAGCCATGAGCCGATCTCTCACCGGCGTTCTTATGACGTACAGATGGAAGGCATGTTCGTCCCGGCTCGCCAGCCCTTCATCGGGGAGCCTCAGGGCCAGGTCCCCGAGGAGCTCGCTGTATGTCTCGGCCAGACTCCTTCTGCGGGCCACCCAATCTTCCAAGTGGCGGAGCTTGACCCTGAGGACGGCAGCTTGGACTTCATCGAGCCGGCTGTTCCAGCCGACGAACTCGTGGTCGTACCACCTGATCTGGCCATAGTTCCTAAGGCGTCTAAGGTACTCGGCGTGCTCCCGGTCCGGGACCCAGATTGCACCTGCGTCACCATAGGCCCCCAGGTTCTTGGTTGGGTAGAAGCTGAAGCACCCGTAATCCCCAAGAGTGCCGGCGAAACGCCCACCTGTTCTTGCGCCGTGGGCCTGGGCAGCGTCTTCGATGACGACAAGGCCATAGGCGTGGGCTACTTCAAGGATGCGCTCCATGGGCGCGGCCCGTCCGTATAGGTGCACAGGGACGACCGCCTTCGCTTCCCCAGCTACTTGTTCGAGCGAAGACGGGTCCATTAGTCCGCTTGTCTCGTCCACTTCCCCAAAGAT
>CAYMBA010000106.1:0-9063 GCA_964388535.1 uncultured bacterium | reverse complement strand
TTCTCTGCGGCCTCTGCTTCCCTCTGCTCCCTCTGCGTGAGACTCTTCCTTCCTCTTATCCGCGTTCATCCGCCTTCGCCGAGGCTTCGGCGGACAGGTCCGTGTTCATCTCTGGTTCCCCCCTCTTGCCGTCCGGTCCCCCGGAACCCGAAACCTGAAACCCCTAACCCCGTTCCATCCTCTTCCCCTTCTCTGCGGCCTCTGCTTCCCTCTGCTCCCTCTGCGTGAGACTCTTCCTTCCTCCTATCAGCGTTCATCTGCGGTTCCATCTCTCCGCTCTCCGCCCGCCGCGGAAATGGCTTTGTTTCGCAGAAACCGTCACCCCCCGTCTGGGGCGGGCCCCGACGCGTCGATGGTCACGGGCTCCGCAGGGGCAGGGGCACCATGGACCCCGACATCGACGGCGACCGGCGGCGTGACGGCCTTGCCGCGGCGTGCGGCCTGAAGGCGCTGCAACTCGTGGAGTGCCTTGTACATGCCGCGCTCGATGTGCGCCTCGTAGCGGGCGAGCTTGCCGAACGTGTCCGAATGGCAGATCGTGCTCGCCGCGATTCTGCTCGCGGTGGGGTAGAGCGAGCCCGCGTAGAGATCCGGTGACCGGCGCCACCTGCTGAGCTGGCTCTCCCGTTTGTCTTCGATGACATCGCGTTCGAGCCGATTGGCGCGGCGAAGGCGCCACGCCGAGGCGACGACGCGGTCCGCGAGGAAACACTCCAGCTCGCCCTCAGGCGCGAGGTCGGCCATCATGGCCTCGCGGAAGGCCTTCAGTTCCTTGGCACTCTCGTCCCCGACCAGGAGATCGCGGGCGCGGGACAGAAGCCCGTGCTTGATGGCATTGCGGGAGACGCGGGCCTTGCCCTTGGCGGTCTTCGGCCCGGTGGACTTGCGGGCGTTGCGGCGGTTGGCCTCGATCTGCTTCTGGCTGGTCATGGCATCGAATCCCCTTTCTGTAGGCGGCTTGCGGGGCCACAGCAGTGGGACTCAACGCCATCGGCGGCAGGAACGTCAGCCCGCGCTGCGGCAAGCCTGGGCCAAGAGAGCCTGCGGGCATCGGCTTGCCGGACAACTTCAGTATAGCGCCACAGCGTGGGAAGTCAAGAATGTTCGCACCATATTGAGGAGCGACGGCATCTCCATCCACAAGATCGTGTGTTCAGGGGCGAAGCAGCGGCCCTCGGCGCCGGCGTCTTGTGGAGAAGGGCGGTCTTGACAGGGCAATGCCTTGTCGGTACGCCAGACGTCGGGTCGTCTCTTCAAACGTCCTTCAAAGGGCGCTCACACACGCGTCGAAGCGGCCCGCGAAACACGCGAAGGACGCGAAGCCGAACAGGGTCTCCTCCCTTCACTTCCACCGTACCCTCGGTGGTCCGCTTCCCTCTTCTCCGCACCCTCACCCTCTCTGCGGTAGGCCCCCTCTTCATCCGTGTTCATCAGTGTTCATCGGTGGTTGCCCCCTCTTCTCTGCGCTCTCCGTGTCTCCGTGGTGAATCCCCCACTTGGCCTTCATCCGCCTTCGCCGAGGCTTCGGCGGACAGGTCTGCGGGAATCTGCGGACAGACTGTTCAGGTTGCGGGTTCCGGGTTCTGGGTTGCGGGCCTCCACCCTTGCTGGCCTGCCTTCTCCGCGCTGCTCGGTCTGCGGCTTCTGTGGCTCTTTGGAATAACCCGTCCTGTCCCATCCGTGTTCATCTGAGTTCATCTGTGGTTCCATCCTCTTCCTCTTTCCCAATCTGCGTCCCTCTGCGGAATCTGCGGACGGTACTGGATACTGGATGCTGGATACTCGCCGCACGGGTCGGGCCTCAAGGCGCACGCCTCAAGCCTCAGGCCTCAAGCGCCGATCCCTCTCTGCGCCTCTGCGCACTCTGCGTGAGACCCACTTGGCCTTCATCCGCGTTCATCTGAGTTCATCTGCGGTTACACCCTCTTCCTCGTTCCCAATCTGCGTCCCTCTGCGGAATCTGCGGACAGACTGTTCAGGTTGCGGGTTCCGGGTTCCGGGTTGCGGGCTTCCACCCTTGCTGGCCTGCCCTCTCCGCTCTGCTTCCTCGGCAGCCCTCTGCTGCCTCTGCGTGAGACCCTCTTCGGCTTTCATCTTCTTCCGGCCGGCCCCGATCCTCGGGCGGGGACAGCGGCCTCGTCTGCACGAGCCGACACATCAAGCCGTTCCACCAGTTCCCCCATCGTGCAGAAGGAGTAGTTCTTCAGCAGCCACTTGAGCTTCGGCATCGTCGTGTGGAGGTTGACGTAGCACTTGAAGTTGCGCCTGACGCCGAGTGGAAGCCGAGGGTGGTCTGGATCGATCTCGCGTGGGTGGATGTAGACGATGAGCGGGAGGCCCGCGTCGTGGAGCCTGCCGATCCCCCATCGGAGTATGGACAGCGGGGTCAGCCTCAGATAGCCCCCCCCGAACATGGAGAACCGCCTGCCGAGCAGCTCGATAGCGGAGACGGGGATCTCCGTGAGGGGGCCAGCGGACGTCTGGATCACGTGTGGCCCCCGTGGCGCGTTCGGGACCCCGCCGTGGCCTCTGTGAGCGGGGAACACACTCGAATCGTACTCATGTCCCGCCTCGCGGATCACATCGAACGCCCATCGCGTCCCGTCCTTGATCCCGAAACCTGCCGCCCTGAATCCCGGCACCGGCTGCCCGGTGACATCCTCGAGGATCGCCTTCGCGCGGACCACATCCTCGCGAAACCGCTCGCGGCCCACCTGATAGGCCAGCACATGGCCGTACCCATGGCTGGCGACCTCGTGCCCCGCCTCCTGGCAGGCGCGGACCAGCGCGGGATGCCGCTCGGCGACCCAGCCGAGCCAGAAGAAAGTCGCTCTGCCCCCCGCCTCGTCGAGCATCTCCAACAGGCGCTCGACGTTCCCCTTGACACGCGACTCCAGCGAGTCCCACTGTTCGATCATCGGGACCGCCGTGCTGTCGAGGATGTGAAACCAGTCCTCGACATCAACCGACAAGATGTTCCCGCGCGACTTGAAGCGGTGTTCGCTGGAGGCCAAGACTCAGCTTTCTTCAGCGCTTGGTCGCCCGGGCTGCCATTCAGATCGGAGGCACGCCATGAGCACGACATCCATCAGCTTGCCATCAACGCGAACGGCCTGACGCAGGAGTCCTTCGAACCCAAACCCAAGATCTTGATTGAGGCAAATGTTCTTCATGTTGCCGTCCAGCGTACGGAGGGAAACACGATTGAGCGAGAGCACATCAAAGGCGTACTCCAGGACGACGCGGGTCGCCTTCTTGGCATAGCCCTTGCCTCGTTCTGTGGGGTCGCCGATCATCTTCACGAGTTCGGCCTGTGCCGTCTCTCGATCGATCCTGGTGAGTCCCACCAGGCCCACTGCCTTGTCCTCATCGGCTCTGGACAGGACGAAAAGGTGCTCACGCTCTCCCGCCTCCAGAGCGCCCGCCATCATGGCCAGAATACGTCGGAGGGTGAAGCTAGCCAGGCTGGCCGAGATCGCCTCATCACCCAGCCATTCGCGCAAGGTGGGCAGGTCTTCTGAGCGGAGTCTTCTGAGGCACAGCCTGCTGTCAATGGAGGCCCTGTCTCTTGGCGACGAGAGTGTCTGGACCGCAGACCCCCGTGGCTTTATCGTTCTGCGCGAAGCCGGCCCGGGCACGGTGTCCCGCCCGGCCGGCGACTGGTGGTCCCAGCCGAGGTCAGCAATGGCCCCAAGGGTCTCGTTGGCGAACGCCACCAGCTCGGCTCCTCGGTAGCCATTCTTGCAGAGCTGACGGATCAGACTACGCGCAATGGTGCGGAAAAGCGACCGGCGTATCAGATCGCGCTGGTCTTCGGTCTGGCTGATACTCATCTTGAGGTTCCGTCGCTCGCGCGCTCAGGATCGCTGGGCCGGCTTCCTGAATCGGCTTCATTGTCTCGTGTCTCGGAGCACTGTGATGAGCCTCGCCTGTCAATGATCCTGGCGGGGACGCCACCGACGATGACGTTCTCCTCGAGGATGCTCTTGGTCACGACAGCATTCGCGGCCACCACAACACCATTTGGGATGCGCACTCCAGCAGTGATGATGGCGCCCGCGCAAAGCCAGCAGTCGTCACCGATCACAATGTCCTCGAAAACCCTGGGCTGCTCCATCATCGGCACACCTAGTTCCATGCCGTGCCGACTGGCATGAAGCTGGACGCCAGGCCCCATCAGGAGGTTCTTCCCGATCATGATCTTCGATGTCTCACCCGCCCAGACGCAGCACCATAGGTTGATGTGGGAGTTGTCTCCGATGACGACATTGTGTGGGTTCCGTATGCTCGCCGTGGGGTGGATCCGCACATTGCGTCCGCACTGCATCCGCGACCGCCAGAGGACGCTCTCGAAGATATCGTGGCCGAGCCTCGCAACGCGGTAGCGCACATAGCCCAGCGAGAAAAGGGAGCGAACTACAGCAAGCAACCTGCTCACGCGCCGCCCTCCACTGCTGCCTGCGCAGCAGATTGCCATTTGCCGAACAAGACACGTCTTACGAGGGCCTTCCCGAGCACCAGGGAGAACCACAGCAGGGGGATGACGAACCGCCTGGATCTGATTGGTTGCTGGCAGCACCGCAAGAGCCACTCCAGGCCACACTTCCGCATCCAGCGAGGGGCGCGCTTGACCGTCCCAGCAGCGTAGTCGAAGGCAAGACCAACGCCCACGAGGATCGTCCCGTCCAGCCTGTCCACGAGCTTCCTCATCAGCAGCTCTTGTTTCGGGGCACCGAGGCCCACCCACAGGAACGTAGGGCGGAGCACGTTGATCTCGCGGACCAGATCATCGAGCTCCTGGTCCGTGGGCGGCCTGAAGGGAGGGGAATGGAACCTGCACACGTTGAGGCCAGGGTATGTTCGTTCAAGAGAGGCCTTCATCCTCGACAGAACCTCAGGGGTGCTGCCGTAGAAGTAGTGACTGTAAGCTCTCTCGGCCGACACTGACAGCACTGCGTGCATCAGGTCCGACCCAGCCACACGCGCAATGCGGGTGAAGCCCGCCAGCTTCGCATACCATACGAGGGGAAGGCCATCCGGGACGGTGAGGAACGATTCGTTCTGGATACGGCAGAAATCCTTATCCATTTGGGACCGCGCGGCGGTTCGAACGTTCGTCACACAGATGTATGCCGACCTCCCTGAACCCACTCGATCATCGATCAGTTGCAGCGCGTCTGCCATCGTCACTGCGGAGATATGTACCTTCCCGATGGCGAAGCGCGGAGCGACGTGCGGCATTGACATGACCCTACGAGGCCCTAAGGTGCGACTGTAGTGACATGGCGCGGCGGTAGGCCGCCATGAGGCGTTGGTAGTACCTCTCAGGCGAGTACTCGCGCAGAGCCTTCTCCCTGCCCGCCCGCCCCATCTTGCAGCACAGATCCGGCTGTTCCCACAGGGAACGGATCTTCTCAGCCAGTTCTTCCGCGTTCCCCGGCTCGAAGAGCAGCCCCGTCACGCCGTCCTCCACGATCTCTGGCAGCCCGCCGATTCGAGAGCACACGATCGGCTTGCCGCGCAGCATCGCTTCTGCTAGTACCATGGGGAACCCCTCAAACCACGTGCTGGGCAACACGATCATGCGCGACCGCGCGTAGAAGTCCTCGAGAGCTTCCTTCTGGAGTTGCCCCACAAACTCGAGGTTGGAAGGGGTTCGGTGCACCAGGTGCCTCATGCCCTCGACGGAACCGGCGGCCCTGAAGACAAGCTGCGGGCACATCCTGGCCGCTGCGATCAGCAGCGGTACGCCCTTCTCGGGGCTGATTCGCCCCACATAGCCGACGTAATCACCGAGTTCGGCTTCCGCATCGGCCTTCACCGGGGCGGCCATGTTCGGGATCACCTCGATCCTGTCACCCGGAAAGCCCGCGGCGATCAGGCGCTGGCGCTGGAACTCCGTCAGGGCCGCGTAGAGAGTCACATTGTCCAGGAACAGCCGCCACTTCCTCGCCACCCAGTTCCGCAAGGCATAGCCCAGGCTCTTCGGCAGGCTCCCCGTGCAGTTGCGGAGGACACACCAGTATTCCCGCCCCCCGCAGCACTTCTCACAGACTTGCCCATTGACCATATGCAGTCCTGTCGGGCAGACGAGCCGGTAGTTGTGGACCGTCATCACCACCGGTACACCCGCCCGGCGGCATTCCACCAGCACCGAGGGCGAAATGAGCGGGAACACGTTGTGAACGTGGACGACATCTGGCCTGGCCTGCTGAATAAGCTCCCGCATCTGCCGCCTGGCCGACCGACTGTAGACCCCGCTGAAGAACGCCCTGAGGTTTCCCAGCAGCATCCGCCCAATGTCCGCGCTGCTGCGGGCCAGAGCGACGACCTTGTGGCCCTTCTCCGCCAGCAACTTCCGCGTCCCCTCCACCACGGCTTCCTCCCCGCTGAACTTGCCATAGGCGTTGTGGACGAGAAGCACCTTACTCACGTCGGCGGCGCTCAGATTCCTTTGCCGGCGAACGAGACTAGAGGACCAGGGTACACCCTCGTTAACGCGCGCACCAGCGGCGCTAGGGGCTGCTCAAGGAGTGCATCCTTGAGTTCCCCCGCTTGGTCCAATGATGGGTGTAACATCACTTCGTGGGCGAACGGGTCGCGGCAACTTGCCCTGAGAATCCTCGCCGACAGGTAGTCAATCACTGAACCGAACCATCGTGTCCGGGCAACACCCCCCGCTCTCATGTGGCTATTGAGGAAACCGCGGTAAACCCGTTTGACCACCCCTCTGCGTGGTCCGACATTTCTTGCAATTCGTACCCAGGGTATCCCCTCCTGGCTCACCGCTACCAGCAGAGCCTGAGCTACACCCCAGAACTCCGCAATGTGATGGTGCGTGTCCGCATGTGTGGGAGAAATGCCGGAGGCACGACACCGCTGGATCTGAGCGCGAAACTCCTCGGTTACAGCTTCTCGCTCAAAACGAGTAAGAAAGTGAAGCCGCCAGTTCCGCTTTGCCTTCAACCGTCCCTCATGGTCACAGAACTTTTGACAGTCCCTTATCTTGGTGCACAAAGCCATCCCATTTGTCAATACCAAGTGGATCCCCACACGGCCTTCGAGGCGCATTGCCTTAACCATGGCGCACGCCTGTTCAAATCCCTCGCCATTAGCCATGATTGTGGCGCTTGAGCACAACCCCTGTGAGAATGCCTCGGCAATCGCCGTGTTGATTCTCGCGTTCAGACCGAAGTCATCCGCATTCAGTATCATGGGCTCCCACGTATCGGAAAGAGCGGTTCCGTCAGGCGACTAGACCGGACGATAGCGCCCCTTCCAGAACCGCAGAATCAGGCAGTCTATCAAGGCGAGTGGGCGACGACGGAGAGGGACCCGTAGAGCCGCCTCTAGGCTTGCGATGGCGCCTTCCGCGAATCGCTTTAAAGGCCATTGAGCGATAATGGCTTTGGAGCGCTCCCCCATGGCTTCGCGCTCTTTCTCGTCCAGTTCCGCGAGCCGGAGCAAAGCGCTCGACATTTCCTCATAGCTGTCGGGGGAGAATGTCCAGCCGTTGTCGCCTTCTCGTACCAGCGACTGGGCGCATCCGCAGCGATTGCTCACGAGGATAGGCAGCCCACAAGCCATCGCCTCGTTCACAACGAGCCCCCAAGTCTCGCGGTGACTGGGCAACACGAGCCCGCCTGCCGTGCCATAGTAACAACACACGTCCCGCGGTTGGCAAGATGGGAACAGATGGACCCCCTCTCCACCACTCCGAGCAACCTGGGCCTCGAGCGTGCCGCGCTCAGGCCCATCACCCACGAGAACGAGGTCCCAGGGAGCAATGTTTGTGCGCGAGCGGTATAATGAGTAACCGTGGACCAGGCTGCCCCAGTTCTTCACAGCCACCTGCCGCCCGATCCCGAGGAAGAACCTCTCAGGCAAGCCGTGCTCGCGACGAACCTGCTCGGCTCTAGCTCGCACAGCTGCCGACTCCCGCGCAAACCAATCATTGTCCACTACGTTCAGCCCATAGAAAATCCGCTCCTTCGGCACCCCCCAAGCCATGTACGTGGGCGCGTGGGACGGCGCCGCCGTCAGCACTGCGTCCACGTTGCGGTAGATGCGGCGCTTCACCCAGTCCACCCACCACGGCCGCGGGACATCCTCGAGCCGCACGTTGTCGAAGATCACGACGCCACGCTGGCTGGCTCGCGCCCACCGCACGGCGGTCGCCCCCGTAGGGAACGCGATGCTGGACGACATGACCACATCAGGCTTCACCTCCTCCAGTGCCTGCCACAGCGCCCGGGACACCTTCCGCGGCCTCAGGCCGCGCGTAGCCTGTTGCTCGAAGAGTCGAATCCACTGAACGGAGGCCGACGCCGGTGGCACCGAGGGACCGGCAAAGCCGTAGTTCGGATCGCCGCCCGCCACTTCGACCACCGTAAGTGAGTCCCCCCGCGCGTCCAGCGCCTCGGCGAGCGCCGCTATCCGCCGCGGCCAGTAAAGCGCGAAATGCCAGTGGGCGATGGCAATCTTCACAGGCGCCCGCCCTCACTTTTGTGGATGCGGAACTCCAAAGCCAGCCCGCGGAACAGGAGCCAGCGTAGGGGCTTCGTCGCGGTGAGGCAGGTGTCCCCCCGCGACACGAACCACAGGATAGCGTCAAATGGGTCCATGGAATTCACGGCATCGCTGTCGGACATCCAGTACCGCTGGTAGTTGGCTTCCAGTGGCCGGTACCTGAGCGGCATGGGCTTCCTGCCCCGTACCAGCCACTTGGTGAGCCGAAGCGTACGCCGAGCCAGAATGCGGGGGTATCTGACCGCCGCGTTGTTACGAAAAGGGATCGAGAGCTTCCTGAACTTTTGGGACCACGTGAGGTCCCTGTAGGGCCGGACGGGCAACCCATCTGCGAACCACGGTCGCGTGAACCACGCTGGGGCGAGCAGCAGAAGGCCCCCGGGCCGCAATACGCGCCGGACCTCGCAAAGCGCCTTTTCGGGGTTGGGCACATGCTCAAGGACGGTTACGGTCCAAACCGCGTCGAAGGTGTCGTCTGCTGTCAAGGGGCACTGAAAACCGGCCACCAGGGGGCACTTCAAAATAGGCCATGTT
>CAYMBA010000105.1:0-9093 GCA_964388535.1 uncultured bacterium | reverse complement strand
GGAAGAAGTAGGCAGGGAGCCCGTATTCTCGAAGGGGGTGTTGTAAGGTGCAGATGTCTCCCCTGGAAATCCGCAAGCAAGCGTTCAGGAAAGTGATGCGTGGGTTCGACGTGGAGGAGGTGAGGGCTTTCCTGGAGATGGTTGCCGACGAGTACGAAGAGGTGCTGCAGGAGAACGGGATGCTCAGTGAGAAGGTACGGCACCTGGAGGAACAGCTGGAGAAATACCGAGGACTCGAGCGCACTCTGCAGAACTCCATCGTTTCGGCCGAGCAGATGGCGGCAGACATGCGTGAGCGCGCTAAGGCAGAGGCTGACCGGGTGCTCCAGGATGCTCGCATGAGGGCCGAGCGGATCCTCGGGGACTCCAGGGAGCGGCTCAAGGCTCTGAGCCTGGAGATCCGGGAGCTGAGAGCACAGAAAGACCTCTTCATACAGCGCTTCGCTTCCCTCTTGGACACTCAAGCCCGTTTCCTGAGTTCAAAGCAGGAAGACCTCGATGTTGTCGACAGACTCGAGGAGCGCGCGGCCAGCGTGCTGACGGAAGTGGATGCGGCTACAGGAGCTTCTGAGGAGGATGCTCCCAGGGAGGGGGTGTCCACGTCTGAGCCCGAGGCTATGGAGCACGCTGCTCAGGAAGCGGGGGCTACCCGCAATGACGCCGACCCAACCATCGCGGTTCCCCAGGGGCAGGACGCCTCCGAGCAAGCGCCCCGGTCAGGGGAAGGAGATGAAGAGGGCTTTTTCCCCCCTGCTGAGCGGCGTGAGGGATTCTTCGAACTGACGGCGGAGGAGGATAAGGAGGGCTCTTGATCCGATGAGCGGAGCTGATAGGACGGCCGGAGCAGAGGCAGGAAAGGCCGCCGCCAAGGCGGCCGAGTTTCTGCGTGAGCGGGGTTTTGGGACGCCCAAGGCTGGCTTGATTCTGGGGTCGGGCCTGGATGGGCTTGCCGACCGCATGGAGCGCGAGCAAGTGGTCGCTTTCGAGGAGATCCCGGGTTTTCCGGTCTCTACCGTAGCCCATCACGAGGGGCGCCTCATATACGGGAGGATCTCCGGAGAGCACGTCGTGGTGATGAAGGGACGGGTTCACTACTACGAAGGCTACACCATGCAGCAAGTAGCCTTTCCGGTCCGGGTGATTCACGCTCTGGGTGCTCCCCGTCTCGTCGTCACAAGCGCTGTCGGTGGGTTGAATCCGCTCTTCCGCGAAGGGGACCTGGTTGCGGTGGTAGACCACATCAATCTCATGGGTGACAACCCACTCATTGGGCCAAACGATGATTCCCTAGGCCCCCGCTTCCCGGACATGAGCGAGCCCTACGACCGGTCGCTCGTGGAGCTAGCCGTGGCCTCCGCGCTGAAGAGGGGCTTCGTGCTGCATAAGGGTGTCTTCGTAGGGGTAGCCGGACCGAACCTGGAGACCCGGGCGGAGTATCGGTTCCTGAGGATGATAGGAGCGGACGTCGTCGGGATGTCGCTGGTGCCAGAGGATCTCGCTGCCGTGCACGCCGGGATGAAGGTGCTCGGGATCTGCGTTGTCACGGACATGTGCCTTCCCGACGCGTTGGTGCCCGCTAGCCTCGAGCGGATTCTCGAAGTGGCGGGGAAGGCCAGTCCGCTATTGGATGGGGTCATCGAGGACGTCATTGCGGAGATGGGTTGACCGCGCTGCCCCGGGTCCTTCTCAGGCTCAGCGTTTGTGACGGCAGTCCATGCGCGGGCTGGGTAGTTATCGCCGGTGGCTAGGGCCGGCTTCTTCTCTGTGCGCGTCCAGGGGCAGTCCTTGAGTGGTTCGAGGCGTGTTCGAGCGATTGTCCATACGCCGGCAAAGGTGGTTCCACCTTACCTGGATCGCTGTCCTTCTACTCGACCAGTCTACAAAGCTGGCCGTATTGAGAACCATAAGACTGGGATGCAGCATCCCCGTTTTGGGTGACTTCCTGAGATTCAAGCACGTGCAGAATCCCGCTTCTTCCTTCAGCCTCTTTCACGCCGATAGGGAAGTCTTCATTGTGACCTCAATCCTCTCGGTGCTGGTCGTGCTGGTGATGCTTGCCTCGGGGCGATATGGATTCCGCGGCGATCGCCTTGCCTTCGGGCTCATCACTGGGGGCGCCTTGGGAAACCTTATCGACCGTGTGTGGCTTTCAAAGGTTGTGGACTTTATCGATATCGGCGTTGGAGCGTATCGCTGGCCTACGTTCAATATCGCCGACATCGGGCTCACGATTGGTATCGTCTATGTGATCCTGCGTGTTTTCTTCGGGGGCGAGCGTCTCGGTGATCCCTCTCGCCCCCAGCCATCCGGAAACAATGGGGGTGACGATGCGCCTCGGTGAGACGCTAGATGAATCGAGTGCGCAAAGCTGATTCCCTGAGATCGCTTGGAGGCCCCTGTGAGCGAGCATGAGAGAGTGATTCTGGTCGACGAGGAGGCCGAAGGGCTCAGGCTGGATACTTTTCTGGCTGAACGCCTGGATGATGTCTCGCGCACGAGGATCCAGAGGCTCATTCGTGAAGGAGCGATTCTGCTGGATGGCGCCCGTGCGAAGCCCAGCACGCAGGTTGAATCGGGTCAGGCGGTTCTGCTTCCAGAGGATCTGAGTCCTCCGATTCCTTCGGTAGAGCCCGAGGATGTTGCTTTCACGCCGCTTTTCGAAGACGAAGACATACTTGTCCTTGATAAGCCGGCGGGCCTTGTGGTCCATCCTGCCCCCGGCAACTGGTCGGGCACGCTTGTCAACGGGCTCTTGAAGCGGTGGCCTCAGTGGAGGGCTCCAGGTGGCATGCCGCGACCGGGTATCGTGCACAGGCTCGATAAGGAGACCAGCGGACTGATGGTTGTGGCGCGGACCCACCGAGCATACGAGAGCCTCAGACGCCAGATTGCGGAGCGCCGCGTCGCCAGGTGGTACGTGGCGCTCGTCTGGGGAGTGCTTCCGGCGCAAGAGGGCATTATCGACCGGCCCATAGGGCGGGATCCAGCCAACCGCCAGAGAATGGCAGTCTTGCGGCGCGGGGGCAGGGAAGCAGTTACGCATTGGCAGGTGCTGTGGCGGTTTGACTGGCTGACGCTCGTTCGACTAGTATTGCGCACGGGTCGAACACACCAGATCCGGGTACACCTCTCCAGCTTGGGGCATCCGGTCTTCGGAGACTCGGTTTACGGGGGCGTTCGCTACGCCTCGCGGCTGTCCCCAAGGGAGCGCCCGGTAGCGCACGGATTGCTTCGGTCCCTCGGACGGACAGCATTGCACGCATACCACCTGGAGTTCGAGCATCCGGCCGACGGGGAACGCTTGCTTTTCGAGTCGCCCGTGCCCCCGGACATGGAGAGAGTCTTGGAGGCGATCTATCAGCCTGGAGGGTTGCATGAAGGTCAAGGTCGATAGGGATGGAGACGTGGCTGTTGTTTCCCTGAGTGGGAAGCTGATGGGAGGGCCTGAAGGGGAGCCCGTCAGAGAGGCGATTCGCAAGGCGCTGGACGAGGGTGCGAAGCGGTTCGTGGTGGACCTGGGCGAAGTGTCGTGGATCAATTCGACGGGACTCGGGATTCTGATAGCGAGCCACGTGTCTGTGACCAATGCGGGAGGCGAGATGCGCGTTGCTCGCACATCACGTAAGGTGCATCAGCTGTTCATGGTGACGAAGCTCAACACTGTTTTCAAAACGTATGGGAGCGTGGAAGAAGCCCTCGCAGACTGGAAGAAGGGTGAGTAGCGGGTAGTGGGGTGGTTGCCCCTGACCGGATGGACGGTGTGATGGAAGACTCCTGGAGACCGGGGGAGATAAGGGTCTTGATCCCCAGCTCCCTCGAGTACCTCGAGCTTGTCGACCGCGTCGCGGAAGGCTTTGCGAGGATGGTGGGCTTTGATGAGGAGGCGGCGAGCGGCATAGCCATAGCTGTTTCCGAAGCCGGGACGAATGCCGTACAGCATGGACATGGCTACGACCCCACCCGTCCTGTGCTCTTCGTCTTCAAACTGAAGGATCTGGGCCTAGAGGTGAGCGTGAGAGACGAAGGCCCCGGGTTCGATCCCGAGAAGGTCCTGGACTTCGATCCTTCCGAACCGGAGAATCTACTTAGGCCGCGGGGACGCGGCATTTTCATAATGAGAAGCCTCATGGACGAGGTTTCCTTCGACACAAGCCCGGGCGCAGGCTGCACGGCGCGCTTGAGGAAGGCCCTTCCGGCCCGGTGAGAGTGCGCCAGGAGTCCTCTGCCGGCGTCGTTTCAGCAGGAAGATCTTCATTCCGGTGCGCCTCCGGCGCCTACAGATCCTTGAGCCTTGCACCAGGAACAGAAATCCGAGTCTGCCCGTAGGGTCCTGGCTGTTGATGTTGGGATCCGCCGCTCAGGCATAGCCGTCAGCGATGCCCTTGGAGTCATGGCCAGGCCGCTGGAGGTGATAGAGGGCTGCGGGAAGGCCCTCCTCGAAAGGGTGGCGACGCTTGTGAACCAGCTCGGCGTAGCCGAGGTCGTCATAGGGCACCCCGGGTTGCACTCGGGGCAGCGGGACGAGGTGGTTGAAGCCATCGAGGGATTCGCCGGGAGGTTGAGACAGCGAGTGCAAGTGCCGGTCCGCTTCTGGGACGAAACGCTCAGTTCTTGGGAGGCGGAACGAGAGCCACTTCCTAGAAAGGCCCGCCGCGGCGATTTCAGGAGGAGGCGGAAGGCCGCGCGTGCTCTCGTAGATGCCCGGGCTGCTGCCGTGGTGCTTCAGGATTACCTGGATGCCCGCGCCAGGGGAGCCGCTCCATGAGGATCTAGGGGAAATCGGGGTTCGGGGCTCAGATGCGCTACAGGCTTCTGCTGTGGGCCGCTGTCGGGGGCATTCTGCTCACCTCCCTGCTTGCATGGCTGTATCTGGGGCTGCTTCTTCCGGTCAACCCCCGTGGCTCAGAGATCGAGTTCCAAGTGGAGCCGGGCGAGAGCCTGGCCACAGTGGCCCGTTCGCTCGAGGAGGCAGGTGTCCTCGCGCATCGCTGGCCGCTCCTTCTCTGGGGGCGTGTGACGGGTGCTGACCGGAAGATTCGGCCCGGATGGTACCGGGTCTCAGCAGCCATGAGCCCCCTCTCGATACTCAGGAAGCTTGTAGCGGGAGAGAGCGAGACTCAGTGGGTCACTGTCCCTGAAGGCCTGAGACTCGAGCGTAGCCTCGAGGTCATCGCCGGGGCCCTTGAGCTGCGCATGGCTGCGCTGCAGCAGGCTGCCTACGATTCGTCCTGGTTGGCAAGTCTCGGGGTGGCCGCTTCGAGCGCGGAGGGCTACCTGTTCCCTGAAACCTACAAGTTCCCGAAGGGTGCCGATGCAAGGGAAGTGCTCGGGACGATGATCCGCACTTGCCTCGAATTCCTCGCGGAAGACAGCGTCGCCATGGTGGGTTGTTCCCTAGGGATGAACCAGCACGAAGTGCTGACGCTTGCCTCCATCATCGAGGCCGAGGCGGCCCTGGGTGAGGAGCGGCGTAAGATTTCGGCTGTCTACCACAACAGGCTTCGCTTGGGAATGCCGCTTCAAGCCGACCCGACGGTGGCCTACGCATTGGGGAAGCGCGGCAGTGCTTTGACGCGTGCCGACCTTGCATTCGAGAGTCCATACAATACCTATCTTCACAGGGGGCTTCCCCCGGGGCCCATCTGCTCCCCGGGGCGTGCTTCCATCCTCGCCGCGGTTCGGCCAGAACCTGGGTTCGACGCACTCTATTTCGTGGCCCGGGGTGATGGCTCTCACGAGTTCTCTCGCACGCACCGGCAGCACTTGCGGGCGTTGCAGAGGCTGAAGCGCCGCCATTGAGGGAAGCGGCTCGGTTGGCCTCGGGTCGCGAGATGGGGTGGCTTGCGGCCAGGAGGCGGGCGTGGTAGCCTGATGAGGCTGTGCTGGCCGACGGGCCCGTAGGAGGTTCGGAGTTGAGGGAGCAGAAAGCGAGCAAGAAAAGGAAGCAGATTGGAAGTGGTGGCGGAAAGCCCTCCCGGAGCGAGCGGGCATCTGAACCCCGGAGGGTAGCGTTGGCGTCCGAGACCGGCAGGGTGCGGATGGGGCGTCGGAATGGCCTTATCTTTGCTGGGGCGGTTCTCTCTATCTTGTTGGGTTTTCTAGCCCTTGGCTCCGGATCGACGACGCTTGCTCCTATCTTGCTCGTGCTGGGCTACTTGGTGCTCATGCCGTGGGCAATAGTGGCGGGGAGAAAAGCATCTGCCTCTTGATGGCCCGGCGGGTGGTGTGGGCAAGCATTGTTTCGGGCGGATAGCTCAGGTGGTTAGAGCGCCTGCCTTACAAGCAGGAGGTCACAGGTTCGAGTCCTGTTTCGCCCAAGATCCTTCCTAAGCTGCCGGCAATCCTCTAAGTTGGCGATTGACAGTGCACCAGGACGTTGCTATACTCCCAACGTGCAAGCTAGCGGTGGGTCCGCTTGGAAAGGAGGTGAGCCGGCAAAGAACCGCCTGAACGGGTAACGCAGCGTTGGGTAGTGCTGCCAATGAAAGGCGGCATCAACCTTTGGAGGTTCAGCCACATGATGAAGAGGCTTTTGACTCTGTTGGGTGTGCTGGCAGTCGTGGCGGGAACGTCCTGGGCCGGTATTCCCGAGCCGGATAACTGCTCGGTGATGCCCTGCGACGGGCTCGATTATCCTCGCATTTTCGGTTCCCCGGATCTTCCCGGTGCCGTTGGGTATGCGAACCTCGACATCTATGTCCGGGACCACTGGGACAACCCCATCCAGGACGAGCAGGTGCAGGTTCTCATTGAGCCTGTTTGCTTGGTGGAGAATGGCGGGGCTGTGGTGACCTGCCATGACAGCTACACTGGGACTACTGACGAAGACGGCCATGTGGTTATCAACATGGCCCTCGGTGGTTGCTGCAGCGGTGGGACTGTCGCCCAGATCGTTTGCTTGAACGTAGTTATTCGGGCCTACGAGGACATCGTTTCGCCGGACTACGACGGTACCACCGGCGACGGTGCTGTCAACGCGATGGACCTCGCCTACTTCGGTGTTCAGTCCGGTGCTGGTAGCCCGGGCTGCACGGACTACAACGGCGACGGGACCACGAACGCTCTTGACGTTGCTTACTTCGGCTCGAGCTGGGGTCACTACTGCGACTAGTGACCTTCCAGTCCGGATGTGCTGAGGGGCGGATCCCGATACTCGGGTCCGCCCCTTCTTTCTTGCCGCCGGTTTCCCAACACCCCGGCAGCCCCTCTTCTCCCGAACTCCGCGTGGGGGTCCCCGTCGGGCTGCTTGCGGCTACGCCCTGAGCACAAAAACAGCTTGAGTAGCTTGCCGGCTTGGGCGACATTTCCTCGTGCAGGATGCGGTTTTGCCGGCGTCCGGCCGTCGGGCCGGATCGGGCGCCTGATTTGAAGTCAGGAGGATTTCGGGAAGGCAAGGAGGGCGAGCCAATGACTCGGTTTGCTGGTTTTCTGCTGGTGTTGTGCGCGGCTGTAGTGACCGCGGGAGCTACTCTTGACGACATGGACGACCTGTCTGGTGGCGCGATGATCTGCCATCATCCGGCCGGCCTAGAGTACACTTCGGATGAACCCGCCGAGGGATGGTGCTCGCAGTGTGACCTGACTACGCATGAGGATCAAAATCCTTCGGTGCCCGCCAGCCAAGAGGGTGTTTCCAGCGTCTGGTTCTTGGTCGGCGCGTGGCAGTCGGAGAAGCACTTCGCGGTGTTCTCTTTCGGCTTTGGAGACTACGACAGCACCAAGTACGTTCTTGCGGACTGGGGCCCGTGTGATCCAGGTTCCGAGGTGCTGGAGTTTTCTTCAGAGGGCTGGCCCGGCCCCAATGACGGGACCACAGTAGGTTGGACTGGGATCCCCTGGGAGGGCAACTACGTCCCGCTCTACTGGTTCGGTGGATACTCCTATGGGGAGACCACCATTCCCATAGTGGAAGATCCTAGTCAGCATCCGCCCTTCTGCGGGTTCGTCGACACCCTCAATCCGCCGACAGGCTACACCGTGGATCCCGAGAGGCGCGGCGTCCTGGGAGTTGGGACGGAAGGAACGGCTGTTGAACCTGGCACGCCGGTGGAAGAGGGAACCTGGAGTTCGATAAAGGCCCTCTACCGCTAGGTCGCTGGCTGGAGACGAACGCCGCTAGCTGTGGCGGGGCAGTCTGTGACCGCCGGAAGGCCGCACTGCCTGCGTGATTGCCGAAGAGGCGTGGGGGCAGCTCACCGAGGGGCTGCCCTAATTCTTTGCCAGGGAAACTTGTCCCTGACGGCGTGTGTACCGATCATGTAGGTGGTCTGCATCCTTGCGACGCCCGGTCGCCCACGGGTTGGCGTCTCGGGGCGGATGGGGTCGTCGAGATCCCCGGCTGCGGAGGATCCAATGCTGCAACATGTTTCCGGTCGGATCGGAGGGCATCTGCGCTCTTGGCACCGGTTCCTCATTGCGGGCCTGGCCGGCAGCGTGCTGGCACTCGCCGGGCTGGGTGTGGTGAGCGGTGTGCTCGCCGGTCCACACGAGGGAGCGGTTCTTCTGACTCACGCCGTCCCCAGCATCCAGTACTCGACCGACCAGTCCACCATGGAAGGCCGCTCCGGCATCACGGACTGCGAGGATGCCGTGTGTTCAGCGCCGATCTCGCCCGAGACGCCCATCGTGTGGTATGTGCTCATATCCTTCAGGGACTGTCCCGGACCGGTTGACCCCTCTGTGATCGAGTTTGGCTTCGAGAGTTTCGACGCCGGAGCCATCGGGTGGGCAGCCTCCGGCCCGTGTGCGGAGGGGGATCGGGTGCTCGAGTTCGCCTCCGACGGATGGCCGGGCCCGAACGAGGGAACGGCGATCTACTTCTACGCCAGCAAGACCGACGATCTCGAGGAGGTTTACTGGTTTGCCTCCTACGTATATGCTCCGGTCTCGATTCCACTGGGTGTGGATCCCACGACGGGCGATGGCGTCGTGGTTAGCAGGGAGGGCCCGCCCTTCCAGAGTGACGAGATCGCCGATTTCGGTGTGATGGGCTTCGGGCAGGAGGGGTACAATCCCTGCGGTGGGGGCTCCGAGCCCACTGGTGCCTGCTGCGTGGGCCATGAGTGCTACATCGTCACCGAAGAAGAGTGTGAG
>CAYMBA010000104.1:0-9149 GCA_964388535.1 uncultured bacterium | reverse complement strand
CTGACCACCGAGGGAAGCAGAAGGCGACGGAACTCGAGATCTAGCTGTCCGAGCATCCCTGGCGCGACTTCCTCAAGGCTTCTGGCCTCGGACTCCGGATCCATCGTGCCCGCACGGAAGGCCTCCTGCGTAGTACGGGAGCCCAGATCGAAGAGATTGCCGGCCAGCATCCGCGCCAGCGCCCCTGGCAGCCACACCTCGGACTCTGCCGAAAGGGCCTCGGCACACAGTTCCACGGCCCGATGCATCCAGCGACGAGCCTCCGCGGACTTGACCGGCGCCAGTGGATCCGGCACCCCGAGGGAAGCCAGGAGGTTCTCTCGCACCAGTGTAACCTCGTGGATGGTCCTCACTCCCCCACGCCCATCAACGGCAGCACATGCCGCCCTTGAGAGCAGGTCCTCGAAGAGCTCGGCCATGACCTCGAGGAAAATACCTCCTTCTTCCTTCCGACCCAGCTTGCGCATCCAGGAAGCCATGAACTCGGCATTCGCACGGAGGATCGACACCCAGTGCTCGAGGACACTGTCATCCGCACTGGCCAGGTCCCAGAGCCCCGGTCGGTCCGGAAAGCGGGCGACAGGGGGAAAGGGAATGCCCTCTGGCTCGGGAATCCACCTCCGCCAACGCCCCTTGGTCATCACACCCCCAATCCAGCAGCCGTTGACCGGCGCCTAGGACAGACTCTACCCTTCGAGACCAGCGCGGAAGTCAAACACAGCAGCCAGCACGGAGGAAGGGTAATGCCGCATGTGCAAGTCAAAGGAACGCCCAGTGTTGAGGAGGTGGCCCCAAAGCTTTCAGGGTTCCAGCTGGCCGAGCCCCCTCTCGTACTCAAGGTGAAGTCGGTCTATCTTGCCCTGGATCGCAGGCACGCGCTTGCTGAAGCCCTGGTCGTTGAGGGCTACCTGCGCCAGGCCTTCTTCCTCCTACTTCGTGAGGACGAAGACGGGATCCTTATCCGTTGCCATCCGGCATGCCAGCCTCAGAAGACGGACGGAGTGAAGAAGCTGATAGCGCTGCTGGGCCGCCGATGCGTCGAGCTCTTCCCAGGTTCCTCAGTAGGCAACACCAACCTCTCCAGCTACCTCTAGCAGTAGGCACCCTCTCCCACCCACCGCAGGAGATCGATCCCCAGTGCTACTTTGCATCCCCCTGAGCTTTCGCCCCCACCAATGACTTGAACGGCTCGAAGAGGTCTATAGGAACCGGGAATAGTGTCGTGGAGTTGTTCTCAGCCGCAACCTCGCTCAGGGTCTGCAGGTAGCGCAGCTGAATAGCCACAGGGTAGCGGCCTATCACCTGAGCCGCCTGGGCCAGGCGCTCCGAAGCCTGGTATTCACCCTCCGCCGCGATCACCTTCGCCCTTCTCTCCCTCTCAGCTTCTGCTTGCCGTGCCATTGCACGCTTCATCTCAAGCGGCAAGTCCACGTCCTTCACTTCCACTGCGATCACTTTCACACCCCATGGGTCCGTTTGCTTGTCGATTATCTCTTGCAACTCTTCATTTATCTTCTCTCTCTCGGAGAGCAGCTCATCCAGCTCTGCCTGTCCGACCACGCTCCGCAGCGTTGTCTGAGCAAGCTGCGACGTACCAAACAGGTAGTTTTCCACCTCAAGCACGGACCTGGCTGGATCCATGACGCGGAAGTACAACACCGCATTTACCTTCACCGATACATTGTCCCGCGTGATCACATCCTGCGGCGGCACATCCATGACGACAGTCCTTAGGCTCACCTTCACCATCCGGTCAAGCACAGGTATGAGGATGATCAGTCCGGGGCCCTTCACCCCGATCATCCTGCCCAGGCGGAAGACCACAGCTCGTTCGTATTCTCTCAACACGCGGATAGCATTTGCCAGAAACATGATGGCCAAGATGATGAGCACGGTGGTGAATGTAATAGCCATGGGAACCTCCCTGTCTGCACTGCGGGACTCCGCCCTCCGGGTCGGACTATCTCTCTTCCTCGACTGCTTCCACCAGGACCCTAAGCCCCTCGACGCGAACGACCTTCACACGCGCCCCGGCCGGGATTGCACTCCCGTCGGCGCTTCGCGCATTCCAGATTTCGCCATGCACGAATACGCGCCCCTCGGGGAGAAGATCGCTCCTCGCAAGACCCACCTCCCCGAGGAGCCCTTCGGGTCCTGTCAAGCGCTTGGTGCGCTGCGCCTTGACGGCGAGCACAATCGCCCCCACGAAAACGAGCGAGACCAGCACGAGTGTCGGCACCCAAACCCCCACCGAGAGACCGACACGCCCCGGCCCGCCCTCGAACAGCATCAACGTGCCGAAGAGAAGCGAGGCTATTCCCGCCATGGCTAGCGCTCCATAGCTAGTTATCTTGATCTCGAGAATGAAGAAAACAATGGCCAGTACCACTAGAGCGACTCCCGCTGCCCGGACGGGGAGCATCTGGAACGCGAAGAAGGCCAGGAAGAGTGACAACGCGCCCACGATCCCCGGAAAGAGAGTACCGGGATGGGACAGCTCGAAGAATATGCCTAGTACCCCCAAAAGCAGAAGGATGTAGGCCACATTCGGATCCGCTATCACCGAAAGCACTCTGTCCCGCAGTCCCATGGAGCGACGCAAGATCACGGCACCCATGGTGTGCAAGCATACAGAGCGCCCCGTCAAGTGAACTTCCTTGCCGTCAAGCTGTGCAAGCAGCTCGGCCGCATCACCCGCAACGAGGTCCACAACGCCAAGCCTGAGCGCCTCTTCAGCTGTTATCGATTCGCTTTCCCGGACCGCTCGCTCAGCCCATTCGGCATTCCTGCCACGCTGCTCGGCAAGGCTGCGGATGTACGCAACCGCGTCGCTCTCTAACTTCGACAGCATGGTCGAGTCGGGCTGGGCTTTGCCTGGAACGATGCCACCAACCGCAACAGGATGCGCCGCACCGATATTGGTACCCGGGGCCATCGCCGCGACGTGCGCAGCAATCGTGATGAAGGCCCCAGCGGAAGCAGCTCGGCTTCCGGGGGGTGCGACATAGACCACAACGGGGACAGTCGAAGACTGAATCGCCTTTATGACTTTCCGCATCGAGGCATCCAGCCCCCCAGGGGTATCCAATTCGATAACGAGGCACTGGGCGCCACTTTGCTCGGCCCATCTGATGGAGCGTTCAATGAAGGAAGCCACTGCGGGCTGAATGGCTGCTTCTACGGTGATCCAAGCCACGGGCCCAACCGAGTCACTCTCTGCTACGGAGGAAACCGCAGCACCATTTCCACCGAGAGCGAGGCAGGCGAGAAGCGCGAGGACCGGCCCTGCCTGCAGCCGCATGCGCTCACCTCCTCCGCCGGTCGGGTGATAGACCCAAGATATCGAGGGCAATCGTGCCAGCAAGCGCAGGATTCTCCTTCAAGCGCCTGGTGGAGTATGCATACCAATCCTTGCCATAGGGAACGTAAACCCTGAGTCTGTGGCCCTCGGAGACGATCACCTCTCTGAGTCGTTCGGAAACCCCCAGTAGCATCTGGAACTCATAGCGCGACGGATCCAGCCCGAGATCGTGGACGATCCTCATGGCTTCCCAGACCAGCAGCTCGTCGTGCGTCGCGATACCCACGTAGCTGCCCTTGCGCAACAGCATTTCCAGGATGTATACGAAGCTGCGCCTGATGATCTCCCTGTCCCTCCACGATATCGCATACGGCTCTACGTAGATCCCCTTACACAGCCTGATGTTTGCACCCATTTCGGCTAGCCTCGCCGCATCGTCCAAAGTGCGTCGGAGGCATGCCTGAAGAACGACACCCACATTGTCAAAGTCCTTACGAAGCCGCTCAAAAACCTCAAGGGTCGCATCGGTTGTGGAAGAGTCTTCCATGTCTATGCGTACGAAGTTGCCGTATTCCTTCGCTCTTTCCACGACAGCACGTATGTTCTCATAAGCAAGATCTGTCCCAAAGGTGAGACCAAACTGAGTTGGCTTTATCGACACGTTTCCGTCGATACCGTTTTTCTCTATCGCGTCCAGAATCTCCATATAAGTATCCCGAGCAGCAAAGCTCTCCTCTTTGACCTTTATGTGCTCCCCAAGGAGGTCCATGGTCACCATGCACCCACAGGCATTCAGCCTCCGCGCCTCTGCCATGGCATCCTCGAGATGAACACCAGCTATGTACCGCCTGGAGAAGAAGCCCACGATGGGCTTTGGGATAAGGGGCATCAAGCCCACTATCACTCGGTCGAAGATGCTCAAGGTGGTCAGCCCTCCGCGATTCGAATCCATTGAGGCCACAGCGAACAGCCGATCATATTCCCTGCAGCTTTGGGGTTCAAGGAAGGCTGAAGAATACCCAAGGCGAGGCTCGGGCCCAAATCGGACCTCCCCCTTGAGGCAGCTAGACTCGAGGTGCAGCTGTCTCCCGAACCTTCTCCCCCGTTGCCTCCATCACCTGAAGACGCTTAGACTGCCTGAAGACGAACCGAAGACCTCAGCTGAAGAGAGCATGTCTAAGAGAAAGCATTCTCCAATCATCTTTATCGTCGTCCTGGCAGCGGCCAGTCAGGCCTTTCCAAATCCTAGCCCAGCTATCGTGGCCCCCCCGGGATCCTCGCTGTGGTGGACGAGGAGTCTGGGACCGCTTCCACCAAGAATTGGTGCCCCGGCTGCTTACGGGGCTGAAGGCGTCGCAGAAGATCTGAGCCGCGCGCTACGGCTGCGCGCGAGCGATTTGAGCCTCGAGTCCGATGAGATCATAGCTGGAAAACGCATCCTGAGATTTCGCCCAAGAGTCGGGTCCCTGCCCCTCTTGGGTGGCTCGATCAGCGTGCTCCTTGACCCCTTCGGCCAAGCGCTCTTCGCGGTAGGGCACGAATTGCCCCCTCCGGAGTCCTTGCCTCTCCCAGCCAGGCTCAACGAGATTGAAGCCCGCAGCGCGGCCCTCGCCGCGGTGCCGGCAGCAGGAGCCCCTGAACCTCGTCTACATTCCTTGGGGCTCTGGGCTGCCGAGGCCGAAGGCAGATTGATCCCTGTATGGAGGTTCTTGGTGCACCGAGACGAGCCTCCGGCGTCCTGGCTCGTCTGCGTGAACGCACTCGACGGCACCGCCCACTCGCTCCGCTCCCTCGCGTGCCCAGCCGCTACCTATGGCATCCGCGCGAGTGTGCACCGCCCCTCTCCCTTTGGCGAAGCGGAGGAAGCGCCATGTAGGCAAATGGATGTGCGTGCAAGCCTAGACGGCGAGACCCTCGATCTTAGAGCAGATGGTAATGGCGACCTCGAGTGCCCATCGGTACCAGACTCGCTGTGTGCGACCACCGTCGGGAGGCATTTTTTCGTCAGTACCGGAGGCAGCGCATGGGCTCCGGCTGTGGACACATGCTGGGTCGAGCCAGCACCCGGCGTGCTTCTCTGGAGTGAAGAAGCTGGATCTGCCCTCGAGGCCTACGTGTTCTCGGAGGAGGCCTACTGCTGGCATGAGGACATGGGCGCGTTGCCCCATGGGCTGGCGGAGACGCGGGTTCTGGTCCGCACGGATCTGCCCGGGGACGAGTGTGCTGCCTTCGCTGTTGCCGATCCCTTCTCCCCAGCCTTGCTCTTCTACTACGCCCAGGCGGAAACCTCTCACTGTGTCGGCTGCGCCGCCGTCATCCCGGATATCGTCTACCACGAGTTCGCCCACATCGTTGAGGCGTTTCAACTCTTTCCCGATCTGCCGCCGGACTACATCAGTGAAGCGATGGCGGACTACTGCGCCGCAACCATTGCCTCCTCTCCTGTGATTGGCCGCGACCTCTTCGGACCCGGCACCTGGATACGCCGACTCGATAGAATCGCCGTCATGCCCGAGGACATTCCCTGTCGCCAGTCACCCCATTGCCTCGCCCAGCCGCTTGCCACAGCGCTATGGGAGATCCGGGAGGGCCTCGCCGATCGCTACGGCGAGGCTGGAATCCAGCGGGCAGACTCCCTCTTTCTCGCCATGCGCGCACTTGGCCCTGGCGATTTCGAGTCGGCCCTGATGGCACTCCTAGCAGTCGATGACGACGACAGCGACGGCTCGAACGGAACCCCCAACTGGGACATCATTGTGGGCGCCTTCGAGAAGCGGGATCTTCCAATCCCTTGCGTCCGGCTCGAGCACAGCCCCATCCCCGACCTCCCCCCAGCGACGGAAGAAGCCAGGTTCGTGGTAGTCGCTACATCGGCGCGTCCCACTGAAGCAGTGAGCCTGCTGCTGGACAAAGGAAGGGGCTACGAAGAGGTCTCGATGGAGGCAATGGGGGGAGGGATCTTTGAGGTCACGGTTCCCCTGGAAGGCTTCTCCGGCAGTGCCTCGTATTTCTTCAGGGCACGGGATCTCTCCGGAACAGAGTCCACTCTACCTGCGGGAGCACCCTGGGAAGCCTTCAGGTTCCGTGTGGCTCCTGACACGGTGGCCCCCCGGCTTGTGCACATACGGCCGCCACCGGTGGTCTCGGCAAGGGCACTGCTGGACCTCAGGGTCCTGATCGACGAGAACACCGATTCCCTTTCCTCGGTGCTCGCCCGAATCAAGGTGGAAAGCCCTGCCCGAGATGGTGAGCGCCGCGCAGGTCTGAGCCGTGACTCTGCACTGGTGGCGCTCCAGCCTTCGGGAGAATACCCAGACGGGGTCCTCTACAGGGGCATCGCGGACCTGCAAACATCCTTGCCCGGAACAAGGATCCTCTACCACATTGAGGCCGCGGATGCAGCCGTCCCGCCCAACGTGGCCCGCTTCCCGGCGAGCGGTGAACTAGAGATGGTTGTCTCGCAGGGCTTCAGCTGGAACTTCGAGACCCAGGGAGACGGCATAGCCACCAGCGGAGACTGGGCGATAGGATCCCC
This sequence comes from uncultured bacterium, assembly GCA_964388535.1. GTDB lineage: Bacteria > Eisenbacteria > RBG-16-71-46 > CAIMUX01 > WJJG01 > CAYMBA01. The sequence continues at coordinate 2,313 of CAYMBA010000104.1, read as the reverse complement.
CCCTCCCGAGGTGTCGGGCGGCTTTACCGGAGGCCACCTTGTCGCCACCAACCCCCCTGGACCGTACTCGGCTTTCCAGGTCTCCGACCTGGTCATTGGGCCGGTAGAACTGGGGGAAGCGGGGCCTCCGGTCGTTCTGGAGATGGAAACCTGGTTTGGCACCAAGGCCCAGACCGATGGGGGAATCCTCGAGGCTTCTATCGACAGCGTCCATTGGGCGCTTCTCGTCCCTGCTGGTGGCTATCCAGGTCTGATCTGGGGCGCCCCTTTCGGACACGGGAATCCCACTCCAGCCTTCACGGGGCACTCGGGCTCATGGAAACACGTGGCTGTACCCGTGCCGGACTCCCTGCTTGGCCGTACGTGGTTCAGGTTCAGATTCAGCTCGAACTCCGCCGCTTCGGAACTTGGGTGGTACGTTGATGACCTCATAGTCCGGGCCGCAGTGCCGCTTCCGCCGCCTGAGAATCTGCGGCAGGCGGAGAGTGGCACGGACCACATCGCCCTGGTGTGGGAGGAACCTGAGGGCCTTGATGACCTTGGCCTTACGCTGCTCGGCTACGAAGTGTACTCGGATCCGACTCTGGCTGGTCTTGCTGCGGGCGGAGCGAAAGAAGCAACGGTGGAACCGGCGCGCCGCTGGTGGCGGAAGCGTGTGGAGGAATGCCGTTACTACTGCGTGAGAGCCATATACGGCCTTGGCCCAAGTCCAGATTCCAAGGCCGTACGGGCATGTCCGGTGTCGGAGAAACTGGAGCTGCCTGAGGCCTGGATGTTCGAAGTTCCACTTGGGGAGTCAGCATTGGAAACCCTCTGGGTTGCCAACCCGGGCCCTACGACCCTGCCCGTCTCCCTGCTACTTTTCGGCGAGCGAAAGGGGGACCCTCTGCTGCCGCCCCGTATCCCGCTGGGCCCGGGCGAGGTGGATGAGTTCATGCCCGTGCTTTCGGACGCCGACGAGCTAGAAGGGACAGACCTGCTAGGAATCTCTGTGCGCTGGGACCCAGTGAGGGTGCTTCTGCGCTTCGAGTTCGACGGTCCCATTGGAGACCCGGAAGAGGATTTCGATTTGGAAGTGCCTATCGACGCCGACGGCCTCCTGGCAACTGGGGTAGAGACTAGGCTCCTTGGCGCCGATCTCGTATTACACGTAGGCGCCTCCGCAATGCGGTTGGACCCGCGGCTTGCCGAGCCGGCCGTGCTGCTCGATGCCGAGGGCAACCAGGCGACTCAGAACCCGTTATACGCTGAGATTCGAGAGGGAGACTCCATTCTCGTCGTCGGCATACCCAAGGTGGTTCTGGGGGATCGCGACTCAGTGCCCTTCGAGGTGACTTTCAGCACGGATGGAGAGAGGGACCTCTGCCCAGACGTCCAGATCCCGGAGTGGATTTCGCTCCAGAGACGAGGTGGGACAGTGGAACCCGGGACTCGCTTCCCCGTGGTGGCAGTACTGAAGCCCTTCGGAGGGGCTGGGTTGCGCCGGGCCTGGCTGAGAGCGCAGACAAACCCAGGATCGACCCCCATGTGGGTCGAGATATACGCTTCTGCCCTTGGTAGGACCAATCTGGCCCTTTGGGCCCCTGCGCCAAACCCCGTCTGGTCCCCCCATCACCGAATCCGGGTCGTTGGCGGCGTGCCGGCTGGAACCCAGTGGGCGGTGAGCGTCTATGACATCGAGGGAAGAAGGATCGGTTGTCTGGGCCACGGGATTTCTGACGGCACCCCCATTCTCGTGCAATGGGAAGGGACCGACCGGGCTGGGGTCGCCAACCAGGGAGTCTTCTTCCTGCGGTTGGAGACCGATGCTGGTTCGGTCTGCCGAAAGGTCGTAGTAGTGAGATAGGCAGCCAAGTACTCAACGCGGCAACGCGCTAGGAGGCATAGGAAGATGGCTGAGAGAAGCCGCGTCCCAGGACGTACCACTTTGGGACTCATAGGGCTTGCGTGCCTCGGCGCAGCAGCCCTCCTGATTGGCCAGATGGACTCCCTTCAGGCGCAGGCTAAGTCTCCAGGCACCCGGGAGCCGGTATTGACCTTCGGGGTGGGTGGGGTACTGGCCTCGGATGGCACACTCTGGCAGTACCGCCCCGATACAGGCGAGTGGCTTTCCATCGACGAGGCGATGCGGAAGGAGGGCTACGAGGACTCCCACATCCTTCCACTCCCCGTGCCCGTCGAGGAGGTCGCCGAGATGGAAAGCTTTGGCTTCCTGCGCACCAGGCAGGGCGCTCTGTGGCTCTATGAAATGGCCGCCAACTCCTGGGTCAAGCTGCCGGCCGTCCCGGGATCGCAGGAACACAGGCGAGTGCC
>CAYMBA010000103.1:0-9179 GCA_964388535.1 uncultured bacterium | reverse complement strand
GATGCCGCTTCAGTCGGCCTCAAGATTCGGTGCGGGGCAGCGCTGGAGACGCTTCCCTATCGGGTCGTGCTTGATGGCATCGATGCAGAGGGAGAAAACCTCTCGCCGCGTTATGCCAGGGCCGACTACGTTTCCCAGCGGTGGCTCTGGACGGCGGGCCTAGGTACCCTCATTGGAGAGTCGCTCTCGGTGGATGTCGCTTGGGCACAGGGTAGCTACACGCGCACAGGACGTATCGTGGAGGAGAAGGCAAAGGAGAGACGCCTCCTGGCAACAGTCTCCTTCAGACTCGAGTAGGCACTTGGCATGCCTCAGCCCTCTTCGGGCTCTCGCCTCTCGGCCTCCTGACGCAAGACGACGTCCAGATTCTCGGAGAGAAGGGCATTGCGGGCGGCATGCTGCTCAGCCTCTTTCTTGTTGCGTCCCTCCCCAGTACCCACCACGGCCCCACACACAAGAACCTCGACACGGAAGTGCTTCCTATGATCCGGTCCCGTCTCGCTGATGACCCTGTAGCGGGGATGGGAACGCACCTGTGCCTGCACCTTCTCCTGGAGAATGCTCTTGAAGTTCTGCTTGTCCGTGTCGTGGAGGATCCGCTCTTCGGAGGACAAAAGCCACCGCTCAACGAATCTAGCGGCCGCAGGCAAGCCCTGATCAACATAGATCGCGCCGAGCACCGCCTCAAAGGCATCAGCCAGAATGGACCGCCTCTGGCCGCCGCCGGCCTCACGCTCAGCCTCACTGAGGAGCAGGTAGCGACCAAGTTGCATGGATTCGGCACAGTCAGCTAGCACGGACCGGCTCACGAGCAGTGACTTCATCTGCGTCAGGTGACCCTCTCTCTCGTCGGGATAGCGATTGAAAAGGTGCTCGATGACCACTAGTTCCAAGACAGCATCACCCAGGAACTCGAGCCGCTCGTTGGAACCGCGAACCATCCTACCCGCGTCACTACCGAGGAATGACCGATGCGTCAGGGCCCTTGCAAGGATAGAAGTGTCTCGGAAACGCACCCCAGTCGCTGCCTGGAAGGCCTCGACGGAGTCGCGTATGCGCTCCGGCAGAGCGCCGCGCCACCCGAGCAACCGGCGCAGGCGCTCGCCCACCCCGCTCAGGAACCCCATTGCGTCGGACTCTCCGCTAGCACAGTCCTACGAAAATGCCTTCCGGTGGCAAGGAACTCCAGCCGACCAAGCTGGCCGAGCTGGTCCGCTCACGCCGGCCGCCGACTGCTGACTCAAACCCGCCGAAAGACGAGGCTCACATTGTGGCCGCCAAAGCCGAGGGAGTTAGAAACCACCACGTCCACATTCGCCCGCCTGGCGACGTTTGGTACGTAATCGAGGTCACAATCCGGATCCGGCACCTCGTAGTTGATCGTGGGTGGGATGACACCGGTGCGGATGGTCATTATCGAAGCGATCGCTTCCACTGCCCCAGCCGCACCCAGCAGGTGACCGGTCATCGACTTGGTCGAACTGACTGGTATGCTGTCAGCGGCAGCCCCGAACACCTGCCGAATCGCGATTGTCTCACCCTTGTCATTCAGCTGAGTCGAAGTGCCGTGGGCATTGATGTAGCTGACCCGCTCTGGGGAAATGCCAGCATCGGCCAGAGCGAGCCTCATTGCCCGCGCCGCTCCTTCACCGTTCGGCTCCGGAGCAGTGATGTGGTATGCATCGGCGCTCGAACCGTATCCCGCAAACTCGGCCAGTATCTCGGCCCCCCGGGCTTTCGCGTGTTCCCACTCCTCCAGGATCAGTGTGCCAGCGCCTTCTGACATGATGAAGCCGTCGCGCTCCTTGTCGAAAGGCCTGCTAGCGTGCTCCGGGTCGTCGTTCCGCGTACTGAGCGCCTTCATGGAACAGAAGCCGGAGAGCGCCAGCGGAGTAAGTGGGGATTCGGCCCCCCCTGCGATCACAACATCTGCTATCCCATCGGCTACGAGCCTATAGCCTTCGCCCAGCGCATGCGCCCCTGATGCACAGGCCGACACCGTGCAGAAATTCGGCCCCTTGGCACCAAAGACGATGGAGAGCTGGCCGCTGGCCATATTCGAGATCATCATGGGCACGAAGAAGGGACTTACCCTGCTGGGCCCCCGCTCCATGAGGATACGATCCTGCCGCTCCAGCGTATCGATACCACCAATGCCGGAGCCGATGATCACCGCAAAACGGTCAGGATGTATCTTCTCCCGATCCAGCCCCGACTGGTCAAAGGCCTCCACCGATGCCACCCATGCGAACTGGACAAAGCGATCGGTGTGGCGCAGGCTCTTTCGGTCGATCACACCGGTGGGGTCGAAGTCCTTCACCTCGCCGGCGATCTGGCTCGTAAAAGCAGAAGGATCGAAGCGCGTTATCCGCCCGATCCCACCCCGTCCCTCGCTAATGCTGTGCCAGAAAGGCTCAAGCCCGATACCGACGGGAGAGACTACCCCGAGCCCCGTCACTGCAACTCTTCGCTTCATGCGCAACAGCCCTCTGGGTCCTCACCGCCGGCCCCAGACGGCAAGGGCCGACAATGCTCTCCGCAGTGCTACCCCGTGCTTGCCCTCTCTTCCATGCGCTTTTTCAGATACTCGATGGCATCACCCACACGCTGGAGCTTCTCAGCGTCGGCGTCGGGAATCTCAAAACCGAAGGCCTCTTCGAAGGCCATCATGAGCTCGACCGTATCCAGCGAATCCGCGCCCAAGTCATCGATGAACGATGCCTCAGGCTTCACCTGCTCGGGCGTGACGCCCAGTTTCTCGACGATGATGTCACGCACCTTCTGCTCGTAGTTCTCAGTGCTCATATGCCTCTCCTCATAGTGCTCCTACCGGGACCCCTTGCCTTCTCGGAGGCTATGCCTGGTACATTGGGTTCCCCTTGAAAGCAACCACTTCCTCCGCGGTCCCCACGTTCTGGCAGACTGCCGTGCGATCCGTGGCCCGCAGCAGCCCACGCAGTACACGCCCCGGACCCACCTCCACGAACGCCTCGACTCCGGATCCCATGAGGCGTCTGAGCGTTGGCTCCCACAGAACCGGGCTCAGCAGCTGGCGCACCAAGGACCTCCGGATCTCGTCTGGCCGCTTCACCGGCTCGGCAGTCGCGTTTGCGATGACCGGGAACCGTGCCTCTGAGACTGTAACCGATTCAAGAGCCTTCGCAAGCCCTTCGGCAGCTGGTTCCATAAGGGGCGAATGGAAAGCCCCGCTCACGTTGAGCTCCACGACCTTCCGGACCCCCCGAGCTTTCAGGGCCTCGGCCGCTTCTTTCACGGCGCCCTCCTCTCCGGAGATAACGATCTGCGAAGGCGAGTTGAAGTTCGCCGGCCCCACCAGACCGGTGGCCTCCCGGCAAGCCTCTTCCACCTGCTCTCGCGTCGCACCCAGAACCGCTGCCATCGCCCCGGGCCTTTCCAGCCCCGCCTTATACATGAGCTCGCCCCTCAGGCGGACGAGCCGTAGAGCATCCTCAAAGCCTATAGCCCCGGCAACCAAGTACGCCGTGTACTCCCCCAGGCTATGGCCGGCCGCCAGCACATTGTCCTCACCCCAGCGGGCACCCAAAGAGCGCCAGGCGGCGTAAGAGTGAACCAGGATCGCAGGCTGGGCGTTTTGGGTCTCCCGCAGCACTCCCTCCGGGCCCTCGAACATGAGCTTCGACAGCCTGATGCCAAGCACGTCATCCGCCTGCTGGAAGATGCGGCGTGCCTCGGGGAAGGCATCGTAGAGATCCTTGCCCATACCCACAAACTGGGAACCCTGCCCAGGGAAAAGCAGTCCTATCATTCCCACCACCCCAACGGCCTCAATCAGAATGCTCGAAGAACCACCGCCAGAGGAGCCCGCGAAAGGGCGCCCCTTGGGGATCTGGCTCGGTTCCTACCAAATCGAGTGCCCTTCTATGCCCTCGCAGGCTCAGGTTGTAGCGCCCACAGGCACAAGGGGATCTCCCCGCTCAACTACCGCCATGATCGCCGACTCGAGGTTCGTCCGCACCGAACGCACGGCTAGGCTAACAGCGTTGCGGATGGCACGAGGCGACGACTTGCCGTGTCCTATGACACAAACGCCACGGGTGCCTAGAAGCAGAGCTCCGCCATACTCCTCGTAGTTCATGCGTCTCCTCGCCCCCGAGAAAGCGGGCATCATTAGCAATGCACCTAGGCGGAACAGCACGCTCCGACGGACCTCCTTTGCGATTAGTCTTGCCCCAAAAGACGCGATGCTCTCGGCAAGCTTGAGGATCACGTTACCCGTAAAGCCATCGCAGACAACTACGTCCGCTTTACCGCCAAAGATGTCGCGCCCTTCCACGTTTCCTATGAAGTTGAGATCCTCGGCCGCCCGCTCCATGAGCTTGTACGCAGCCTGCGTGAGGGCATTACCCTTGGTTGCCTCCTCGCCAATGTTGAGCAGACCCACCCGTGGCTTCTCCATGCCAAGTACCAGCTCGGCGTAGATGCGGCCCATGTGGGCGAACTGGTACAGATCCACAGGCTTGCAATCGGCATTCGCACCTACGTCGAGGATCACGCACTGTCCATGTGAAGTTGGTATGACCGTGGCGATCGCCGGTCTGCGAATCCCCTTCATCCGTCCCATGGAAAGCAGCGATGTTGCAACAACAGCGGCCGTGTTGCCGGCACTGACAAAGGCGTCGGCCCGACCGCGCTTGACCAGGGAAGCACAGACGGCAATCGAAGAGTCTCGCTTCGTCCGAAATGCCATCTGTGCCTTCTCGCCCATCCCGACGCTCTCACGAGCGTGAACCACGAAGAGGGGAAGTTCCTCCGGCGGGCGTAGGCGTTCCAGGCCGCCCCAGATCGTCTCCTCGTCGCCAACAAGAAGGGCATCGAAGGCCCCATCGGAACTGCGGGCTGCCTCTACCGCACCCCGCAATACCACGTCAGGCCCCGAGTCGCCCCCCATGGCATCGATGGCTATGCGTATACGCCTCTCCGACACGGCACTGACCGCTCCAGGGCCCTATTCCGCCTTCACGTAGAGCACCTCTTCGCCCTTGTAATGCCCGCAATGTGGGCAGATCCGGTGGGGGCGCTTCGGCTGGCCGCAGTGCGTGCACGTCACCGTCTGAAGGCGTGCTGCCCGGGCTTTCCATTGGGCCCTGCGCTTGTTCCGCCGGGTCTTCGAATGTCTCCTTTTAGGAAGTGCCATCTCGGTTCCTCCAAGACTACCAGGCCACATTGGCCGGCCAAAAAGAGACCCGTGAGTCTACCCCATCCCCCAATGCATTGCAACCTAGGGCTCTCTCTCGCCCCCAAGAAGGTGCTTCAGGGCATCCCACCGAGGATCCCCAGGGGGTTCGCAGCCACAGTCGCCTTCGTTCAGATTCGTCCCGCAGATCGGGCACAAGCCCTTGCAATCCGGCCGACATAGCGGGTGGGTCGGGACCTCCAGGATGATTACCTGCCTAACCTCGTCGCTCAAATCGAATCGCTCCCCGTCGTGGAACAGAACCCCCTCAGGCGGCTCCTCCCCCGGCCGCTCTCGCGTTTCTGGGGCCCGCACTAGCAACGCTACCTGTCCCTTCACGACTGTCTCCACAGGCTGGAGACACCGCACGCATGGTTGCCGAACCGTGACCTCCACAGATCCCCGGACGTGGAAGCGGGCACCCGCGCGGGCGACCTCGATCTCGAGGTGTACAGGGCTCAGGAACTCGGCCTGGCAAGCCCCCAGGTCAAGCTCCTCCCACGCAACGAGGCACTCCCAGGTGTTGATGCCCTCGGAGAAGCTGTCCAGCTGGAAAACTAGCGGGCTGCCCATCGTCACTCCGGAGTAAACGAGCCGGTCGCACCCAGATCAGCTGCCCCTCCATGCTGGCCAAGTTGGAACTTATTCCGGTTCCAGGGAAAGCCAGCGCGCGAAGAATGCAATCTCGGTTCGCGCGCTGGCAGGGCTGTCAGAGGCGTGCACGGCATTGTGCCTCACATCAAGGCCATACTCGGCCCTGATCGTACCCGGGGCGGCTTCTTTCGGGTCCGTCGAGCCCACCAGATCCCGCAATCGCTGGATTGCGTCGTCACCCTCTAGTACGGCGGCGCAAATCGGTCCGGAGGACATGTATTCCACCAGCCCGTCGAGGAAGGGCTTTCCCTCATGGACGGCGTAGAAACCGCGGGCCTGATCGGGCGAGAGCCTAAGCATTCGCAGCGCCACGATCCGAAGACCCTTTTCTTCGGGCCGCGCCAATATTCTGGCTACCAGCCCACGCTCGACCGCGTCAGGCTTGACCAGAAAGAGTGTTCGCTCCATGACTCAGTTCCTTCCTCATTGCCCCCAAGCTACCCCGGCGCCTTCGCGCCCCCCGAGATCAGCCTCGGAGCAGAGCACCTCGAAACCGCAGCCGCCAGCACCTACGCACCTGCCCTAGAAAGCGCCTCCTTCATGAGTGGGCCCACTTCAGAGGGCAGCCGCGCCACAGCGATCCCTGCCGCCTCGAGGGCTTCAATCTTCTCCGCAGCCGTCCCCTTGCCCCTCGAAATGATCGCCCCCGCATGCCCCATCCTTTTGCCCGGGGGAGCGGTGCGTCCAGCGATGAAGGCAACGGCCGGTTTGCCCAAGTGCTTGCGCACGTACTCAGCTGCTTCCTCCTCCGCACTGCCCCCGATCTCGCCTATGAGGAGCACGCCCTTCGTCTCGGGGTCCTTCGCAAAGAGCTCGAGGACATCGATGAAACTCGTTCCAACTATGGGATCTCCACCGATGCCGATGCAGGTCGACTGGCCGAGGCCGGCAGCCGTTAGGTTGTAGACCATCTCATAGGTGAGCGTCCCACTGCGCGAGACGACCCCAACGGGACCGGGCCTGTGAATCGCCCCAGGCATGATGCCAACTTTCGATTTTCCGGGGCTGATCAGCCCTGGGCTGTTCGGGCCCACGATGCGCACCCCCATGGGCGCTGTTTCCTGGAGAATCCGGGAGGCGTGCAGCGCAGGAATGCCTTCGGTCACTACCACCACGAGCCGCACGCCCGAATGTGCGGCCTCAAGGATCGCATCAGCAGCGAAGGCGGCCTTGACGTAAACTACCGAGGTATTGGCGCCCGTCTTCTCTACCGCCTCCTTCATCGTATTGAAGACCGGGATCCCATCGAGATCCGTGCCCCCCTTGCCCGGGGTCACGCCACCCACGACCTTGGTGCCATAGTCCCTCATCGCCCGGGCATGGAAAGACCCATCGCGCCCGGTGACACCTTGCACAATGACGCGCGTCGACTCGTCGATCAGGATGCTCACTTGCTGAACCCCCCAGCCCCACCCCGGCGGTCGCCCCACCCTTGCTGCTACAGCTAGGACCCGCGAGCGCCGACGAGGCGGAGTCGTACGTCAACCTGCCAGGTCGATCACTCGCGAAACCGCCTCTTCCATCGTCTGGGCTGCCTCCACGCCCTCGGCGGCCTCCAGCATGGAACGGGCGACTTCCTCGTTGGTACCCGTCAGGCGCACCACTATGGGGACTTCAATCCTCACCCGGTTGAGTGCCTCAAGGATGCCCTTGGCCACATCGTCGCACCGCGTGATGCCCCCAAAGATATTGAAGAGAATCCCCCTCACACGCGGAACAGAAGTGATGATCTCGAGTGCGGTTACGACCTTTGCGGGGTTGGAGCTGCCACCTATGTCAAGGAAGTTGGCAGGATCGCCCCCAAAGTGCTTGACCAGGTCCATCGTTGCCATCGCGAGACCCGCACCATTGACGACGCACCCGATAGTACCAGTCAGTGGAATGTAACTGAGCCCTGCCGCCCGCGCTTTCTCTTGATTTGGATCCTCTTCCGAGCGGTCCCGAAGGTCCTCAAGGCCCTCGTGGAATGCGAGTCCGCTGTCGTCCAGGTTGATCTTGGCATCGAGCGCCACAAGCCCGCCCCCCCGCAGGCGCACCAGCGGGTTTATCTCGGCCAGCGATGCGTCCAGCTCCAGGAAAGCGCGGGAGACCCGTGCCAGGATACGTCCTATTTCCACCGCGGTCTTAGAGTCACTTTCAATCTCGCAGGCCAGCCAACGTGCTTCGAAGTCGCGCAGCCCTCGGGTCGGATCGAAGTGCATCTTATGGATCGCCTCGGGGCGCGTGACAGCAACTTCCTCAATGTCGATTCCGCCCTCTGCGCTGGCCATAGCAAGGGGCAATCCCCGGTCCCGATCCAAGATCACTCCCAGATAGTATTCCCGGTCGTACGTTTCCCTGTGGGTGACCAGAATCCTGCGGACGCGTAGCCCCTTGATCGTAGCGCCAAGCAGTTCTGCAGCTACTTTGCTGACATCCTCCGGGGTGTCAGCGGGCTTGATGCCACCGGCCTTGCCTCGGCCCCCAACTTGAATCTGGGCCTTGACTACGTAGGGAGGCTCAAGGCGCTCGGCTGCCTCGCGGGCTCCCTCAGGCGACTCCGCCACTATACCCTTCCCAACGGGTATGCCGTAGCGGGCAAGCAACTCCTTCGCCTGGTATTCATGTATCTTCACCGGTTGACACCTCCTCTGCTGCCAGGCCCCGCCCGTTCCCGTAAGGATGCGCGGACGCCTCGCAGTGGACAAGGTTCGGCCAAGCCTCCTTCCGCCAGCCGATTCGTCCGCCTCCCAAACGTGACGCGGCTGAGTCCTGGTGGCACAAACACCCAGAGCCAACAACGCCGGCATACCCTGGGGCAGTGCACGAAATCTCAGTGTGCATCAACCGTGGCTTTCGAGAAACCCCTGGATCAGCTCCTTCAGGGTTGGGCGCCCCAACTCGGCCAGCTCATAGCGGACCCTCAGGGCTGGCTGGCGAATCTCGATGATGCGACGCAGATCGATAGGCGTGCCCACTATGACTAGGTCGCATGGCACCTTCGCGATAGTTGCCTCCAGATCACGTCTTTGCTCGGCTCCGTACCCCATCGCAGGCAGCAAGGGGCCGATCTCCGGATAGGTCGCAAACGTCTCCTGCAGGCTGCCCACGAGGTAGGGCCGCGGATCGATGATCTCGGCCGCCCCATACTTGCGAGCCGCCACGATCCCAGCGCCGTACTTCATCCCTCCGTGTGTAAGCGTCGGGCCGTCCTCGACCACCAGCACGCGGGCACCACGGATCTTCCCCGGATCATCGACCAGAAGTGGTGAGGCAGCTTCTACAACCTGGGCAGCGGGATTGTATCTGCGGATGTTCTCCCTCACCTGCT
>CAYMBA010000102.1:5216-9183 GCA_964388535.1 uncultured bacterium | reverse complement strand
CAAGGCTCTCGCACCGGGCGGGGGTTCGAGAAAAAAGACAGAATGTCCCCTTCCCGAAAGCCCGAGTGCCAGCTGCTGCTGGCGCCTCCTCATTCCCGATAGCGGAACACTGGCCAACACGAGAACCTTCATCTTGTCGCTCCCTAGTCACCGCCCCAACCGCTCAACAGCTCCTTACAGGCCCGCAGTACCCTGTCCGGGTAGATGTCCTCCATGCACACCCGGCCACAGTCGTACGCCGGGCGGCCGTGACAATGGTGCTCCAATCCAGTGGGCCTCTGGGGACAGGACGTTGTAAGCACTTCGACACGGCGCCCCCGCGGAGCGCAGACAGAAGGATTGGTTGGGCCGAAGAGCACCAGTGTCGGCACGCCGAGCGCCGCAGCGATGTGTGCAGGACCGGAGTCGGTCGAGACTACCAAAGAAGCGGTGCACAACACCTCGAGGAAACCTTCATCTGAAGCCTTGATCATCTTCGGCCCGTGGCGATTTGACGTTGCCTCCTGTGGCTGCTCACCGCCTAAGCCCTCCCACCCATCGGGACCCACCAGAAAAAGTGGATCAAGTCCCACAGATGCGAGGCACGAAGCTAGAGCAAACCAGTGACGGACCGGCCACATCTTCTGGCGCCAACCGGCCCCCGGAACCATCACTACCCGGCCAGCAAGCGGGGCCCATTGGGCTCCCGGGAGGCTCGGCGAGGAGACCTTGGAGCCGCCTCCGTTGCTGAGCAGGTCGTTGACCGTCATCCAGGGCAGGTCAGCGATATGCCATGGCTTCCTTTGGTTGCGCGCCTGCGCCGCGGCGATTCGGCGCTGGGGTCTAAGAAAGAGCGCAAAGAGCCTTGAAGAGGGCGTAGGAGAGAGATCGAGCAACAGCGAAGGGCGTCCTATCCGCTTCCGAATGGCGAGGGCCTCGGCGACTATTGCAGCCGGATTCGGCCAGCCCTCGCGCCGCCTGTCGCTCACGAGCGACGTCACCCCATGAACGTGTTTGGAATCTAGCCAATGCAGCGCAAGCCAGCGGAGGCTGTCCCGCACCAAAACATGCAACCAGCGGCGCTCAAAGACCCGCAGCAGGGCGGGAACCACCTGAAGGGCGAGGAACGTATCTCCCATCCAGTGGGACGCCAGTACAACGACAGGCGAGCCTTTGACTTCCACGTCGTGGTACTCCCAGTCAGTCGCATCCGTTAGAACTCCACGCCGAGGCCTGCGCGGATGACCCTCGGCGGAGCGAAGACCCTCGGATCGTCCAGAGGCACGTAATGCTCTCTACCGCCCTCCCCTACGAGGTAGGCACCACCAGCCATTCCCGTCTCAGTATAGTACACGGTATAGTCCACTCGCGAGGGAGGTGCCGGCCAGTTGGGCGGTGCCAGCAAAGCTATGTTACGTGCATCCAATAGATTCCTAGCCTGCAGAAAGAACCTGAGACTCCCATGAGCCAGTTTGAAGTACTTCTCGAACTGGACGCCAAGGTCGGTACAGCTGGGAAGGCGCCGCGAGTTCTCCATCATCGGATCCACCCTTCTCGTATCTCTCCCAATGGGCGTGAATGGGAAGCCCGAATGGTAGCTCCACAGGAAAGAACAGCCCCAGCTCCCAGGCTGTGAAAGAAAGACCGATAGTGAAAGTGAATGACGCACATCCCAGTCAAGTGGCTGCTCGCTTGTCGGGATGTAGAGAAAATCTCTCACAGCAGCAGCCTCAGGATCCGACGCCGTCCCGGTCGCTAGGGAATACGTGTATGAAACCTCAAATCGGAACGTACGCGAATGACCACGCGAAATCGTAATCTCTATCCCTTTGGCGCTGGCATAATCCCTGTTGACCCACCTGTATTGCAGGTCGACGCCCGAGACATCCCGGACTCTCTCAGCAGCAATGAGACCGAAGATGTCTTTGTAGTAGACGCTGAGAGAGACGGCGAGTGTCCTGCTGAAGAGGTGCTGCACCCCTGCCTGGTAGGAGATTGTCATCTCCGTCGACAGTTGGGGATTTCCCGCTATGCCACCTGCACGAGCGTCGCGCCTATCAAAGAGGTATGATCGGTTCGGCAGCTGGCAGAAACGTCCATAATGGAAGCTAAAGACATCCCTATCAGAGATCGGATAGGTCAAGCCGATACGCGGACTGACCTGGGTCAGCACCCGCCCAGGCGCCTCGGAAATGGGAATCTGGTCGGCCATGCGGAAGTAGTCGAGGCGCACTCCCGGTTTGAGTAGCATGCCCTCATACTCGATGCTGGCCTGGACGTACGCCTCCCCCTCAGGATTGTAGCAGTGGTATCTAGTGTGTTGAGAGCCAATCGCTCCACTCGCGTCGGTGGCATACGGCCGCACGATCTCTTCGTACCGCATGTCGTTATATCTAAGCCCCCACCCCCACTCTCCCTCCCAACCTTCTCCGCTCAAGCCCATCTCGAAGCGAGCCGAGTAGGTCCGCGTGTCTCTGGTCGCCAGCCTTGGGTAGTCTCCCCATACTACGAAGAACGGGCTGTAGGACCCGCTCCGGTAGTCATACCAAAAGTCCATGTCCCTTGCGCCGTCGTACTCCCAAGGTCGCTTGCCGTTTACTCTATCGTCCATGTAGAAATGCTGCTTGCTCAACTTGAGGCTGTACCATCCTGAGCTGCCAAGCGTCTGTGAAAGAGCGATTCTCCAGTGCGCAAACGTCTCGGCCACGTTCGGCGTATGCGCCGCTGCGTTGTAGTATATGCTCCCTGGAATGCTATCGCGCTCCAGCCCGCCGTGTCTGATCCCGACTTCCCCGGTCTGAAGGGTATCAACGTAGACAACTACGTATCCGTCCCTGCTCCACATGTGATAGTAGCGATCCCTGTTGCTCCTGTTGGAGATGAGCTCGAGAGTGAGCTTGGTCGACGCCGTAGGCTTCAGTGCGAGCTTGCACTGCAGACGCACCGTGTTGACCTTGCGCGCCCGAAGCGACACCAAGTCAAGGAACCTGTGAGCAGAGCGCAGCTCCCTAGTGGCGGGATAGGAATCGCTCCAGGTGCCTTCGACGGAGGCATACCACGTTCCGTAGGATCCGAGTGGCCCACCGAAACCAACAAAGGCTCGGTCGAAGTTCTCATACGTACTCCGAGGTGAACCGAAGTCGTCGGTGACGTACCTGATCTCACCACTGAAACGGCTGCCGCCCTCCTTCGTGACAAAGTTGACGACCCCCGACTGGGCGTTCCCGTATTTGGCCTCCAGGCCTCCCAAGAGAACCTCCGACTCGGCAACAGCAAGGGTAGCCAAGGTAGCCGAAGCCCCTGAGAGCGGGTCCTTCACGGGTACCCCATCTATCTGATACATAACCTCGCCCGCGCGACCTCCTCTGAAATGCAGCTCCCCGGCCTGAGCAATGACGCCGGCCTTCAAATCTATGGCCTCAAGCAGATCGTCAACGGGCATTGAAGCCAAGTCGACAGCCTTCACCCTGTGAACAGTCTCAGTTCGAGAAGGCTCGATGAGAGGTTTACTTGCGCGCACCGCAAGTACGGGCATCTGAACGCGCAGTATCTCCATCTTCATCCGCACGGGAACGTACACCTTCTCACCAGCCCGCACGTGCACCGAGTCAACTCGAACTGCCGTGTAGCCCTTCATCAGAAAATCAAGCGAGTAGTATCCCTCCGGCAGGTCGACCTCGAAGGTCCCATCGGGCTGGGAAACTGTTCCCCAATCGGTCCCGACGACCAGAATGCTCACCGGGCTCAGCGGGCGGCCGAATGAATCGCTGACGACTCCTTGCACCTCTCCCAGCGTGCCGGAGACGGCATCAGAGCAAATGGCGAAACCACACGCCAAGCAGAAGAAAACAGAAAGACGACACACAGCGAACCCCGAATCTTGCAGCGGGAAAGTTGCCCAGGGGTTGGATTAGCCTACCACGACACGCCGGAACCGTGCATGGGAACAGAAGGCCGAAGCCAAAGCACCCCCCCCGGGGCGGAGATT
>CAYMBA010000102.1:0-5206 GCA_964388535.1 uncultured bacterium | reverse complement strand
CTGCTCGCCGGCTGCTGCACGGCCCCCAGGCTAGCGGCTGGAGGAGGGCTGAGGAACTTCCAGTCCGAAGATAACCCTCAGGTACTGTATCTCTGCCGCAAGGGCCTGTTCGTATGTCTCGTAGCGAACGCCGTCTACGACCCAGGTGTCGCTGGACTCAGGGTCAAGTCCGTTCTCCGGATCCAGGATGTCCACTTCTGCCTGAGCCAGGGCATATTCGGCTGCTCTGTAGTAGGCCTCAGCCAGGAGAAAGTGGGCGTCGGAGGCATCGAACTGGAGCGACTCACCGTATGCAAACTCCTCGCCAGTCTCGAGTGCAGCGAGAGCCGAAGCCGCGGCGGAGTCCGGTTCAATCCAGACCAATACCGCTGCGCGCCCGAGGAGGCAGAGGCCGGAGTAGAAGCCCTCCTCTGCCAAATCGGCGAAGATCTCGGCGGCGTCTGCCCACACCTCCAAGTCCCCCCAATAGGCCATACTCCAGGCCAAGCCCAGCCGGGAGGACGGCTGTACGTCGGGCAGTTCCACCGCCTGGCTGAAGTACTCAAGCGCCGTGGCGAAGCGCGCCTCATCAAATGCTTCCCATCCCATGCTGTCCAGCTCTGCGGCAGAGTATGTCTGTGTCTCTTCGCTAGGGCTAGTCGGTGCCCGCGAAATCTCCTCCTCCTCGGAGCAGGCTCCCAGCACTATGGCCAGAAAAGCGACGAGAAGAATGCGCACACGCCAGGCTTGCATGGCTCTCTCCCTCAGTCCTCCTCCACGCCCTTCCGACGCGGAGAAACTAGTTGAGCACGACCGTCCGCACGACAGCGGATTGTCCACCCGCCAGCAGGCGCAAGTAGTAGACTCCAGCCGGAACTCTCACACCCCTATTGTCATCAAGGCCCCACCTGAGAAGACCCTCAGTCCGCCCCATGGGCAAGGCGAGCCTCCGCACGCAGCGGCCTTCCAGATCGAAGATCTCCAGCGCGCCAGGCACACACCCGCCCAGGCGGAAGCACACAGAGGCTGCATTGAGAACCGGGTTGGGCCATACCCGAAGGCCAACAGCTGCTCTTGGGGGCACCCTCCCAGGTCTGAAGACCACCCGGTAGAGCCCGCATTCCCCGATCTGGAACTCCGCCCTGCCAGCACCAAGAGCCTCGCCGACCCGGTGCCATCTTCCGCCTTCCATCCGATCAAGGGCGCCCCAGGCAGCAGGATCAGCCTCAGGGGGTGCCACCGAGAGCCTCAGCGCAGATGGCAGGATCCCGGAAGGAACCTCAAACCTGATCCTCCGTGACCAGCCCTCGGGGAGATCCTCCTCTTCCACGGCCAACACCGGCACTCCCCCGCCTCCGCCTGCAAGAGCCACGCTCACAGCACCGCCAGCAAGCAGGGTAGGGCTCTCCTCTTCCGAGCTCACGAGCGCGAATGAGCACTCGGCCTCACCCACGTTTCCAGCCTCATCCACGGCCCTAGCCAGGACCCTGACCTCGTCTGTCCCATAGGCATTGTACGCGCCAACGTAAGAGTCCCCGGAGCGACCTACTTGCAGCATCTTGCCGTTGGCGTACAGCATGAGCGTGTCCACATCCTCGGACACAAACGCATAGACCGCTACCGCAGTGAGAACGACCGGATTCTGGTGGATGGCCAGATCTACGACTGGTGCCGTCTGCTCCCAAAAGCGCACCACCCCGCGCACGCGCCCCCCACGCTCGTCCTCGGCCATGGAGTACGCTATAGCACACCTGCCGTCAGGAAGCCTCTGGATCAAAGGCTCCAACTGCGCGAACCCCTCATCGGCAACGACGAAAGGCGAGTCCGCACCCAGGCTCCCGTCGTCCAGGAACCTAGCCCCTTCGATCACCCATTTCTCGCCAACCAGGGCCTGCCAGAGGATCACGCTGCTGACTCCATCGTGTGCAACGCTGGGCCTTCCACCGGGAACCGCGTCGTCCGCAACAGCTAGTCCGCCTGGATCCAGCACTACTCCCTGCGGGGTGATTCTACAGGCCGACACGGCGGTGCCCTCCTGCCACGCCAGCCAGAACAGCCCGTGCCCGAATGCCGCCGCCGGCGCCGTCGCCGAGTCTGCCTCAACTACCAGAGTTGGCTCCGAAATCGCACCCAAAGAGTCGAAGAAGGCATAGTAGACCCCAGGCTCCTCTTCTCCCTGGACACTCCAGACCACTAGGATTCGGTCCTCCCCCTTTGCGATGCCAACCCCTGGAATCGTCTCATACCGCGGGGCCTCATAGAGAAGGGCGTCCTTCATGCTCTCCTCCAGCAGCAACGCCCTGCCACTCTCCAGAACCATCGCTCTCGGCACCAGCACCGACTGGGTAGCACCACTCTTGTACCGCATGCACGCGTACAGCAGCCGCGAACCGTCGGCAAGAGGCATCGACGCTAGGCCAGCGGGCCTGGACCGCCCTTGGGTCTCAACGAGGGACACCCTTGGAGAGCCTTCGAGCACCTCAAGCGAATCTGCATCCATCACCTGCAGGTAGTAGTCAGCTCCCCGCCGGTCGTCTGTAGCGGAGAGCCATAGCATCGAGAAGAAACCATTCTCGAGCGTGCTCACCACAGGACGCTTGCCGTCGAAAAAGTTGTATTCCTCGTCAGGCCGGTTACCCAACGAGACAAATCCGGAGTCTTGGTCAAGAAGGTAGGCCCTGGTCCTCCATGGAATCTCCGAAAGGTGCCCTTCGACGGGGTACTGCTCATCCCATAGGGAGAAAAGTTGGCCTTGGGCCCCCTGGAAAACTGCCCGCGCGATCTGCACTGCCCCTCCACGGGCAAGAACCGGTCCCTTGGTGACCTCATCATCGAAGGTACCCGACTCGTAGAGCGCAGCGAGAATGTCGGTCTTGTGGGGAACGACGTCCCTGCTGCAAGTGGGATCGCCACCGAAAACGACGGCAAACTTACCCCTCGAACGATCGAGGCCCGACTTCATGAACGCCGCCGAAATCCCCTCCACACGAGAGGGGGACTTGAAGACCTCGTTAGCATCTTCGCACACCCTTACCTGGGGCGACTCCGACTTGATCCGCATCTGCGCAAAGTGCACCAAGTCGGTGTCGCCTGCATGCCCAGGTTCCTCCGGTGACAACCAGCCTATCCCGAACCAAGCGTACCCAGAAACCTCCTCCGAGTAGGCCACCGCGACATCGGTGACCGACCACCACGAGTCATCCTCTCGGCTTACCAGACAGCTGTCGACCACCAGTGCCCCCACGGCATCCCGGATCTGTGCCTGTACGTAGCACTCGCCACCAAGGCTGTCCCTTGCAGCTGCGGCGATAACAAAGTAGTCCCCACCAAATGCCACATCGGGAGCGGCGAAATCTTTCAGCGAACCGTATGGATCCTCATAGATACGGACGAGGGTGTCGACCGGTGTGCCATCGACGTGGACGAAGCGACCGAGGACGTCGCCCTCGAACAGGTCGCCAACGGGATCGCTCTTCTGCCAGACAACCAGGAACGAGCCATACTCCACATCCGCAAAGTCAACCGAAGCTCTCCCAAGGTAGTTCTCTGTCGCAACGGGAATAGGATTCGATATACCGTCCACAAGGAACCCTTCCGGGTCCACCCTCATCGCAAGCAGCTTCTGCCGCTCTCCATAGTCCGTCCACCAAACAACAAGGAAATACTCCTCCCCAAACGCAACATCAGGAGGTCCCAGCCTGTGCCTGGAAGCGGCGACGAGAATAGGCTCCTCATCCAGCAAGGTCCCGTCCGAGACGCGCATCCTCACAGCCTGAACTTTCCAGGTATCTCCCTCCTTGACGCGCCAGACAATCAGCGCCATGCCCCCTGGCTCCGAAAGCGTGCACGCAACGTTGGGATCAATCTCCTCGTATGGCGTGACCGCCACAGGAATCGCAAGGGTATCGATCGGTTCGGCATCCTCTCCCAACCGGGCGGCAAAGATGTCGGAGCCTCCGTATCTGAAGTCCTGCCACACGGCGACGGCAGCTATCGAGTCCAACGGGCACCGACAGACACGCGGAGCCGTCTGGTCACCGTAGGCTGCCACGGCTCCCTCGACGGGAGGGAGGAGAATGGGCTCCTGGAGACCCTCTTCGGCGCGGGCAACACAGGCCCCGCCAGGAAGATCGGGCAGGGCAGCCCAACCCAGCAGGACCGCAAGGGCAATCGCGAGCGGCGTAACAGATCGAAGGTCGTTGCGAGCTCGGCTCATCGCTTGGAACTCCCCTCTCTGGTCGTTCATCCCCGAGGTCACCGGGCAGTCCACGCCACCCGGCCTGTGGGAGCAGGTCCCGACAAGGCGGCATTCTACCTGCCGGAGAAGTGCAATGCAGCAAAATCCAACCCGTGGTTGTAGTGCAGGGCCTCGGTGCGCTACTGCTTATGGCTTCACAGCACCACCAGGTACGGAGACGCTAAGGTGTCTGAGCAGAAGCGACCCGAAAGCCGTCCAGCCAGCATCGTGGTGCCGGGAACCGTGGCCGGCTCGGCGCTCGAGGCCTGGCGGCTAGCCTACCCCACCGTAATCGGCATGCTATCTACGACCGTCATGTGGACGATCGATACCATGATGCTCGGCCGGGTAGGCAAGGTGGAGCTGGCTGCAGCGGGCTTCGGCGGACTCATCATTTGGACCTTCTACTCCTTCTTCGTAGGAAGTGTCCACGCAGTAACGACTTTTGTTTCGCAGGCAAAGGGTGCCGGGCACCTCAGGGATTGCTCGGTCTTCACTTGGCAGGGCATCTACCTCTCAGTCATGGGTGCCGCGGTGCTGGCCGTCGTGTTGTGGAAGCTGGATCTGGTACTCAAACTGGCACGCCCCGATCCCGCGGTCGTGCGCGAGTGTCTCAGGTACTCGCGGATTCGCATGTCAGGGGCCTTTTTCGTTCTAGGCATGTTCGCTGTCTCGAGCTTCTTCCGCGGCATCGGAGATGTACGGACACCCATGATCGCAGCGATAGTGGCCAATGTCACCAACATGGTGTTCGATGCGCTTCTCATCTTTGGCCTGGGGCCTTTCCCGAGATTGACGGCCTTCGGCGCTGGGCTCGCCACGGCTATCGCGAACGTAGTGGGCTTCAGCTGGATTCTGACAGCATTCCTCCGCCACTCCGTAGATGTCCATTATGCAAGCAGGCACGAACGCCCGTTCAGACCCCCTGAGATGCTAAGGTTACTGCGCGTCGGACTGCCGATGGGCGCCCAGTTCTTCCTTGATATGAGC
>CAYMBA010000101.1:0-9210 GCA_964388535.1 uncultured bacterium | reverse complement strand
CTACCTCGAGAGATCCAGAACGAGGATTCCAACCGAGGGGGACCCTTCCTGGCAGCATGTGAATGTCGCTCCCGCGCGGCAGAGGTATCAACTCCGAGGAAGACGGCACCTCGGGCACCGGACCCCTCCGCCCCACCGCAAGAAAGCGGGGGTGGACGATGATCCTGCCAGTCTCGTCCGCACAAACCAGCCTAGGCGGCGTCTTTGGCCTCGGGACGCGCAACTGAGACCCCCCGTCACAAGGGCTTTCTCTCCAAACCCAGTGGACCAGCCGATACGATCCCAGATCCCGGCGGCAGACCGCAAAGAAAAACCGGAGGCACGGCCTCTCGGACTCCTCCGGTCCAAACTCCAAGGACACCCCTAACGCAGATCGCAGGGGGAAGCCCCTGCTACTTCTACTTCTTGAACAGCCGCTTGATTGAGCTCCAGCTGCTGCGCTCCGCAGGCGAGGCGCAGATGGAGTTGAAGAAGATCACCTCAGCGGGATCCGGCCCCAGATCCAGCTCGATAGACTCAGGGTAGATTGGGTACCAATCCGGCTCCAGGATCTCATAGACCGTGTAGTGCCCAAGTGGAATACCCTCCCAACAGACATTTCCATCTGGCCCGGTCTGGAGGCAATAGGTCTCATCATCCGGCGTGACAATGCAGATCCACCATCCCTCTAGCGGATCATCGGCACCGGTTAACGTCGAGTCGCAGTCGGTGTCGCCCCACTTGTAGGCGCAAAGCGTGCTCGTCTGCGTGCAGACGTAGAACGTGACCTCAGCGTTGGCCTCGTTGCCTGCCTCAACCGACCAGTACTCGACTCTCACCCAATAGAGGCCGTCATCCACGTCCGGCGGAACCGTCCAGTAGCGTGTCACCGACAACCCGCTTGAGTCGGGACATACCTCTTCGTCATATGTGATGGTGCGGGTCGGGTCCTCGAGCTTGTAGTAGACGTGATCCGGTGTCGTCATGTGCTCGATTTCCCAGGTAATCTCAACGGTGCCACCAGGGTTGTCGACGCAGAACGGTGGCTCGGGCTCCCGCCCTACGCTGATGGTAGCCTCCCTGGGAAGCGCCCAACCAACCGCCCCCGAAAGGAAAACAACCGCCACAGCTGCCATCCAGATACGCCTCATGCCAACCTCCAAAGGTGTACTGAACTGCCCCTCTGTTGCCGCCCCTCGGCCCCGGCCTATCGAAGAATCGCGGGGGGCCGCCGGTAGACCTTCCACTTCGGGCTTCGGTGCCCAACACCCCAAGTGCTCCCTAAAGTACTCGCATGGCGTTGCACGCACGGAAGTTGCGGTCGCCACCGGGAATTGTTGATGTGCAAAGGGGCAACGTATGTACGCGTTTTTCAACACCTTACGGTAGCACAGGGTCAGCCTGCCGTCAAGACCACCCGCGGCCAAGGAATGTGGATGGTTTCCCCGATGCAGGGCGTCGAGTGCCTGCCCGAGTCCGGCAAATCGGATGCCCAGGGAACGGCCCGCTCGTGATATAATCCTTTGGGTAGCCTTTGGAAACGGGTTTGGTATCGGGCCCCGGCCTCAGGTGCCGGGCCTGGAGTTCTTTTGTGTTTCCCAATCATTGGAGGATGTCACATGCACCTTCGAGCCAAGCACCTGATTCTGGCCGTGGGGCTGGCAGCGGTGGCGATCGGACTAGCGATGCCCTGCCTCCTGCCTGCGAGGGCCGCCGATGAACCATGGAGTGAGGACAAGGAGCTGGCCGAGATTCAGGCCATGATCGAGGAGGAGGGCCTGGATTGGGTTGCAACCCATACCTCTGTCTCGGGCCTCACCCCCGAGGAGAAGCAGAACCTTCTTCGCCTGCTTCCTATCTCCGAGGAGGAAATGAAGAGAAAGGCAAGCAGGATTCTGGAGCCGATGGATCCTAGAGACCTCCCCAGCTCCTGGGACTGGCGTACTATGGGGGGCATGACACCCCCGAAGAACCAGGGCGGTTGCGGCGCCTGCTGGGCCTTCGCGGCAGTCGGTGCGCTGGAGAGCTACCACAAGATCCAGACGGGAGAGCAGATTCTGTTCTCAGAGCAGCAGTGCCTATCCTGCAACGAGTACGGGTATGGCTGTGACGGCGGCAACATGGTTGCGTGCTATGACCTCTGGTCCACCTTTGGCGCCGTCTCCAGCAGCTGCATGCCCTACTACGCCAATGACAACTATCCGTGCATCCAGGACGAATGCGAGGTGATGGCGAGGATCGACGGCTACAGCTACGTTCCCTATGGCGAGGAGTACCTGAAGACCGCCGTAATGATCCACCCGATTGCGGTTACGATGTACGCCACGGGTGCCTTCTTCTACTATGGCGGCGGCTGCTATGCCGGGCCGAACGGTGCTACGAACCACGCCGTACTGCTCTGCGGCTGGGATGACGATGCCTGCAGCGGCAACGGCGCTTGGCTAATCAAGAACAGCTGGGGCAGCGGATGGGGAGAGGGCGGCTATGCCTGGATCCAGTATGGAACCTGCTCGCTGGGCGGAAGCGGTGCCCTCCTCGATTACACACCTTTCAACGATGCCCTGGTGGCCTACGCGTCGCATGAGGTACTCGACGGCGGCAACGGGGCGCTTGACCCCGGCGAAACCGCGCAGGTTTCGGTGACCGTCACAAACTATGGCCACGGCACGGCGACCAGCATGGTCGGTACCCTGTACTCCTTGACTGACGGAGTAAGCATCATCGATGACACGGCCTACTTCCCCAGCGCGGGCATCTGGGAGTCTTCGACAAGCTACTCGCCACACTTCACCGTCTCCGTTGACCCTGGCGTATCACCCGGCACGCTGATGGACTTCATGCTCGTGGTCGAGTCGGCTACAGCAGTGGACACGTCGTATTTCTTCGACTTTGTCTCGCCCGTCACTGTGGTCTACTCGAACGACTTCGAAACGGACATCTCGGGCTGGACTCACGGCGCCTACTCTGGTACCGACGACTGGGAGTGGGGTGAGAGCAATGCTCTGCTCGGACAGCGCGACCCCTACCGGGCAGCCTCGGGTACGAAGCTGATTGGTAACGACCTCAATACCACGGGCGACGGTCTTTACGCTGACAACTCCCACAACTACATGCGCTCTCCCAACATCGACTGCACGGGTCAGACCGGTGTTTACCTGATCTTCAAGCGCATGCTTTCAGTGGAGAAGTCCCGCTGGGATGTCGCCAATATCCTCGTCAACGGCAACGAAATCTGGCGCAACGACTACGACAACCACCACCTGGACGACTATTGGGTGCCTGTCGTGTATGACATTTCCGAGTACGCTGACGACGCAAGCAACGTGCAGATCGCCTTCGAGATGGATGCCGACGAAGCCCTCCATTTCGGTGGTTGGAACATCGACGACTTCATGATCATAGCCACCAACGCCGGGTCGCAGAGCGCTGACGAGAAGTGGATCCCGACCAGACTGGCCCTCTCGGTATCGCCCAACCCTGCTCCGGGCACGGCCGTGTTGAGACTGGCCATGCCGGAGCCCGGGAAGGCGGATGTGCGCATCTTTGACGCTGCCGGCCGTACGATCGCCACACTGCACAACGGGCCACTCTCGGCAGGCCTCAACGACTTCACCTGGAACGGCACTGACGCCAGCGGCAATCCTGTCTCGGGCGTCTTCTACAGCCGTGCAGTCGTTGGCGGAACGACCCTGAGGACCAGGGTGCTGGTAGTCCGCTAGGAGTTGAACGCGAGGGCCCGTCCCTCAGGCCTACGACGTCACCGATTCGGCAGAGGGGCTCGGGCCGGTACCTGGCCCGGGCCCCTCTGTTCGACCAACAAGGCTCCAAAAAACTCCAGAGAGGAGCCGGTGAGCTACTCGGTCAAACCTTCCAGGCCCTTTGGGACCTCCGGCGCCTTTGTGACGAGGCTCACCACCCAGGTCGCCAGCATAGAGAGCGCAAAGGCGGGAACCAACTCGTAGAGTGAAAGGCCCGTGGCAGCCTCGAAGACCCCTTTGAGCCACATTTTCCAGGCGATTGTGGTCCCGAGCCCCACGATCATCCCGGCCGCAGCCCCTGCCACCGTAAGGCGCTTCCAGAAGAGGGAGAGCAGGATCGGAGGCCCAAATGCCGCCCCCAGCCCCGACCAGGCGAAAAGAACGAACCAGAAGACCGCACGAACCCGACCAAGAGCCAAGACGAGCGCCAGTAGGCCCACGGCGAGCACAGCCAGTCGAGGAACGAGCCTTCCGATCCGCTCCAGCCGCTCCCTGGAGCCGGCAGAGCGGCGCAGTACGATCTTCTCGATCAGATCCCTTGCCACGGCCGAGGAGACCACGAGAAGTTGGCTGTCGGCCGTCGACATCATGGCACTGATGATCGCGGCCAAGAGCACCCCTCCAAGAACTGGCGGCAGCAGTGTCATCGCCAGGTGCGGATAGGCCTGCTCCGGGTCCACAAGTCCAGGTACTGCTATCCTTGCAGCAAGCCCCAGCACGACTGCTCCGTACATCGCCAGAATGCCCCAGACGATGGCAATGAGCCTGCCCCTACGCAGCGCCTCCTTGGACTTGGCCGCGACGTATCTGGCCAAGATATGCGGCTGCCCTGGGTAGCCCAGCCCAATACCCAGAAGCCCAATGATCCATCCCAGCAGGGCAGGCCCGGTCATCCCGCCGCGGACATCTGCCAGAGCCTCGCCCCCGAGCATGTGTACGATCTTCTCCAGCGTGGCCTCTACATCACCAGAGCGTATGACCGAGCCACTCCGAAGCTCATGCGACCCGGCAGAGAGCGGTCTGCCGTCGACCAGCGCCCCCACGTCTCCACTAGACTCGGCCACCCAGGCAAAACCATCGTCGGTTCCCAACCTGCGGACGGCGACGCCAGGAACAACCTCCACCACCTCGTTTTCTACCCCCACGATCTCGATGCCCGCCCCCCTCTGCACGGAGAAAACCGCCTCCGCCCTGGGGGGCACACTCTCCAACTTGCCCACCAGCTTGCCGAATCCCCCCACCGAAGCCACCGTCACGATGGGCAAGACCACCAGCCCAAGCACCATCAACAGCCCTTGGACCAGATCCGTCCACGAGACGGCTCTGAAGCCGCCGAGGAGCGTGTAGACAATTGTAATCAGACCGCCGAGAAGGACCCCGTGGGCATACGTTACTCCGAATGGCGCGCCGAATGCTTTCTGGAACGCCTTGCCCGTAGCGGTGAACTGGGCTGAGACATAGAACATCAAAGCGAAGAGGATGACGAGAATCCCGATCGCCCTCAGCAGATGCCGAGTGTCCCCCAGCCGCTCCTCCAGAAGGTCAGGTATGGTTATGGCACCGACCCTTTCAGCATGCTGCCGAAGCCGGGGAGCCACTATGTACCAGTTGCAGACATAGCCGAGGAGACAGCCCGGCACCGTCCAGACGGCCTTGGCCCCCCACATGTAGGCCTCGCCCACAAGCCCGATGACAAGCCATCCGCTTTCGCTACTGGCGACACTGCTGATCGCCGTAACCCATGCGCCCAGCCCCCTGTCGGCCAGGAAGTAGCCCTCCATCGTCTTGCCATAGCGGGAAGCCACAACCCCGACAACAAGGACGAGGACCAGATAGAGCACGAAGACGACAGCTACGACCGCCATGAGACCTCCCCCACGTGAACCCTTGCCAGGATGCGCCCGTACCTCCCAAGACCCTGCGCGGGCAGACCGAGAAAGGTGGAGAACGGCGGTACCTATTCCCCATCCCTTGCCTCCCTCAGGAAACGGAGGAGTGCAAAAACGAGCAAGAGCCCAGGAAAGACTCCGAACAGGATTGCCCGACCGAAAGCCGCAGATCCCCCGGTTCCAAGGGCGATCATCGCCAGAGGAGCTAGTACGAAGACTACAAGGAGGGAAACCAGGAACATCTCGACCTCCCCCGTGCGGAAAAGAGCCCCTTGCGAGTTTCTACTAGCGATCCCGACACCAGTCAACCTGGGCCAATAGGCCAGGCTCATCCACCAGAAGCCACCTGCAGGCAATGAAACCGCTCACCCCTGCCGAAATCTGATTCTGGGTTCGAAGCAAGGCGAGATAGGCGACCAATCCTTCACCTTACACAGAAGTGGCAGCACCAGAGGTCCATGCATCGGAATCGCTGAGGTCTGTTCAATGAAGACCGTCGACAGAATTGGCAGCTCGACGAAGGCCTTGTTCTTGCCTGCGATACTTGGCCTTCTCCTCGCTGCCGCCACCCACCCCGGCTCGGCCGCCCCGCTTCCTAGCGCCAGCGTGTCGGACTGGCCGCCCGAAGTCGGGATTCCGCCTGGACACCCGATCCTCGTTGGCACCTCAACTGCACTGAGCGGACCTGCGCGAGCATTGGGCGAGGGTATGGTAGCCGGGATGGACGCAGCCTTCGACGAAGCGAATTCCTCCGGTGGCATTGCGGGCAGACGGATATCTCTAGTGGCCCTCGATGACGGCTACGAGCCCTCGCTTGCAGCGGCCAACATGCAGCGCCTTGCACAGGATCGGCAGGTCGTAGCTGCATTAGGTAACGTAGGCACTCCGACGGCCGTGGTTGCACTGCCTATAGCCCGCGAGAGCGGGCTACCGTTCGTCGCACCGTATACGGGCGCCCACATCCTCAGGCTGAATCCCCCTGAGCGCATCGTCTTCAATTTCAGAGCCAGCTACGCCGAAGAGACGCGCGCCATGGTGGACGCCCTCGTCGAGGTGGCCAGACTGAAGCCTGAACAGATCGCCGTATTCAGCCAGCGCGACGCCTATGGCGACGCGGGATCCCGCAGTGCGCTCTCTGCCCTTCGCGACCATGGCCTGGAAGACCTCTCGCTGGTAAAGCAAGTCCGATACGAGAGAAACACGCTCGGCGTTGAGCCAGCCTTGGCCGACCTCCTCGGGGCCCCCGGCGAGAGGCCGAAAGCGGTGATCCTTGTCGGCACTTACGCGCCATGTGCCCGGTTCATTCGACTTTCCCGTGGGCTCGGCTATGAGCCCATCTTCCTCTGTGTCTCCTTCGTTGGGGGCGAGGCGCTAGCGGAGGAGCTTGGCCCCTACGGCGAAGGAGTGATCGTGACCCAGGTGGTGCCTCACTACGGCTCAGGCCTGCCGGCGGCGCGAGCCTTCAGGAACGCGATGGCAAGGTCAGGGGCCCCACCCAGCTTCGTTGCATTCGAGGGCTTCATTGCCGGCAGGCTGCTGCTAGAAGGCCTCCGCCACATCTCGGACTGGAGCGTTCCCAGAACATCGCTGATAGAGGCCCTCGAGGGTTTGGGAGACTTCGACCTCGGCATCGGCGTCCAACTTCACCTGGGACCCGACGAACATCAGGCATGCCACACGGTGTGGCCGACAGTGATCAGGAAAGGCCAGTTGGAGCCCTTCGACTGGAGCCAGCTTGGCAATCTCAGAACAGCAGGCCCACACAAATAGCGGAGCAACATCGAATGACAAGCAACCCGACAAGCAGCAAGACATCCGAAGGAAAAAGGATAGCGAGGCTCACCTGGACGCTCTCGCTTCTATCGGTCGGCTTCGCGGTCTTCAGCCTCTCGCTGGTGGGCTGGAAGATCCACAGCTTCAGG
Source organism: uncultured bacterium (assembly GCA_964388535.1). Lineage (GTDB taxonomy): Bacteria > Eisenbacteria > RBG-16-71-46 > CAIMUX01 > WJJG01 > CAYMBA01. The sequence goes on along the minus strand of CAYMBA010000101.1, from coordinate 1,662 downwards.
GTAGGACGCGCCAAGATTAGGCAGCAGGAGGAATCTCTCCTTCTCTCCTCCGCGCAGCTGACCCGCCTGACCGACGCGAGCCGAGCCGAGCTGAGAGCCATCCTCGCCGGCCAGGACATAGATCCGCTTCGCTCCCCCACCGACAGCCTCGTGACGTTCGTTAGCGACAGGCTATCCCAGCTCACGTGGCGTGCCTTCAAGGAAGAGGCAGCCAAGCTGCAGGACCTGGCCCTCGATCTGCTGGCCGTAAGGAACACCGCGCGCGAGTGGAACCGGCGCTACTCTGGCGGCTACGACAGCAGGTCCATGGGGCTTCGGTTCGACAGCATCAGGCGGCGCCTGCGCTCCATGCTGGGCGCGGTGGAAGAGCTCGAAGGCCGCATTAGACTCCTGCAGTCAGTCAAGTTTTCAGGGCTGAAGCCTACCGATGAAGAGCTGGCAAACTCGTTGGCCCGCAGCGTCAGAAACGTAACGCTCTCGCAGACTCAGACGCTCCGCCGAGATCTGACCGACCTTCGCAACCAAGTCCTTATCCTCGAGCAAACCGCTGATCTCTACCAGCTGCCCAACCTCCGCGAGAACGAGATCCGCCAGAGCCTGGACCGCATTCGGATGGAAATCCTCCGGCTGGAGCGAAGCGCAGAGATGCCCCAAGCCTTGAGTTCGGCCCAGTTCGACTCGATAGCCATCGCCCTCTTTGGGCCCGATACGAGCATAGACCCCAACACAGGCACCCTTGTCCCCGGAAGTGGTGGGATTTTCGCGCTCAAACACGAACAGCTCCAGCTCGAAAAGGAGCGGCGGGACCTGGCCTCACACGCGGAGAACCTGCTATCAGAGATCGAGTCCGCCGACGCCCAATGCAGAAAAAGTCTTATGGCGTTCTTCAAGGCATCCTCCGTGGCCGTGGAAAGGAACCTCACCAGGGCGTGGCGGACACTCATCCTGCTCGGCGGTGTTGTAATGGCGGGCTTTATTCTGCTGGCGGCAGCCATATCGTCGCAAGTCCGCAGGCAAGTGGAAGAAATACACGAAGCGCGGCTCAAAGCCGAAAGGGCGGAGAGCACAATGAGGTCCCTCTTCGAGAACATCCCCGTGGGTGTGATGCTGGTCGATACGGAGAAGAACATCCGATACGTCAATCCGGCGGGACTCAAGATGCTTGGGGTAGACGCCCCCGAAACACTGATCGGGACCCTGTGCCACAAGGCCGTATGCCCTAGCGAAGAAGGAAAATGCCCGCTGCTCGACCTTGGAGAGGAAGTAGACAGCTCCGAACGAATCCTCACTCGCTCCGATGGCAAGGAGATCCCCGTGCTCAAGGGAGCCATGCGCATCATCCACGAAGGCGGGGAAATGCTTCTTGAGAGCTTCGTGGACATCTCCGAACTGAAGAGAGCACAGGCCGAACTCGAGCTGGCACGGCAGGAAGCGGAGGCCGCCAACAAGGCAAAGAGCGAGTTCCTGGCCAACATGAGCCACGAGATCCGAACCCCGATGAACGCAATCATTGGACTGACCGATCTCGTGCTGGACACAGACCTCAACCGTGAACAGCGGGAATACCTTGCCACGGTCAGAGACTCTGCAGATGCACTGTTGAACCTGCTCAACGACATCCTCGACCTCTCCAAGATAGAGTCGGGCAAGCTCGAGATAGAA
>CAYMBA010000100.1:0-9311 GCA_964388535.1 uncultured bacterium | reverse complement strand
TCGGGGTTCTCGATGACCTCGACCCTGTAGGGGATCTCGGGTTCGTGGCGTGCTATGCGCATCTTCTGCCTGCCTCCTCGGTCGTGGCTGATTGCGGCCAACCGGGACTGCCGGAGGCGTCTCGGTTCTATCCCGTTTCTCTTCGTTTGGTGCCCGCAATTGTGGACTGATATCCTGCCGGAGTACAATAGGAAGTGCTTGCTTCGAGGGTGGCCTTCCCGGAAAGGGCCGGGCAGGTTGCCCTTTCTGTCTCTTGCCGAATGGGAAGGGAGGATGTGATGGACAACCTGGCTTCTACGACGCGCTCCCTGCGGGTTTCGCTTCTGTTGGCTTTGCTGACGCTTTTTGTGGGACTGGCGCCGTATGGACTTGGACCCACGGCCTCTGCAGACTCAGTGGATGAGGAGGTCGCACGCATCCAGGCGGAGATTGATGTCAACGGGTACTGCTGGACAGCTGCTCGCACCAGCATGATGGAGCTTCCGCCTGAAGAACGCGCCCTTAGGCTTGGGCTCCGCTTGCCACCGGGTGAGACTGGGATGCTGACGCCCGAAGAAGCAGCAAGCCGTTCTGAGCCCGGTGCCTTCCGGAGCTATTTCAGCTGGAAGGACGAGGGCATGATGACGCCGGTCAAGAATCAGGGGTCTTGTGGAGCATGCTGGGCATTTGCTCCAATCGCAGTGCTCGAGTCACGAATAAAGATAGTTACGGGCGTCGAGCAGGATCTTTCGGAGCAGCAGATGGTTTCTTGCACGAATGATGGCTGCGGCGGCGGTTGGATGAGCACGGCATACAACCTGATGCGCAGCTATGGGTGCGTTAGCGAGCTGTGTATGCCCTACCGCGCCAGCGACAATATTCCCTGTACTCAGTACGAATGCGAGGTCGTAGACAAGATCGAGAGCTATTACAACGCCCGCAACACGGTGAGCGCCCTAAAGGCAGCTTTGAGCAATGCGCCTGTCAGTTGCGCCATCCCGGTCTATGATGATTTCTACGCGTATGGAGGAGGATGCTATCAGCACAGCGGCTGGTCCCCTGTGAATCATGCTGTTACGATCGTAGGTTGGGATGACTCGGCTTGCAACGGCGCCGGGGCCTGGCACTGCAAGAACAGCTGGGGCGGAGGCTGGGGTGAGGAAGGCTACTTCTGGATCAAGTATGGCTCGTGCAACATCGGCTACGCGGCTCAGCAAATAAGCTATACGCCCTTGTACCCTGTCGTGATCGCTCATGCACCGCTGCGGAACACAGACGACACGGAGAATGACTACTTGATCAGCGCAGAGGTGTACGCCTACCTGGACGATGTCGATTGGGTGAGGGTGTACTATCGCGTGGACGGAGGAACTTACACGTATAGAGCGATGACACATGTAGAAGGCGACACGTACGAGGGCTATATCCCCGCGCAGCCGGTCGGGTCCACAATTGACTACTACATTATGGCCCAGGACGAAAGTGGGCGGACTGGATACAGTCCAAAATACGGTCCTCCCGACCACTACACGTTCAAGGTGGTCTACTTCGTGGCCATGGACCACTGCGAGACCGCAGATGGTTGGACGGTAGGCCTTCCAGGCGATGATGCCGATGAGGGTCTCTGGGAGTGTGGAGACCCAGAGCCCACCGAGTACAACGGGCTGCCGGTACAAACTGACGATGACACGACACCGGATCCAGGTGTGAACTGTTTTGTCACAGGGGCGGCTGCCAATGGCGGAGTTTCCTACAATGAGGTGAGCGGAGGCAAGACGACGCTGGTTTCTCCCACGTACAACCTTGCAGGCCTCGAGGAGGCAGATTTGGCGTTCGACCTCTGGTATGTCAATGAAGTCGGGTATGCACCGGTCGATGATGAGTTCTGGGTGGACGTTTCCGATGATGGGGGAGCGAGCTGGACGAGGGTGTTGACAATCGATTTGGGCAGACTTCCCGGCCACTGGGAACGCTACACTTTCGCGCTGCAAGACTACATAAGCCTTACTGACCAGGTCGTTGTGAGGTTTATCGCTAGCGACTACGGGGTGGACGACATCGTCGAAGCCGCAGTGGACGAGTTCGAGATTTCGACCTCCTCGGTGCCACAGGCTGTCGGCGGAGAGGGGGATGCTCTCAGGCTGGCGCTTTCGGCGGGCCCGGGGGTCACCGGAAGAGGGACGACAGTCGTGAGGTTCTCTCTTCCGGGCGCCGGAACCTATGATCTCTCGGTGCACGCGGTAGACGGGAGGGTGGTGAGGCATCTGGATGCTGGCTCGGTTCGCGCGGGCTCATACACAGCGGAGTGGGACGGCACCGATGACAGTGGGCAGATGCTTCCCTCTGGCGTCTACTTCATCAGGTTGGAGAGCGACTTCGGGCGGCTCTCGCGCAATCTCGTTCTCATAAGGTAACGGCCGCGGCTCGCGGTAGAGCCCTAGCGGACTACGATGACTTCCTGGCGGGCCAGGATGCGCCCATCATCCTGGCGCGCCAGGACCCAGTAGCGGCCCGTGGATGCGGGAACACCCCTCCAGTCCAATCCGTCCCATCGGATCTCTCGAGAGCCGGGCCCGAATGTGCCGTGGGCCAGGTTTCTTAACGTGCGACCTTCCAGGTCTACCACGTCAACTGCGAGCTCCATGGGAGTGGGGGAGAGGAGCCTAAAGATCGCCCCGTCCGTCGTCGGATTCTGACCTGCCATGGTGAGGCGGATCGGCGAAGCATCCGAGACCAGGTTGTGGTCGTCGACGCCGGTTGGGATCCCTCCGGTCGTCAGGATCCTGACGTCGTCTATGCATGCCTCTACGAGTGATTCATAGCCGAGGTCCGATGCTTCGAAGCGAACAAGCATCTGGTCAGTGAGGGGTACGTAGTCGTCCATTTGGATGTCCGCCCTTCGCCAGTGGTCGTCGCCGTGCCATTGCCAGAAAACGAGATCCCATGTCTGGCCCCCATCGTTGCTAATCATCACCTTCAGCGAGTCGTGCCACGGCGAAGTTCCGAGGTGGTTGGAGAACCAGTACCAAAACTGCAGCCTTGCATCCCACAAGCCAGAGAGGTTCAGGAGTGGACTCTCCAGAGTCGTCCTACCCGCATCGACGTCACTGTCGTAGGGATCGGAACCTCCTGAGGGGTCGGTGACGAAACAGGGGCCATCACCGGTTGTGTGATCTCCCTCAGGCTGAACGGGCTTGCCGAGGCTGATCGTCATAACGGGCACTCCCAGCTCCCAGAGGCCACCTGTGGCATCGTCGCCTTCCACGCCTATGATCCAGCCTTCCGCTTCGTCGAAGGTAGTTTCATAGGCAAGCTGGAGTATTGTGAAGCCATAGGGGTCGTCGGGCCCGGCCAGGGGATCGCGGACGCAAGTGTCAATGGAGCATCCGCGGAACCAGTAGCGCACAGCGTCTCCAGGCTCGAGGAGAGGCAGTGCGTAGCTGAAGGACCCCTCGAAGCCGTTGCCCCCGAGGTGCACCATTTGGCAGGGCGTGAAACCGGAACCAGTGTCCACGAAAGCAACCGTGGACTCCGGCAGGATCGAACCCTTTGTGCTCGAGAGGATCGCGTTGAGATAGAGCTGTTCACCTGCCGCCAGGGTGTCTGCAATGGGGTGATGGAAGATCCTCGCCGGCATTGAGGCATCCATCACGATCGCGTGTGCGTAGCTACCCAGTCTGCAGCAGTCGTAGCGCACGTATGCGTATCCACCTTCGCCCCATCCTGCTCCCCAGCTGTTCTTTATGATCCATGCATGCAGATCGTCATCCCAGCCGACCATGAGCACAGCATGGTTGACCGGGTCGGAGCCCTCGTGCTCGTACACACCTCCCTGGTAGTGCTGGAAGTCGTTGTAGACGTGCATCGCGGCGGCTACAGGTCCAATCAAGATCTCGCGTTTGAGGGCCTCTCGCGTGCTGGGGATGTAGCGCCAGCTGAGCAAGTTTGCCTTCGGCGAATGCCCCTCTTCTCGGCATGGGCCGTCTGACTCCTCGTAGGGGTACGCGCCCTCGTACAGAGCTCCAAAGTCTCGCCAAAGCCGGTATGCCGCCGTCATCCAGCCGCCGCCGCAACCGTAGCCCTCCGCATTGCAATCTATGACGTGCTGCTCAGAGAGATTCGTTGATGTGGGGTCCCAGCCGTCGTATATGCACAGCCTTGCTTCGAAGGCCCCGGCTGCTGCGAATGCCCAGCAGGCTCCGCACGAACCCTGGCTTCGAACCGGTGTCACGTACCCGAGGTCTCGCCAGTCCCACCGGGGAGGCAGCTCTGGGGGCAGCTCGCGCAGGCCTCCGCCCAGGGCCTGCACCCTAGGGTGTGGGCCTCCATTCTCCTGCCTGATGGCTGCCGCGTTCAATCTCGCGAATCTCTCTTCTTCCTCGGGTGAGGGACGGGCTCCGAGCAGTGCCTGGAACTCTTCCTCGGAAAGCTCGCTGAGGGAGGTGGGCCCTGCCCGCCACGTGTAGCCGTGCTGCCTTATCTGCGAGCGGACCTCCAGAATGCGCTCTCGTGCCCGGGGACTCAGGCCTGCCAGGTCCGCTGGGGAGGGAAGCTCCGGGGGTGCAGGTGGCTGCTTCAGTAAGGGGAGCGCAAGTAGCAAGAGAAGCACGGCCGCAGCCACGGGAAGGATCGATCGGATCCTTGCTGCCCAGCGTTTCTTCCAGTCCTGGCTTCGAATGGCAGACATGCCCGGTGCCTCCCGGAGCCCGTCCCGCCGGGAGGCGCCGACTCAGTCAGCGAAGGTGCCGGCCGCCGTCTATCTGAACCACGGCTCCGGTCGTATAGGTACCTTCTACCAACAGGTGCAGGACGCAGCGGGCGAGCTCCTCTGGTGTTCCTGTGCGTCCGAGTGGTACCGCCGCGGCTACCCGGTTGCGGTATTCCTCGGAACTGCCCTCTGGTAGAAGGATCGGCCCCAGAGCGGCCATGTTGACGCGTACCTGCGGAGCAAGCTCCCTGGCCAGAGAAAGCGTGAGGGTCTCCAGAGCCCCCTTGGACACCGTGTAGGCAAGATAGCCGGGGTAGGGCCTCTGGGTAGACCAGTCCCCAATCATCACGATCGCACCCTGCCCCCGCGCCTTCATTCTCAATCCGATCTCTAGCGACAGGTGAGCGGGTGCGGTCAGGTTGACTTCCAGTGTCTCGTGCCATCGGTCCCAGTCCATCCTATCGACGGGAGTGGCTTCGTATACCGAGGCGCAGTTGACAAGACCTGTTAGGTGTCCAAAGGCCTTCCAGGCTCCCTCAATCAGTGCACGCCGCTCTGTGGCAACCGAGAGATCGGCCTGCAGGCCGACCACCCTGCTTGGCTGCTGCTCACAAAGCGCCTGCAATTGGCTGCTGTTGTGCCTGAAGTGGGCGACTACCTTGGCGCCCGCCTCCAGAAGCGCCTGAACTAGGTGAAAACCGATCCTGCGCGCGGCTCCGGTCACCATCACCGTCTCTTGTGTCCATCGCTCTGCTGGTGCAGGTTCCTTACCATCCATCATCACCCTCCTGCTCGGGTTCCTCCAGCGGGCCGTAGCCGGTACAGCGGGGGTCCCGAGGGCGTCGCGGAGTTGTAGCGGCTCCCTAGTGCCCATATAATGCGGCCACTGCTCGGGCGACGCCAGCGCGGGCGAGGGGCCTCTGGGTGTTTTGGCCGGGCGTTCAGCCGAAGCGTTGAGCGCTTTCTTGCGCCCGGTTGGAATCAATGGACTCTGTTTCCCCGGTATCGGGCAAGGAGTGTGCAAATGGTGGATTTTGAACTCAGTGAAGAGCAGAGGATGATCCGTGACCTGGCGCGGGATTTCGCCCAGAACGAGATTGCCCCGAAGGCCAAGTATTACGATGAGACCGGTGAGTTCCCGCGCGAGATCTGCCAGAAGGCCTTCGAGGCCGGCCTTCTCAACCCGGGCATCCCCGAGGAGTACGGAGGGCCTGGCATGGGGGTCTTCGAGGAATGCCTGATCGCCGAAGAGATCGCGGTCGCTTGTAGTGGGATTGGCACCGCGATGATGGCCAACACCCTAGCTACTGCACCGCTGATCGTCGGTGGCACGGACGAGCAGAAACGCAAGTGGCTCGTGCCCATGACACAGGAGCTCAAGTTCGCTGCCTATGGTGTGACAGAGCCCGATGCGGGCAGCGATGTTCAGGGGATAAAAACCACTGCCCGGAAGGTCGGCAACGAATACGTGATAAACGGCCAGAAGATGTGGATTACCGGGGCTGGCGTAGCCGATTGGTTCTTCGTCCTTGCCTACACGAAGAAAGAGGCAGGCATCCGGGGCATGAGTGCCTTCATCGTTCCCGCTGACACTCCTGGGGTCACGGTTGGAAAGAAAGAGAACAACATGGGTCAGCGGGCGTCCGACACTCGTGGGATCACATTCAACGAGGTCGTCGTTCCTGAGGAGAACAGGATAGGGCCGGAAGGCAAGGGCTGGTTCCTTGCAATGGCGGCCTTCGATCACACCCGCCCTCCTGTCGCGGCCGCGGCGGTGGGTGTCGGCAGGGCTGCCATGGAGCATGCGGTGCGCTATGCGAAGGAGCGACGTGCCTTCGGACTGGCGCTTCACCGGCACCAGGCAGTGGCTTTTATGCTGGCTGACATGGCTAAGGACCTTGAGGCAGCCCGCCTTCTAGTGTGGAAAGCCGCTTGGAAGGCGGATCGGGGAGAGAAGAATTCGTACGAGGCGGCCATGGCCAAGGCCTTTGCGGCTGACACAGCGATGCGGGTTTGCGTGGACGCGGTTCAGATCTTTGGTGGCTACGGTTTCAACAAGGAGTATCCGGTCGAGAAGTTGATGAGGGATGCCAAGATCTTCCAGATATACGAAGGCACCAGTCAGATCCAAAGGATCATTGTCTCAAAGGGTCTATTGAGCAGGATCCGCTGAGCGATCGGATCTGTGCGCAGTAGTCTGGCTCCGCGTCCTTGCTTGCTCAGGGCTGAAGACGAGTGTCCGGGGTATCCCTAGTGGGCCGCGGCAGGGACAGAGGCCCTGAGCTTGCGCACCTCCTGTGCGAACCGTCGGCGTTTGCGCTCGTAGAAATTGGATCGTTCCTCGCTCTTCTGCCTCTTGAAGCCTTCCACCAGCCGCTCACACTTTCTCACTATTTCCTCTGCGACCAGCAGGCGCTGGCCTATCGTGAGTCGCCCGCTTTGGAACGCCTTCTCGAGTGCGTAAACGCGAAATCTGTCCCAAGACCAGGCGCGCGGCGAACCGTCCCTGCGCATGGCCCTACGGGCCACTGTGACCCCCTCCACGAACCTGATCTGGTAGTGTGCGGACAGTCGTACCCACATGTCGTAGTCCTCGCATGCGGGCAGGTTTTCGTCGAAAGTGCCGCACTCGGCGAAGCAGGAGCGGTGCACAAGGACGCCCGATGTGCACATGGGGCTACGCTCGAGGGCTGCCCTGAAGATCCATCCGTCGGGGGTCTCCGGGTCCGGGAGCCGGCGCTTGCGGTCCTCACCAACGTACTTGTGGGTCACGTAGCAGACGCGAGTAGCCGGGTTGGCTTCGATGAAGGCCATCTGCGTTGCCAGATGGCGTTCATCCCACAGGTCCTCGGCCTCCAGGAAGGCGATGTACTCGCCCCGTGCGGCTTTGATGCCTCTGTTTCGAGCCGTGCTCAAGCCTCGACTCTGGCAGTAGTGGTATTGGATTGGGATGCCTTGGCTTGTGAAGATGTGACTGAACGGGCGGATGGAACCTGGGCTCTGCCGGGCGAGGATTTCGATTGCCTTCGGCTGCGCCTGGAACTCCCGGAAGACGTGGTAAGGTGTCCCGTCCGTTGAGCCGTCGTCAGAGACAACGATCTCGAAGTCCCGGAATGTCTGGTCCAAGATGGAGCGGATGCAGTCCGCCACCATCTCTTTTTTGTTGAAGGTGGAAACAACAACACTTACGCGAACGCCCATCCCTCCTCCTTCCCTGAAGGAACCAAGAAACACCCGTAAGTGCCGTTCGGGGCCGTCCTTGCTTCCCTGCTGACCGCGCCCGCACAACAACGGTGTTTCTGCTAGGGATGTCTCCCGGGCAAGAAGGTCCCCGTGCCCCGACCGTCCTCGTCTTGCTAAGCGATTGAATACTATGCGAATGCGTATTCCAGAGTCAAGCTCAATCCCCCTGCTCTGGCTCGCCTGCCTCCCATTTGCCCCCATAGCCGTACCACTCAGACCGCTTGCCTGCGGGCAGCCGTCCTGTATGTTCCATGAGCAGGAACGCTTCGGGGCGCAGGAGTGTTCTTGGCTTCGGAGAAGCCTTTTGGGGCCGCTGTGCTTGCGATGCAAAGGAGCTATCGGGCGGCTGCCGACGCTCCGGATTGGGGGCGTTGCCCAAGGTTCGGGCGAGGCAGCCGGAGCCTTGGAGCCTCTTGGGATGGATGGAAACGGGAGGAAGGAATCATGGTGGCACTTTCTAAGCGTCTGAGCCCTCTGCTTCTTGTTGTGGCCATTGCAGCACTCCTTTCTGGCTGCGGAGGCAAGAAAGTCACACGCGTTGAAGTGGATACGACGATTGATCTTTCAGGGCGGTGGAATGATACAGATTCCAGACTCGTGGCTGAGGAGATGATAGCCGATTGCCTGTCGCACCCGTGGATCACCGACCACATGCAGAGAACGGGTGGAAAGAAGCCCGCCGTCATCGTTGGCAACGTGAGGAACTTGGGCACCGAGCATATCGCAACGGGGACCTTTCTGTCGGATATCGAAAGGGCCTTCATCAACTCGGGTCGTGTGAGGGTGGTAGCAACCCGCGAGGAACGAGCGGATCTGCGTCTAGAGCGTGCGGACCAATGGGAGAATGCGAGCGATGAGACGGTGAAGCGGCTTGGTGCCGAGCTGGGCGCCGACTACATGCTCAGTGGCACGATCAACATGATCACCGATAAGGAAAAGGGCACCAAGGTCGTCTACTATCAGGTCGATCTCACTCTCTTGAACATAGAGACGAACGAAAAGGTGTGGGTGGGTCAAAAGAAGATCAAGAAGGTCATATCCAGAGGCCACTTCAAGCCCTGATTCCCGCGCCAGGAACGACTGGGGTGCACTCCCGATGTCTTGGGTTGTCCCTGAGCTCCGTCTGGCCCGTCGTCGCGTAAGCGCCCGCTGCGCATGCTTGGTCTGTCTGGGTCTGTTGCTGATTGCCGGCTGCGCTTCCTACACGACCCGGGTGCAGAAGCTCCGTCCCATGCTTGCCGCTGGCCGAGTGAGTGAGGCCCTGGAGACAGTCGAGAAGAAGGCTTCCGATCCCCTCGTGCGCGCTATGGAAGTCGGCCTCCTGTTGCGGCTGATGGGAAGGTATGAGGCGAGCAATGAGGCCCTTGGGGAAGCCCAGATC
>CAYMBA010000099.1:0-9645 GCA_964388535.1 uncultured bacterium | reverse complement strand
CCAGGAGTTCGAACCGGACTAGGTCGCGCACTTCAGGCGCGGGCCGCCCCGAGGCAAGGGACACAGGCATGCAACGATCGGAGGAGGCACTGGCCACATGGAACGAGAGGAGAAGCCGGGGGCCCCAATGATGAGCAGCGACCAGCACGCAGCCGGGCAGGCGGAGAAGCCCAGTGCTGGTACAGGACTCCCCGCTTGGGCCGACCCGTCCGTGGGAAAGCGGGAAGCCCCGGGTGGGCCCGAGGAAAGGAACCGGCTGAGGCGCTTCGGCCTGGTCGTGGGTGGGGCTTTCTTGGTTCTTTCGGGGCTGCTGCTCTGGAAGCAGCGACCCGCCTGGCCCCTCTTTCTTGCCGCAGGGGGCCTGCTCGCAGCAGCGGGGCTCCTTACTCCTCTACGGCTGCGCCGGGTAGAGCGAATATGGATGCGGATGGCTGCCGCCATGGGGTGGGTGATGACGAGGGTGATCCTCGGGCTCGTATTCGCTCTCGTTTTCACACCCGCAGGGCTTATCATGAAGGTGACTGGAGCAGACCCCTTGAGGCTGCGCTTTGAACCTGGGGCACGCACCTACTGGCAGAAGCGGACCAGGCGGCGCACCACCCGGGAAGACTTAGAGCGGATGTTCTAGGAGTCTCCCGTTCGGGGGAAAAGACCCTATCCACCCCGAAGGAAAAAGACCCGGGGCGATGTCGCGGAAATCCGGCGTGCGCGTCTCGGGCATCGCGCGGCGGATCCGCCCAAACAGTCTTTGGTGTCAAAGCAGCAGGAGGAGTGATGAGCAAACTCGGAATCCTGCGCGAACTCTGGGAGTTCCTGAGGGTGCGCAAGAAGTGGTGGCTGGGACCCGTCATCGTACTCCTGGTGCTGCTGAGCATCCTCATCGTCTTTGCGGAGGGCTCGGCCCTTGCGCCATTCATCTACGCCCTCTTCTAGGTAGTGGAAGCAGAGAGAGCCCACGCCGCGGGGCAGCGAGACTTGAAGGCCCCGGAGCCCTAGTTCGCCCTCAAGGGCATGCACTCGAGCAGAGGACGGAACGGGCCATTCGCGTTGGAGCAGGGTGCCCGGGCCGGAAAGGAACCTTGTGGGGATGAGCAGATCGGCAAAGAGCGGGTCGCTTCTCGGGAAACTCGCCCTGGCTGCGGGCTCGATTCTCCTGACGATCGGGCTGCTGGCAGTGCTCGAATTGGTGCTCTCTATAGCCGGTGTGGGGCCGCCGAAGAAACTGTTCATCAAGAAACGGGTAGGCGATGAGGAGATTTGCGAACTCAACAGGCGCATAAGCGAGCTCTTCTTCCCCGACTGGGCGACGAAGCCTCCTGCCTATGAGTTCTTTCCAGCCCAGAAGGCCCCGGGGACAATCAGGATCTTCGCTACCGGAGCATCCTCCACCGTGGGTGACCCCTTCGGCAACCAGTGTGCGTTTCCAGCCCTGCTAGGCGAGATCCTCTCAGACTGCGCCCCGGAACACGATTACGAGGTCGTCAACTGCGGCGTAGTGGCCATCTCTAGCCTCGATGTGCTCATGCTGCACAAAGAAGCCCTCAACTACGACCCTGATGCCATCCTCATCTACTGCGGCCACAACGAGGCATACGGAGCCGATGGAGTCGATACACCAGTTCAGCGCAGCTTCTCGAGTCGCACAGCAGCGAAGGCATGGCTGTGGTTCAGGAACCTGCGTTTCGTGCGCCTCCTGCGCAGTCTGATAGCACCAAAGCCCCCCAAGGACGCCGGCGAGGGCTTCGGCATGTGGACGATGAAGGATCGCCTGGTCCCCGCCTGCAGCCGGAAGCACGAGAGGATGCTCGAGTCCTACCGCGAGAACATACTCGAGATGCTTGAGACTGCCCGCAGCAAGGGCGTGGACGTCATCCTGTGCAGCCTGCTAGCCAATCTGCGTGACCAGTCCCCCATGGGTTCGGTGCACGGATGTGGGTTCGATCTCTCGAAGGAATCCGAATGGCAAGACGCATTCGACCGGGCCAAGGTGGCAATGGAACGCAGCGAGTGGGAGGTTGCCAAGCAAGCGCTCGAAGAGTGCATCGGCCTCGATCCTGGCTACGCAGAGGCGCACTTCCGGCTTGGGCGCTGTCTGGACGCACTGGGGGATTCCTCGCGTGCCTTCGAGGAATATCGCATGGCCCGCGACTTGGACGCCGTGCACTTCCGGGCCTGCTCTGCCGAGAACGAAGTACTTCGCTCAATCGCTCGGGGGTGGGATGAACAGGGAAAACACCACCTGGTCTTCGTTGACCTCGACAGCCTACTCCATGAGGAGTTCCCCTTTGGGCCGGGGCGGAGGTTCTTCACAGAGCATGTCCATCCGTACCCCCATGGTCACGCATGGATAGCCAGGAAGATCGCCGAAGGGATCGCAGCGAGCCCCCTCGGCCAGCGATTCGGTACTTGGAGGCTGAACGCGATTGCACCAGACTCAGCATACCTGGAGCGAGTCGGCATGAACGCTCTGGATGTGGCATCTGGCCTGGTCTTGACCGACCGGTTCAAGCTGGCCAAGTGGCCCTTCACAGGATGCTACGAGAACGCAGCGATGCGCTCGTACATACAAGGGCGACTCAGGCAGCTGGAAACACTAATGAGCCCGTTCGAGCGCGAGCTCTACCCTGCACTACTGCGGGCCGAGACTTCGGAGATCTTCGACTTCGGCAAGCGTCACTACACCCTCTTCACCAAGTACCGCGCCAGCCGCATGGGTGCGGAAGCGCTTCGGGAGATACGGATTGCGAGCAGATACTGGTGGCCGGCAGCGTTCCTCGAGACCGACCAGGCCCAAGTCCTTGTGGGCCTCGGACGGCTCTCGGAGGCCGAGGAGCACCTCGAACGCGCCCGGGCACTGGATCCAGACTACGCACCAATTCACTTTGTCGCAGGCGCTCTCTTCCACAAACGCGGGGATCTGCTGAGGGCAGAAAAGGAGTTCAAGGCCTACCTGGACCGCGAGCCCTCTGGCCCCTATGCCGCTGCATGCCAGCAGGCCCTCTCGATCATCGGTAGGGAGCGACGCGGTTACTGAGACAATCCCCTGGCTGTGGCAAAGCGCCCCTCACCGCGCCATACCGCGTTCCTGTGCATCAAGCGGTCGAAGCACTTCCCTCAACCCAGGCAGCCTTGCTTGCCCCACTGGCACCTGTCGTCTACACTGCACTTACACTGTTAGATGGGCCCCGGACGCAGTGGGGGTCCAAAGCCGACATGGAGGGAAAACCCATCTCAACGGAGGGAATGAACCATGAGAACTGTAGATGACATTGCCGCCCTGCTCGGGGACGAGGCCCAGGACCTGTTGGAGCACCAGTGCAAGACGGTTCCAAAGGAGCAACTGCATCTGCCCGGCCCCGACTTCGTAGACCGGGTGTGGGTCAACAGCGACAGGCCGCCGCAGGTACTCCGGAACATGGAGATCCTGTTCAATACAGGCCGGCTGGCGGGAACTGGCTATCTGTCTATCCTTCCCGTGGACCAGGGAATCGAGCACTCCGCAGGCGCCAGCTTCGCTCCCAACCCGATCTACTTCGACCCGGAGAACATAGTGAAGTTGGCCATCGAGGGAGGTTGCAACGGCGTCGCGTCAACCCTCGGTGTGCTTGGTGCTGTGGCTCGGAAGTACGCACACAAGATCCCGTTCATTCTCAAGATCAACCACAACGAGCTGCTCACGTATCCCAACTCATACGACCAGATCCTCTTCGCTCAGGTGCAGCAGGCATTCGACATGGGCGCCGTGGCCGTGGGAGCTACGATCTACTTCGGTTCCGACCGTTCGGACAGGCAGATCGTGGAGATAAGCGAGGCATTCCAAATGGCACACGAGCTGGGCATGGTCACGGTTCTTTGGTGCTATCTCCGCAACAGCGCATTCAAGATCGACGGGGTGGATCACCACACGAGTGCCGACCTCACAGGCCAGGCGAATCATCTGGGTGCAACGATCCAGGCTGACATCATAAAACAGAAGCAGCCGACCCAGAACGGTGGCTACAAGGCTTTGAACGCCGGGGGCAAGACCTACGGCAAGTACAGCGAGAAGATGTACACCGACCTCTGCACGGACCACCCGATAGATCTGACGCGCTACCAAGTCGTGAACAACTACATGGGTCGGGTTGGGCTGATCAACTCCGGAGGGGCCTCCGGTGAAAACGACCTTGCCCAAGCCGTGAGAACAGCGGTCATAAACAAGCGCGCAGGCGGCATGGGTCTCATCAGCGGACGCAAGGCATTTCAGAAGCCCATGAAAGAGGGTGTTGAGATCCTTCACGCGATCCAGGATGTCTATCTCTGCAAGGACATTACGGTGGCTTGATAGGGTCCGGCAACCTGTGGGGACTGCATGATGGCCCCATGCCGTCGGCGCAGCGGCATGGGGCCGTCCTCAGGAAAGGAACAAGAATGGGATCCGCATTGGAAGGCCTCGAGCCAAGGATTGTATGGGAGTATTTCGAGCGCATTTGCTCGATACCACGCTGCTCGAAGAACGAAGCAGCCATCATCGACTGGCTCGAAAGCACTACCGCTGAGCTGGGGCTTGAAAGCAGACGCGATCGTGCAGGTAACCTGCTCGTTCAGGTCCCAGCGACTACGGGACTGGAGAAAGCCCCCTCGGTTGTTCTGCAGAGCCACGTCGATATGGTGTGCGAGAAGAACTCCGAGACACAACACGACTTCACTCGAGACCCGATCCGCCCGCGTGTGGAAGACGGATGGGTGACAGCGAGCGGAACCACCCTGGGGGCGGACAACGGGATTGGAGTGGCCGTGGCCCTGGCCGTAGCGACTGATAGAAGCTTCTCTCATGGCCCGCTAGAACTGCTCTTCACCGTGGACGAGGAAACTGGCCTCACAGGCGCTGCCTCGATCGAACCTGGCTTTTTCCATTCTAAGATGATGCTCAACCTCGATTCCGAGGAGATGGGTGTCTTCACCATTGGAAGTGCCGGCGGCCGGGACACGACGCTCACGCTTCGAGCCTCGAGAGAACCTGTAGAAGGCTGGAGTTACTTCCTGGTGCGCGTGAAAGGATTGAAGGGCGGCCATTCAGGAGGAGACATCCACAAGAACCGCGGCAACAGCATCAAGATCCTAGCCCGAACCCTGCTAGCCTGCGCGGAGGGCCTGCAGGGAGGCTTGCGCATCGGGAAGGCCCAAGGCGGCAGCAAGCGCAACGCAATCCCGAGGGAGGCGGAAGCGGAAGTGGCTGTGGCACCCCACAGCGTCGCGGCACTCCAGGAGAAACTCGCGCGGCATCTGGATCTCGTCCGGAATCAGTTGCGCGGCATAGACGATGGCCTTGCGATTGAAGCCGCGGAAGCGCAGCCTTCGGTGTATGCCTCCGCTGAAGACTCGCTCCGTCTGCTGCGGCTGTTGGTGGCACTGCCGCATGGCGTGCTTGCGATGTCGAGGAAGATGAAAGGTCTGGTGGAGACCTCCTCGAACATCGGTGTGCTCGAGGATGGGGAAAGCCTCTGGAGAGTCATCTGCAGCACGCGATCGAGCCTAGATGCGGCACTGGAGTCGGTCCTTGAGCAGATTCGTGCCGCAGGGCAACTCGCCGGTGCAGAAGTGGAGCACTCGGACGGGTATCCAGGTTGGGAACCGAATCCCGAGAGCGCGCTGCTGAAGACCGCTCTCTCGGTGTACGAACGCACCTTCGGCGAAAAGGCGGAGGTCAGAGCTATTCACGCTGGACTCGAATGTGGTCTCTTCCGCGGCCGCTATCCTGACCTGGACATCCTCTCCTACGGGCCAGACATCCGCGAACCCCACTCCCCCAGGGAACGGGTGAAGATCGATTCCGTCGAGGCCTTCTGGCGCTTCACGAAGGCCCTCCTTGAAGAGATCGGGGAATCTTAGTTACGCAAGGGCGCTTTGCGCCGCACACTGGCCATCGGCCAGGAGAGTTTGGAGGTGCAGGATGAAGAAGTGTCTATTCGCGGTTGCCCTGGCGGCCATGCTCCTGGGCGCCGCCGCCTGGGGCGAGGGTTACTACGTTACCCCTTACGTCGGCTACGGGCGGACGGTGTTCAACGAGTGGTTCGGCTCGCAAGTAACAAGCGATGCTGCCTACTGGCTCGGCGGCCTACAGGCCACGACACGCGTGCACCGGAACGTGCGCCTCGGGATCGAGGGTGAACTGGCAGCACGGAGCTTCCGCTTCGAGTGTAAGACCGAGGGTTCCGACGAGGTGGCCTACATCCTCAATATCGACCAGCGAATCCTGGGAGCAGTGGCCCAGGTAGGGACGTTCCGTCCGGGCCTTTCACCGTACGTACGGGTAGGCGTGGGTCTATACACCGGATCGGCCGAGAAGGACTGGTCGAGCTCCTACGAGCAACAGGGAAAGAAGGACGAGACGATCGATCTGAAAGCGAATGTGGGCTTCAACATGGGAGCTGGAATGCTGCTTATGAATGAACGGGGCGGCGGTATCTACCTGGAAATGGTCTATCACTCAACGGAGCGGAGTGCCAAGGACCCCATCGAGAATATCGAGTCATCCGGTGCCAACAACTGGGCGGTGAGAGGCGGCTTCACGATTGCCTTCTAGTTATTTCAGGTGGATGACGGAAGCGAAAACCCTGTAGGACCACGCTGCGTAACCGAGCCCAGGCGCTTCTCGGTCACCAACGTGCGCCTAAAGCTGGGTGTGCGGACGAGCACTATGCTGCTCGCCGTCATCATCGGCGTCGCAGGAGCACTCGGCGCTGTTTTCTTCCGCTGGCTCATCCTCCAGTTCCAGGACTTAGCCTGGGGCTCAGGCGGAACCCCTCTGGAGAAGGTACTGCGGGCTCCGTGGTACCTCCGCATCATCGTCCCGGCCGCAGGCGGACTGCTGGTTGGGCTGATCGTCAAGTTTCTGGCACCCGAGGCGAAGGGACACGGCGTGCCGGAAGTGATGTACGCCGTCGCACTCCTGGGCGGAGTGATCCGCCCCGTCGTAGCCGTGGCCAAGAGCTTTGCCTCGGCCATATGCATCGCCACCGGGGGTGCAGTGGGCCGGGAAGGGCCAATCGTCCAGATCGGCTCGGCCATAGGCTCCTCGTTGGGGCAGGCCCTGAAGCTATCTTCCAGGCGGATCCGCACGTGCGTGGGCTGCGGGGCTGCAGCCGGGATCGCCGCCACATTCAATGCCCCCATCGCCGGTGCCTTCTTTGCCTCGGAGGTGATTCTAGGCGAGTTCAGTGTTGGGGCTGTCAGCTCCGTCGTGGTCAGCTCGGTCACAGCCACGGTCATTTCGCGGAGTATCCTTGGCGACGTGCCAGCCTTCCAGATTCCCGCCTACTCCATAGTCAGCCCTTTCGAGATGATCACCTACGCTGGCCTCGGACTGCTCGCCGGGGTCGTCGGCGTCGCCTTCGTCCAAATCCTCTATGTGTTCGAGGAGCTCTTTGACCGGCTGCGCTCAGTGCCGGAGTTTGTCAAACCGGTCATAGGTGGTCTTGGCATCGGAGTGCTCGCCGTAGGCGTCCCCCACATCATGGGGGTGGGCTACGACACGATAAGCGCGGCACTCGAAGACAGGATGGCAGTGTGGTTCCTCTTCGCTGTGCTGGCAGCGAAACTGATAGGCACCACGTTCACCCTGGGCTCCGGCGGTTCTGGCGGCGTCTTCGCGCCATCACTCTTCATGGGCGCTGCACTCGGTGGACTAGTAGGACACGGTGCACGAGCAATAATGCCGTTCCAGATGGCCTCTCCTGGGGCATACGCGGTCGTGGGCATGGGCGCTATGGTCGCGGCTGCCACCCACGCACCCATAACCGCAATACTCATCATCTTTGAGATGACCGGCGACTACCGTGTGATCCTGGGCCTTATGCTCTCTTGCATGCTTGGTACGATCGTGGCGCAGCGCATCCGGAAGGAGTCGATCTATACGATCAAGCTCGTGCGCAGGGGCATAGACCTCCATGCGGGTCACGAGGTGAACGTACTGCGGCAGATCAAGGTGCGCGAGATCATGCGGCCAGACGTCGAGACTGTGCGCAGGAACTGCACCCTCGACGACCTCTACAGACGGATGGTCACATCACCCCACTACGAGTTCTTTGTGGTTGATGAAGGTGGTGAGATCGTCGGAACAATCAGTGTCGACGATCTCCGTCGGAACCTGCCCCAGTTCGAGGAACTCAGGCGCGTGGCCATAGCCGAAGACCTAATGAACTGCCCTGTGATCTACGTACGCGAGGACGACACCCTGGACTTCGCCATGCGACAGTTTGCCAAGCGCACCTTCGAGGAGCTCCCCGTGCTTCCCGCCGACGGGTCAATGGTGCCTATAGGCACAGTTCAGCGCCAGGATGTGATAGCCGCATACAACAAAGAGATCCTGCGCGTCGACCTGGGCGGTTCCCTCTCGGCGCGCCTAGAGGCCGCCGCGCGCCGGCGAATCTGGGAGACCGTAGGCGGCTACGTGCTCGCACACCTGGAGGTGCCGCCCTGGATGTTCGGGAAGTCCCTGGGATCTCTCCAGATAAGGAGTCGGTTCGGCGCACTCGTGATCCTGCTCGAGCGGCCCCGCTCCGGGGGAGAGACCAGATACACAATCCCCGGGCCCGAAACGACACTGGAGCCCGGGGACATGATCGTTGTCTTCGGCCGCCGCCACAACGTGGAGCGGCTGGCCTCGGAAACCTCATAGATGGAAGAGCCGTTGGCTCTAGAAATCGCTCATGTCGTCGTCTTCAAAGGGGATGATCTTCTCTGCCTCACTCTTGGAAGACTCGTCCCCTGGCGACCCGGTTTCGATCGGCTGGCTAGTCGGCTGGGGCCCTTGCGCGCCCCAAAGGGCAGTCGTTGAGGATCCGCCGCCAGTGCTCGGCTGGGTCGGATGGTGAACCTGCTCGCCTTCAACTCCGTCTACATCCGCTTGGGCTCCGCCGACGATCCCCGTAAGGACACGGACAACGGATCGCAGCCGATGGATCTGGGTGGTAAGTTCCTGGCTTGCCCCCGCCGACTCCTCGGCCGTGGCGGCGTTGGCCTGGGTCACCATGTCCATCTGCGAGACCCCGGCATTGACCTGCTCGATGCCTTCGGCCTGCTCCGCACTTGCTGCGGAGACCTCTTGGATCAGATCCGTCGCCTTCTTCACACTCTCAACGATGCTGCCAAGGGTGCTCGCGACCCCGTTGGCTGCCTCTACGCCCTCGTTGGCGTTGCGCTGTGATTCCTCAATCAGCTCCGACGTGCTCCGCGCTGCCTCAGCGCTGCGCTGGGCGAGGTTTCTTACCTCTTCGGCCACTACAGCAAAGCCCTTGCCTGCCTCACCCGCGCGCGCAGCCTCCACAGCTGCGTTGAGCGCAAGAAGATTCGTCTGGAATGCTATCTCATCGATGGTCTTTATTATCTTGGCCGTCTGATCCGCGGACTGCTTTATGCGCCCTATTGCCTCGGCCATCTCATTCATAGCTTCCAGTCCGCCCTCGGCCTGTCCGCGCGCCTCTATGGCCATCTGGCTGGCCTGCCGTGCGTTCTCGGCATTCTGTCTAGTGGTCCGAGTTATTTCATCCAGGGTGGAGGAGATCTCGCTCAGGCTGGAGGCCTGCTCCGTTGCACCCTCTGCGAGCTGCGAGCTCGAACCCGAGATCGTCTGTGCCGCCCCCGCAACGCGCTCAGCCCCTTGCC
>CAYMBA010000098.1:0-9758 GCA_964388535.1 uncultured bacterium | reverse complement strand
CGCATCCCGGCAACTGGACCGAGGCGAGCCAAGAGGGGGCCGTTGGATCCGAGACGTCGAAGATCAGGAGGTCCGCTTCGAAGGCTGCCACGAAGGCGTATGTGGAATTGGCCGTGGCGATGACGTCCACACCCCAAGCATCGCCGGGCGTGTTGCCGGAGGTGCCGACAATGTGCATGCTGTCGGCCTGGGAAATGTCGACGATCTGGAGGTCGGTCGGTCCGTCTGCTACGTATGCGTAGGATCCGGCCACGTCCACGGACATGGCAAAGCCCGGGGTTTCCGCGTGGCCTGCAACCCATGCATTGGAAGGATCCGACAGATCGATCGCCCACAGCCCTTCGTGCATACTTGCCAGGTAGCAGTGGCTTCCATGAATGCACACGCCCCTCGAGACTCCCGGAACCTCCACTGTGTCCAGCGCTATGGGGTTTTCGGGCACCGAAATGTCCAGCAGCAACGTTCCGCCGGTCTCCAGAGATATTGCGGCAACCTTGTCGTTGGATGCCGTTCTTGTGGCGGGCCCAGGTGTGTCGAGGTGCCCGATCAGGCCCGGCGCATGGGGGTCCGATATGTCAGCGATCTGCAGGCCGGAGTCGGAGTCTGCGACGTAGGCAAGATCCCCCAGTGCTCGGACATGCAAGGCAGTTCCGGGCGTGGCCAGGCTTGCGACTATGACGTGCGTGGGAACCTGGGAGATGTCCACTACCTCCAAGCCATGGCCGCTTTCTCCCAGCAGAACGTGGTCCTCAAGCATCTCGATTGCTTCGCAGCTGTTGGCTATTGCAACACTTCCGATAATCCAGGGGTTGTCCGGATCGCTCGCGGATATGGCCACAAGGGAGTCGGCGGTGACGACGTATGCGCGAGCGTCCTCAACTGCTACGTCCTTCGCTGTGCTGTCGAGATGCAGCGTGCCCACCATGCTCATTTGGGATGGCACCGTCGCATCGATCACGCAGAGGCCTGCGCCGCCGCATGCTGCGTACACGATCCCTTCTTCTGAGGCCAATCCTTGTATGGTGCCGGGTAGTTCGATTGAGGCGACTACAGGGTACCAGGGGACGCCGAGGAAGATGGCAGTGAGCGTTTGCGAGCATCCGACGTAGGCATGATTGTCTGACACTGTGATGGTCCATCCTCCGTTGGAGGATTCGTGGACGATGTGTGGGTTGCCTGGATCTCTGATATCCACGACATAGAATTTTGCGGTTGGGTCTGGGAAGAGTATCCATGGCTCCACGACGTATGCGTAGTTTCCGACCACCGCCATATCGTAGCCACCCCGCGGCAGTTCCTCTCCTCCGCACATCTGGGGTGATGCAGGTTGCGTTACATCAACCACAAGAAGACTGGAAGGAGTGGCCACATACGCGTAGTTTCCCTGCACCGCAACACCTTGAGTTCCCGGTATCGAGATAGCACTTAGTTCGAAAGGGGATTCGGGTGCTTCCATATCTACGATCAGAAGCGAGTCGCTGCCGGCCACAAAAGCCAGTGCCTCCGAGTGGGCGATGTGCGTAATTGGGCGTTCGTCTTCAAGTGCGCCCACCGTATTGAGGAACTCGGCGTAGTATGTACAAGCGGCCCGAGCTCCCGGCTGGGTCAGCAGGAACAGGGATAGGGCCAAGGGAAGCACGCGGATCACGGATTGCATGGCCTACCTCCTTTCACTTGAGGCTAGCGATTCCTGGCCACCGGATCTGGTGAATCGCCCCGCTTTTTCCGGAGGCTCCGTCATGTGAGTGCGCCCTAGCTCCCGCCTAGGGCCGCCGGGGGGCGGCCCTGGACATCTGCCGTACCACAGGGCCAGCGTGCGTTGGTTCAAAATGGCGCTGCCACCGCCCGCCTGGAGCCTTGCCTTCGAGGGACCCCGTCCGAGAGGGTTTCTCTACCTGCCAGTTTCTGGCAACGCGACGCGGGAAGGGCACGGTGTTCCCGGGTGAGCGAAGCAATCAGCACCCATCCCTGGGATCGCCCTGTCGGAATCGTGTGGGTTCGGTCGCCAGGATCCGCACTCAAGAGCTGCGTTGATCGCAATCCCCTGCAGCGTAGCTCGACTTGGCATTGAGCGCAAGGTTGGCCTCCAACCTGCAGACCCAGGGTGTGGGCGCGGCCAACTGGCAGGGCCCAAATTGCGGGTTCCGTGACCGGTTGCCTCGTTGGTTGGCCGGGGCTTTTCCGACGCGGCTACGAATACAGGTAATGAATCCTTTTCATGTCTCCCCGAGGCGACCGCCGTTGACGCTGGGGTCATGTAAGGCGTAGCCTATTTGGATCCATTTTCGGGTGTTTGTGCGCGCACGGTCGGCGGAGTTGGTTGTGGCGTTCCATGAGGGACGCCCGACCGCCAGGAGGTCTGAGATGAGGCGCGGCGGCTGGAATCTGGGTTACCCTACGGCCGGCGTTGTGCTGATCCTCGCGGGATTGCTCTTGCCGGGCAGAGTGGGGTCGGACGGCCCGGTGCCATTGAGAATCCACTACGGCAGTGTCGGCGGGGACGTGCTCTTTCCCCATGCGTATCATTCCGCTCTGGAGCAGCTGGGTTCCCAGGCATGCGCATACTGCCATCACGAGATGACCTCCGAGGACGAGACGCTCTCGTGTACCCGGTGCCATCACGCCGAGTCCTTCGGCCTCATGGAAGACGAAGGCCTCGCTGAAGAGCACATGGGGCTTGCCGACTCCGGGGATCCGGGGGTCTGCATGAGCTGCCATGACCACGGGGACGTCTCTGCGCCGCTTTCTCGGAGCCCGTCGGCCTCTTTCTGTGCGGAGTGCCACGAGGCGGAGATGCTTGAGATAGTGCAGGGGCACTCCTGCTCTGCGTGTCATGCCATGGCTGAAGAGGCCGAGGCAACCTCTTGTGCGGCGTGCCATGGGGGCGAGGAACTCCCGAGTCGAGCCGATGTGCTTCACGACCGTTGCACTCGGTGCCACAAGGACCTGGAGAAGACGAAGTTCATGGATCGCTCCAGGGAGGACGAGGCATCAGTCTGCCGAACTTGCCACCTCTCAAAGAGGTAGCCGGGTCCCCGGTGCGGAAGGGCTGCGACGACGCGGAGGTAGTCGTGGGAGCAGAGTGGTTCTTCACCTGGATGAGGCCACGGATCGAGATGGGGGAGATCGACCCCGAGATGGTGGTGACGCTACCCCCACCGGAGATGGTCACGCTCCCTCTCTCTCGTCCGGGCCAGATGCCTTTCGAACCCCTGGTCAAGGTGGGCGACCGGGTTGTGTGTGGCCAGTACATAGCGGCCACGCCTTCACGGACAGGCGTGCACGCGACTATCACCGGGGAGGTTACGAGGATTGGGCCTATCTTTACTCCCGAGGGGCGGGAGGTTTTGGGAATCAGGATTGCCGCGACGGGAAACGAGGAGTGGGTCGAGCCACGTAGCATAGAAGATCTGCGCAATGCTAGTGGTGATCAGCTGATGGCGGCCTTTACGGAGCTCGGTTTCGACTCGCCATGGAAGCCCGCTTCCCTCCAGGAGCGGCTTGGGGCAGACGAGGCGTTTCCCATCCACACCGTGGTGATTGTGGCTGTGGATAGGGACCCTGGGGTGTGTGTCCAGAGGCGGTTCCTGACCGAGTTCAAGGACGACCTGGCCGATAGCATTGAGGCGATCCGGCGGATGGCCGGGGACGCAAGGATAGTCGTCGCCGTACCGCGGCGGATGAAAGCCCAGGCAGCTTCGATTCTAGGAGATGTCGAGATTCTGCCGGTCGGCGACGCCTACCTGGAGAACGACTGGCGGCTTATTCTGGCGCGTGTGGCAGGTCGTCGGAATGTGAGCATCCGGCGGGCACGCAGGGAAGGCTATGTGCTACTTACGGCGGAGAACATAGCGTTCGCCGGGCGATGTCTGAAGAAGGGGCTGCCGCGGACGAACAAACTTGTGACACTTTTGGGAGAGGATTTCGGGCGCCCGATGACGGTCCGCGTGAGGCTTGGCACGCCCATCCGACACGTCCTCGACCACTTCGGCATATCGGTGACCGATGGCGACAGGGTGCTCCTGGGCGGACGGATGCGCGGGGAGGCACAGTACGATCTGGAGGCCCCGATAACGCTACAGACGGATGCGCTGACCGTCATCCGTGCGAAGGAGATTCCCCACCGGGCTGAGAACCCGTGCGTCAACTGTGGCCGTTGCTATCGTGTCTGCCCGGTTGATTTGCCCGTCCACCTGATAGGGCGCCACGTCGAGTTCGGGTTGATGGAAGAGGCAGCCCAGATGGGGATTGAGGCCTGCCTGGACTGCGGGTTGTGCTCGTACGTCTGCCCGGCCTCCCGGCCCTTGCTCCAGTATGTGAGGTTTGCCAGGGCCTTGGCCGAGCAGGCGCGGGAGGAGGAGCGCGCGGTGTCGGTGGAGGATGAGGCATGATAAGACCACCGGTGTTGAGCGTTGCAAGTCCGCCCCATAGTCACATGGGTCTCAGCCAGCGTGGTATCAACGTCAACGTGGCAGCCGCGCTTCTGCCAGCAGCGGTGGCTGGAGTTCTGGTGTGGGGGCTGCCCGCATTGCGGGTTCTGGCGCTGGCCGTGGGCTCAGTGTTGATCTTCGAGTGGCTGGGAACGCTGCTCGGAGGGCGGCACTTCGGGCTGCTGGATCTTTCTGCCGTCGCGCATGGGCTGATGCTCGGCCTGATGTTGCCCGCTAGCACACCGTGGTGGCTCGTTATTGTGGCTGCTGCGGTGCTCAGTGTAATCGGGCGGCACTTCTTCGGCGGTCCTGGTGGCTATCCGTTCAATCCCGTCGCCCTAGCCTACGCCGTGGTACTGGTGTCGTGGCCGTCGCGGTTCGAGTTTTCTTCGGTACTTGCCTCCTACGACCTCCCGGCGTTCGGCTACGAGCCCCTGCGAGTCGTCTCGGCCTTTGGCGCGCGTGGAGCGGGCGGGTTTGGGTGGCTCGACCTGCTGGTGGGTCGGCAGCCCGGTGGTGTCGGATCGACCGCGGTCCTGTTCCTGGCCCTTGGGGCCGCCTATCTGCTGGTTAGGGGATTCATTTCCTGGAGGGTGCCGTTTGGATTCCTTGTGGGCCTGTGCGGATCGGTTGCACTCCTGCGGGCCATGGGCGCAACAGAGGCCCCACCGGGATTCCACCTGGCTGCTGGCGCTGCGGTCTTCGCCGGTTTCTTCCTGCTAACGGATACCACCACTTCGCCGACCGGAGGATGGGCCAGGTTCGTGTACGGGTTGCTGGCTGGAGTCTTGGGGGCGGCAATTAGGGTCTTTGGGACCTATGCCGACGGGATCGTTTTTGCCGTGCTTCTGGCCAACTTGGCCAATCCTCTGATCGACCGTCTGCGTCGCGCGCCCGTTCTGCCGCTTCCCGCGGGAGAGGCGCCTTTGATGGATCGACCCGGAGGAGGAGATGGCTGAGATAGCGAAGATGGTCGCGGTACTGACTGGGATCTGTCTGGTTACGACATTTGCACTCACCAGCCTGCAGGAAGGCCTTGCAGAGCGGATTGCGATGCAGGAGGAGCGATATGTGCTCGGTCCGGCGGTCAAAGAGGTGCTGGGCGAAGCAACGAACGATCCGCTTGCCGATGCGGTCACGCTGGAAACGCCCGACGGACCGGTCAGGCTGTATCCATGGGTACAGGAAGGCCATTGCGTGGCCGTAGCGCTCCAGGTCATGGGCAAAGGCGGCTACGGGGGAGACGTCGGGGTGGTCGTAGGTGTCAGGGTCGATCCACCTGCCGTCACTGGGGCCAGGGTCAGCAAGCACCAAGAGACTCCTGGGGTAGGCACGAGGGCCATGGATCCGAAGTATCTTTCTCAATATGAAGGCATGGATGCCTCTGACCCTGGGGCTATTGCGCTGGCAAAGGACGGAGGTCAGGTGGAGGCCGTCTCCGGAGCAACGAGGACGAGTACGGCAATCGCCGATGCAGTCAGGCGCGCGGTCGAGTTCGTTGCGGCCAACAAGGATGCCATCGAGGCAGCCGTAGCGGAAAGGGTGGCTGAGCGCTAGAGAGAGGCGCCGCTGGGCCGGGCTTGGTGGTTTGAGCAGCGCTGCCTGGGGGCCCTAAGGCAGGGAGTTGTGCGATGGGAATCGCAAAGGAGATCAAGAAGGGGTTCACGACTCATCTTCCGCCTTTCCGGATGGTGCTGGGGTTGTGCCCGAGTATCGCAGTGACGACGTCGATTGCGAACGGCATAGGCATGGGCCTTGCGACCACTTTCGTTCTGTTCTGGTCCAACATCATCATATCCATCTTGCGACGCATCATTCCTTCCCGGGTGAGGATCGCAAGTTACATCGTTCTGATTGCGACATTCGTCGTCATCGTCGATCTCCTGATGAAGGCTTTCTTCTTCCCTCTCTCGCAGAGCCTCGGGATCTTCATCCCGCTCATCGTGGTCAATTGCATCATACTGGGACGGGCGGAGGCATTCGCTGCCAAGAATCCTGTGCACCTGGCCGCGGCAGACGGCCTCGGCGTTGGCCTCGGTTTTACGCTGTCGCTTTCCGCCATTGGGGCGGTCAGGGAAGTGCTTGGTCAGGGGTCCCTGTTCGGGCACGAGATCTTTGGTGCCTCGTTCGAGCCCTTCGGGCTTTTCTCCCAGGCTCCCGGAGGTTTTGTCACGCTGGGGCTGCTGCTATTCCTGATGAACGTGGTCTCGCGGCGCACCCGGAGAGTGAAGGCGGAGTCCTAGGATGAGTGGCAGAAGCACATTCGGGCAGGTGCGGGCACGAAGGGGTAGCCAGCTGAAGCTTGCGGGGCGGAGAGAGGCAAGTGCAGGCTGGTGCTTTGGGGAGGCTGGAGTATGGATCTCATACTGCTGGTAATAAGCGCGATTCTGGTCAAGAACATCCTGCTTGCGCAGTACCTCGGCAACTGCCCATTTCTTGGGGTCTCCAAGAGAATGGAGACGGCCATAGGGATGGGGATGGCCGTCATATTCACAATGACAGTGGCCTCAACGATCACCTGGCTGATAAACAAACATGTCTTAGTGCCATACGAGCTAGGTTACCTGAGGACTATCGCGTTCATCCTTGTTATCGCAGCGCTGGTTCAATTCGTTGAGATCTTCATGAAGAAAACGCTTCCGGCGCTGTACCAGGCGCTAGGTATTTTTCTTCCGCTGATCACGACGAACTGTGCAGTTCTTGGCGTTGCCATCCTTTGTGTGAAGAACGACTACGCCTTTGTTGAGATGGTCATTTTCTCCGTCTCGAGTGCGGCCGGCTTCGCCTTGGCCCTAGTTCTTTTCGCTGGGCTGAGAGAGCGTTTTCGGATCGCTCATATACCGGAGCCACTCAACGACACCGCAATTGGGCTTCTTACGGCCGGTCTCATGTCACTAGCTTTTCTAGGCTTCAAAGGGATGGTTTGACAGCGGGGTGTGGTGCCAGCCATGTGTTGCATCGGAGGTAGGGGATGATTTCGGCACTGACCTTCATGGGGGGAGTCGGCGCTGCCTCGGCCCTACTTCTCGGCATCGCTTCGAGGGTCTTCTATGTCAAGGAGGACCCACGCGTTGCTGAGGTGGAGGAAGCCCTCCCGGGGGCCAATTGCGGCGGATGTGGATTCGCCGGGTGTCATGCATGCGCTGAGGCCATGGTGGCCGGCAAGGTGGCGCCCACTGCCTGCGTAGCCGGGGGTCCAGAGACGGCCGCCAAAGTGGCGGACATATTGGGACTGACGGTAGTGGCCAAAGAGCCCGAAGTGGCGAAGCAGGACTGCTGTGGCGGTGCCAGGGCGCTTCCCCGCTACTCGTACGAAGGGATCGAGGACTGCCGGGCGGCTGCACTCCTCTTCGGCGGCACGAAGCTCTGCGAACACGGATGCATCGGCTTTGGATCGTGCATAAAGGCTTGCCCGTTCGACGCAATAGAGATGGGTCCCGATGGCCTTCCTGTCTTCGACCCGCTGAAGTGCAGGGGCTGCGGGGCCTGCGTGGAGGTGTGCCCCAAGGACCTGATCAGCCTCTCGTCTTCTACCGAGAGCATCCTTCACTTCAACCAGTACAACGAGTGCCTTGCGCCGTGCACACAGCGTTGCCCGGCACAGATAGATATTCGGACCTACATAGACCAGATCCGCCGGGGGCGTTTCGAGGAAGCAGTGCTGACCATAAAGGACCGAAATCCGCTGTTGCTAGCCTGCGGCCGCGTATGTCCACATCCGTGCGAAGACGTTTGCCGCAGGGGCAACGTTGATGAGCCCGTAGCGATAAACAACCTGAAGAGGTTCGTAGCCGACTACGAGATGAACACGGGTAGGCACCTGGCGGTCTCAGTTGCTGCTCCTACGGGGCACAAGATCGCTGTCGTTGGGGGCGGACCGGCGGGTCTGTCGTGCGCCTACTTCCTGCGCCGACTTGGTCACTCTGTCACCATCTACGAACAGATGCCCAAACTGGGTGGCATGCTACGTTACGGGATCCCGGAGTATCGACTTCCCAAGCGTGTCCTGGATTGGGAGATCCAGGGCATCCTGGACCTGGGAATCGAAGTCAGGACAGGCGTTCGGTTCGGGGAGGATTTCGACCTCGAGTTCCTGAAGGCCGCGGGCATGGAGGCTGTGTTCCTGGGCGTTGGCTGCTGGAGCAGCTCCAAGATGAGGATCGAGGGCGAGGACCTCGGGGGAGTATACGGCGGGATCGACTTCCTCCGTATGGTAGCTGAGGGTAGGCCCCCCGAGATTGGCAGAAGGGTTATCGTAGTTGGAGGCGGGAATACAGCGATAGATGCGGCCCGAACGTCGATCCGCCTTGGAGCTGAGCGGGTTATTCTTCTTTACAGACGGGCGCGGGAGCAGATGCCAGCCAATCCGGCTGAGGTAGTGGCGGCTGAAGAAGAAGGTGTAGAACTGTTGCTTTTGGCTGCTCCCGTAAGGCTTCATGGAATTGGGGGCCGGGTGAACAAACTAGAGTACATACGGATGCGTCTCGGCGAGCCCGACGCCAGTGGGAGGCGTCGCCCTGTTCCAGTCGAGGATTCGGAGGCACTCCTTCCCGTGGACACCGTCATAGCAGCGATTGGTCAGAGGACAGACACGAGCTTCATCAGGCCAGGGAAGATGATTGAGCAGATAAAGCTGACGCGCTGGAATACGATAGATGCATCCGAGGAGACACTGCAGACCGATCTGCCTGCGGTCTTTACGGGAGGAGACTGCTTTACGGGTCCTGCTCTCGTCGTTGACGCAATTGGCGCTGGCCGATATGCTGCGCGCTCGATCCACTACTATGTTACTGAGGGGCGTATTCCGCCGATCCGCGGCAGGCTGACTTCTCTGATAAAAGAGACTCTGTTCCGGGACGTCGAAGGTGTTGCCAAGGCACCCAGAGTTCGCGTGAGGGAGCTGAAGGTGGCTGACAGGGTAGGAAACTTCGAGGAGGTAGAACAGACAATCACACAGGAGGAGGCGATCCGGGAGGCAGAGAGGTGCTTGCGGTGCGGGCTGATATGCTACAATCGTGACATGGTTGAGGAGCTGGGGAGGCTGCTCGAAGGGCAGACGGTTACTCTTTGACACAGCCGGCCGAGGGTTGGCGACGGGGGTAGGCAAAAGGCCGGAGCGAGCGGGGGAAGCCGATGGCCGAAGAGGAAAAACGTACCGGGCCGGGTCACGGAGAGGAACAGACAAGGCAGTTCCTGACGCGCCAGCGCTACAACGAGCGCACGCTGCTGAAGACTGGTACCTATCTCCATACGTACTGTCCCACCTGTGGGGGGGACTTGATAGAGGATGACTGGATCAAGCTCGAGGTCGTGGCTCCCGACGGCGAG
>CAYMBA010000097.1:9229-9799 GCA_964388535.1 uncultured bacterium | reverse complement strand
GTCCCCCTCCGGTGGTTCCCATATCTCTCAAGCCCTCAAAAGCGTGGTCGATCACGGAATTGGGCAGGCTGTTCGGCAGCCGCGGGTGCTCTCGGCGGCTATGTGACCCAATGGAGGACACAATGCGTCTGCGCTCTCTCTTCCGTATGAGACTTTCTACGAAGATAGCACTGCTTGGATTGGGCAATGTAGTGGCTGTGGCAGGCATCCTGCTGTGGGCTGCGCACGGAATGGAAAGCAGGATGATGGCAGATAAGCGTTTGGCCACACAGAACGTTGTGGACGTCGCCTATTCGGTTATTGAGCACTACGGCGGACTTGCTGCTAAGGGTGACATCAGCGAGGAGGAGGCCAAGGAACAGGCTGCAGGCGCTGTCGCAGCTTTGCGTTACAAGGGCAAGAACTACTTCTGGATCAACGATACCCACCCACGAATGGTGATGCACCCGTATAAACCATCGCTGAACGGAAAGGATCTGAGCAGTTTCAAGGACCCTAACGGCAAGTACCTGTTCAAGGAGATGGTGAAGGTGTGTGCGGAGGCAGGAAAGGGTTTCGTGGAGTACATGT
>CAYMBA010000097.1:0-9219 GCA_964388535.1 uncultured bacterium | reverse complement strand
GGAGAAGGTTTCCTTCGTCAGGTTGTATAGGCCTTGGGGGTGGATTGTGGGATCCGGGGTGTACGTTGACGACGTGCGCGCTGACGCCGCTCGGGTGCGAAGAGCCTTCCTCATTGTTGTCGTCGTTCTTGCCGCTGCGGGCATACTCGCAACCCTCTTCCTCGTTCGCTCGATTACGCGTCCGATCTACGCTGTGATGGAGGCACTGCTCGCCGGTGCCAGCCGTGTCGGGGACGCTGCGGGTGAAGTAGCTGCCGCGAGCCAGTCCTTGGCCGAGGGCTCTATGGAACAGGCTGCTTCGCTGCAGGAGACCTCAGCCTCCCTAGAAGAAGCTGCTTCGCGCACGAGGACGAATGATGAGAATACGACACAGGCCAGCCAGATTGCCAAGGAGAATGCGGACCGGGCAAAGGAGGCCAAGGACCTAGCCTCAAGCATGCACAGGGCAGCACAGGAAAGCCGGGACGCCATGGCTCGTATGGTGGAAGCGATCGACCGCATCAAGGCCTCTTCCGACGAGACGGCGAAGATCGTCCGAACGATCGATGAGATTGCGTTCCAGACGAACCTGCTGGCCCTCAATGCAGCGGTCGAGGCTGCTAGAGCCGGGGACGCTGGCAAGGGCTTCGCCGTGGTGGCTGAGGAGGTGAGGAACCTGGCGCAGCGCTCGGCCGAGGCCGCAAGAAGCACTGCAAACCTGATAGAGGAGTCCCAGCACAATGCGTCGAGCGGTGTGGAGGTCTTGAAAGAAGTCGAGTCGATCCTGGAGTGCATCGCAGAAGGTGTCACCAAGGTCAGCGACGTCATAAATCAGGTTGCGGCGGGCAGTGAGAAACAGATGGTACTCATGGAGGAGGTGGCTTCGGCCAGTAGAGAACAGTCCACCGGGATCACGCACATAAACGATGCTGTCTCCCAGCTCGACCAGGTTGTTCAGAGGAACGTAGTTCATGCCGAGGAGACTGCCTCCGCCTCGAATGAGCTCGGTGCCGAGGCTCAGAGGATGCGCCAGTACGTAACGGAGCTTAGGACGGTGGTGGAGGGACGCGAGTAGGCCAGCCTAGGCTGTCGTGGCATTGAGGCCGGAAAGGCCCCGGGGAGGTTCCCCGGGGCCTTTCTCGCTTGGCTGACCCTGAAAGCCCTCCTTGGTATAATTGGGGCAGTCTCGGGTTTGGCTTGTGTCCCTGCCGTCCCGCGCGTTGGGCGGCGCTATTCTGTCCACGCCTGCGTGGAGGGAGAAGGCCATGAGAGTATCCCACCGCTTCCTGCTACTTGCCTCAGTCGCAGTGCTGATCGTCCTGGCCTCGGGAAGTGCTTCGGCGACCCCGGCCTTGGACCGTGACGCGGCGGCCGCCCTGGTGCGTGACGGGCTCCTAGGCGGCGATTATGGCGACGTACGGGTCTATGTGTACCCGGAGACCGTGCCGGCGGGTGTGACCATGTCGACGTGGAAGAAGGATGTATTCACGACCAAGAGTGAAGGCTGGTTCTTCTTCATTGACCTGGTTCCGCCGGCCAACTGGGAGCACCCTTGCAAGTACGTTTTCGTGGATGCTGCCACCGGAGACATCGAAGCCTATGACGAGATGGTGCCTCCTCGATGGCAGATGGAAATGCAGGAGATCACCGACGGCCGAGATAACCCGCTGCCGGGTGAATCTGAGAAGGCACTCGCGAGATTCGATCGCATCCTGAAGAAACTGCCCAAGCCACCCCGGCAGGACAGGGGCCGTGCGTTTGCCCTTATCATCAGTGGTGGGGCGAGTCAGGGGAACAATCACATCCGCTATTGGAACGACTGCTCCTTTATCTACAAGGCCCTGGTGAACTACTATGGATACCCGGACGAGAATATCTATGTCTGTATTTCTGACGGGCTTGATCCCGCGCCCGATCGTTCTGACGGGACCAACTCGCCACCGGATCTTGATGACGACGGTGACGATGACATCCAGTACCCGGCTACACGGGAGTACATCGATCTCGTGTTCAACGAGCTGCAGTCCATCCTGACGCCCGCTGACCAGCTCTTCATCTTCACGACCGACCACGGTGGTCAGGAATCTGGCTGGGATTGCTATCTCAATCTATGGAACTGGGAAACACTGAGGGATGACGAGCTCGCAGCGTACGTGGACGCTTTGCCGTGTGAGACCCTCATTTGTACATTCGAGCAGTGCTTCAGCGGTGGAATGATAGACGATCTGGAGGCTGACGGGCGAGTTATCGCGACTGCGGCCCGGTACGACGAGTACTCCTGGGCCATGGGCCCCGACTACATCTATGACGCCTTCGTGTACTTCTGGACCTGTGCGGTTGGCTGGAGCGACCCTGATGGCAACCCTGTGAACGCCGACACGAATGGCGATGGGCTTATATCCATGAGGGAAGCCTTCGTCTATGCTGAGACGCATGATCAAGAATCAGAGCATCCTCAGTACAGCAGCACGCCCTCGGATCTGGGGGACGCTTTGACGCTCTTCGGCAACCTTCAGGGCGTCTACCTTGCTGTTGACGATATCCAGGTGGACGATGATGAGTCTGGCGCTTCCCACGGCGATGGGGACGGCATCATAGAGGCAGGTGAGACAATCGAGCTGACTGTCTCCCTCACCAACATAGGAGCCGACGACGCCGAGGACGTGACGGCTAGCATTGCCACTACATCCGAGTACGTGCTCATGATCCAGGGCGAGGCCTCCTACGGAGATATTCCGTCGGGGGGAACGGTGGCCAATGCCGAACCTTTCGTCTTCCGTGTCCTTTGTGACGTCCCAGACGCCCATGATCTGGGTCTTACCATGACAGTGAGCGAGGAGCCTGGCGAGATGCCGCTCGGCCTTGTGGCGCGAGCACCGGAATACGTGGTCGGGATCCTGGAGGTGGACGACTCTGTTGGCGGCAACGGAGACGGAGTCATCGATCCAGGGGAAACTGTGGATCTCACCCTGGGCATCGAGAACGCCGGTGGTGCTGACACTCCGGAGCTTACGGCAGTGCTAGTGAGCGGAAGCGAGTATTTCGAGACGGAGGACGAGGAACACACACTCGGTGTCATACCAGCCGGAGGCGATGTGGTCGAGGGCGGATTTGGTCTGACCGTGGATGGGTCGTGCCCTGGTGTCTACGCTGGCTATGTGTACCTTCATCTCACTGGGCCCAACCAGTACAGCGTGATGGTCATGCTCCCTGTCTGCGTCGGACAGGTGTTTGCCGACGATATCGAGGCTGGCGGGGCTTCCTGGACTCACTACGCGGGCGGTCAGAGCTGGACCGACCAGTGGCACCTGGAGACCTACAGAAACCACACTGCGGGGGGCACGACGAGCTGGAAGTGCGGCGGTTCGGGTCCCGCACCATACGGCAACCTTCTCTACTCGATCCTGGAGACCGCGGAGTTCGACCTTCCTGAAGCAAGTAGGCTCGTCTTCTGGCAGTGGGTCGATGCAGAAACCAGCCAGGCATACCACGGATACTGCTATGACGGAGGGTTGCTCGAGATCTCGACTGACGGGGGCGAGACCTGGACTCAGCTTACCCCCGAGGGTGGCTACCCGTTCCTGATAAGGGCTGGCGGCACGCCTGGACCGTTCCCACCGGAGACCCCTGTATGGTCTGGTCGCTACGATTGGACCGAGGTGACGGTGGACCTCTCTGGCTACCAGGGGGCAGCGAAGCTCCGCTGGGCCTTTGGCTCCGACGGTGCCGACACGAGAGAGGGCTGGTACATCGACGATGTAGCTATCTATCCGCAGATTCCCTCTGCTTCGGGGGAGAAACCAGACACCATCCGTCCGCGCCTGATGGCGGCGGCACCGAGTGTGGTGCAGTCGGGAGCCGAGTCGAGTGTGCGTCTGTGGATGCCGAAGAACGAGCGGGTGGACGTCGGGCTCTACGATGCGACAGGACGCTTGGTGCAGTTGATCTATCGCGGCTTCCTGGAAGCCGGTCGTACGACGCTCTCCTGGAGACCCGGTCTTGCCGGCAGGATGGCGACAGGCCGGTACTACATACGCGTGGAATCCCCGAGCGGCAAGCGTTGTCTACCGCTTGTGGTTCTCAGGTGATCGCAGCCGGGGCATGCCGCGGCGCGGGCCGGCTTGCCCGGCTTTGCGGGGGTTGTCGCCCATTGAGGCGGCAACCCCCGAGCCTTTGGGGAGGCCAGTTGACGGCTCAGTTGTGCCCTCTAGGCTACGGTTTTCGCGGATATCCGAGCTTCCCTCGATACCGGAGGCTGGGGACAGATGCTGGCAGGCCTTTTCCTCCTCGGTGGTGTGCTCCTTTACATCGGGTACGTCTTCTACGGCAGGGTGCTCGACCGAAAGCTCGGAGTTGGCAAGGGGGCCAAGATGCCCTCGGAGACCGAGTACGACGGCGTCGACTACGTTCCGACCAAATGGACGATCCTCTTCGGGCACCACTTCTCCTCTATCGCTGGCGCAGGACCGATCGTTGGCCCCGTCATAGCCGCACTCGCGTTTGGGTGGCTTCCGGCTTTCGTGTGGATCGTCCTCGGCAGTGTGCTCATCGGCGGTGTGCACGACTACCTCTCGCTAGTGGCGTCCTTGAGGCACAGGGGACGCTCCATCGGGGAGGTGGCCCGGGAGGTGATATCGCCAGCGACACAGCGCATTTTCGTCGCGTTCATCTGGTTGATGCTGATCTACGTTCTCGTGGTTTTCCTGGATCTCACTGCGAGCACGTTCGAGGCCAACGGCGGTGTGGCCACAAGCTCTATTCTCTTCGTGGCACTCGCAATCCTCTTCGGCGCTTCCATATACAGGCTGCGGATTCCGGCCTCCGTGGGCAGCCTCATTTTCGTTCCGCTCGTATTCGTGGCCATTCCCGTGGGGCAGTTGATCCCTATCGATCATGTCCCAGCCATCGCCGGCGATGAGGGCAAGACATGGAGCCTTCTTCTTGTCGCGTACTGCTACATCGCCTCTGTCACACCCGTGTGGGTGCTGTTGCAGCCTAGGGACTACCTGAGTTCTTTTTTGCTGTTCGCGACGGTCGTGGTCTCGGCTGCAGGGCTTCTCCTGGGTGGCTTTGACATCAGATATACAGCGTTTGCTGGCTTCTCCTCACCCCTTGGACCCCTGTTTCCGGTTCTGTTTATCACGATAGCCTGTGGTGCTGTCAGTGGTTTCCACTCCGTGATCGCCTCAGGGACCACGTCGAAGCAGGTGGCGCGCGAGCAGGACGCAAAGAAGATAGGCTATGGGGGGATGGTGACAGAGGGGCTGGTGTCTTTGATTGCGCTTGCGACCGTTACCATGCTTGCTGCGGGAAGCCCTGAGGTGGCGGCGTACAAGTCGCACAAGATGTCTGCCATTGCTGTCTTCTCGAGCGGCGTGGGGCGGTTCCTGGGTGCCTTCGGGCTTCCGGAGCGGCTGGGAAGCAACTTCGCGGCACTTGCCGTCTCGACCTTTCTTCTGACAACGCTGGATACGGTGACAAGATTGGGCAGGTTCCTGTTCCACGAGTTCTTCGGTATCAAGCGTATCGGCTTGCGCTACTTTTCCTCGGCCGTGACCCTGGTGTTGCCTGCCATTCTCGTCATGCTTCGTTTCAAGGACGCAGCCGGCAATCCAGTTCCCGCATGGAAGGCGATCTGGCCGGTCTTTGGTGCGTCCAACCAGTTGCTGGCCGGTTTGGCACTTCTGGTGGTCGCAATCTGGCTGAAGAAGGCGGGTAGGAGTGGTGCATACGTGGCAATCCCTACGGTCTTCATGTTCGTCGTCACCTTCTGGGGCCTGGCCTACGTCGTAGTGGGAGGAAAGCAGAACAGCATTGTCGAGGGCATTGCGGTGGCTCTTTTCGTGCTCGCCCTCGTCATGATCTGGCTGGGTGTGCGGTCCCTTAGGCGCTGGGTCAGCTACGGCGGGGCTGTGCACAGATGATAAGGAAGCTCAGGATCGCATCGCAGGGACTGTTCCTTTTCCTTTTCCTCTATCTTCTGGCGCGCACACAGTACCCCGGGACGGACGAGATCCGACTTCCGGTGAAGATCTTCGTCGAGGCCGACCCCCTAGCTGGCCTGTCCACATGGCTCGCATCCGGGCACCTCGAGGGGTTCATGTGGCTTGGGCTCGTTGTGCTCGGCCTTTCGTTCTTCTTGGGGCGCTTCTTCTGCGGTTGGGTCTGCCCGCTCGGTGCACTCATCCAGCTGTCGGAATACATACGGAGACGCAGGAGGGCCGAGGTCATCGCGTCAAACCAGTGGAGCCGGTGGCAGTCTACGAAGTTCTACCTCCTGGCCGTGCTCCTCGCCGGTGCCGTGCTTGGGATCCACTGGACCGGCGTCTTCGATCCAATACCCATCGCGATCCGTTCCCTCGGCATGGGCCTCTTCCCGGTGCTCGAGAGTGTGCTTCGGTGGGTCTTTGACTTCCTCTACGCAAGGGATCCCCTGGGCTCCACCGCTGTTTCGGAACCAGTCTTCGAGTACCTCCAAGGCAGGGTGATCGGTTTCGAGCAGCCCGTCTTTGGACAGGCGGCGTTCTTTCTGCTGATCCTGATCGGGGTCCTGGCGCTCGGGCTGATCAAGTATCGTTTCTGGTGCAGATACCTCTGTCCCTTGGGGGCCCTGCTCGGTCTGGTGGCCAGGTTGGGCGCATTCCGCATAAAGCAGTCCGAGGGATGCACTGGCTGCCACCTGTGCACGTTCAACTGCCAGGGCGCTGCTGAGCCTGAGAAAGCAGGCCTGTGGCGACCGTCGGAGTGTCTCGTCTGTGGCAACTGCACGGCCTCGTGTCCCGAATCTGCCCTCACTATGGGCTTTGCTGTGCCACGGCTTTTCTCCGACCTGGCGAGGCTGGCCCGTGCACTGCCCGCTCTCCTGCACAGGCGCACCTCTGGCACGCGTGCCGGGGCAACGGAATCCGCGGGAACGGGCGTCTCGCGGAGGTACTTTGGCTACAGCCTCCTTGCTGGCCTGGGGTTTCTCGGCTCGATGCGTGTGGCAGGGGCTCATCGTAGGAGCAACCCGCTTCTTATCAGGCCGCCCGGGGCCCGCTCGGAGCGCGAGTTCCTGGACCTCTGTATCCGCTGTGGTGAGTGCATGAAGGTGTGCCTGACCAATGCTCTGCAGCCCACTTTTCTGGAGGCAGGACTGGAGGGCATCTGGACGCCCAGGCTCGTTCCCACGATCGGCTATTGCGAGTATGACTGCACGCTCTGCGGCCAGGTCTGTCCCACTCAGGCCATACGCCGCCTGGATCCCGAGGAGAAGAAGCGCGTGCGCATCGGGCTTGCCACCATCGATACCTCTCGCTGTCTCCCCTACGCTTTTCAACAGAACTGCATCGTTTGCGAGGAACACTGCCCCCTGCCGCGGAAGGCGATCTGGTTCGAAGAGGTCCTTGTTGTTACACACGACGGGGCCAAGCGCCTGGTGAAGCAGCCGCACGTCGATCCCGAGCTGTGCACCGGCTGTGGCATCTGCGAGAACAAATGCGTCTTGCGCGATCGGCCGGCGATTCGTGTCACCAGTGCCAACGAGGACCGAAACCCGTGGAACCGGGTGCTCCTGGGCCTGGGAGGCGGGACGAAGGCCGGGGCGCTGGGAAGACGCCCTTAGCCCCGTGTCTGCGACTGTTCGAACTGGGCCCCCAGCGATCTTGGTGATGATAGCACCGATGTGGCGGGTTGGCCATGCAAGTACTGCCCGCCAAGCTCTATAATGATGAAGAACCATTGGGTCTGCGGGTTCGATTCCGGGCTGCATCGTCGCCCCGCACTCCGTGGGGTGTGGAGTGTTCTCTGCGGTGTCCCGGGGTCCATTCGCATCGGCTCCCCGTTATTACTCGGGGCAGGTTGACTGCCGTCAGGAGGTAGGAGCATGGGCAACAGAACAGTATCGGGCTGGCTTCGTACGGGTGTAGCGGGTTTCCTCGGCGCCCTGATTGCCTCGGTGGCTCTTTGGTCTGCCGCGGAGGCTGCTGAGATTGAGTTTGGTTTGGAGTTCTCCGCTCCCGTCGTCCGGACTGCGGAAGGCGGCGGCGTGGTCTTTGAGATCGAGGGCTGTGCCAACGGCGGTCGGCCTGGCGCCCCTATGCTGCCTTCAAGGGGTGCTGTGGTGTTGCTGCCTCCGGCAGAGAGAGTGGCCGCCGTGGAGATTGCTGGGATCGAGTGGGAGCCACTTCCCGGCACCTACGAGGTGGCGGTTACGCAGACGCCGAGACCCATTAGCAGCACCGAGCCCTTCGAGCCGACGCGTCCAGATCCGGCCATCTATGGTGTGGACGCTGCCTACCCGGCTGAGCCGGTAGGGCTTAGTGCGGAGCAGAAGGCTTGGGGCCACGGGCTCGCGTTTCTGCGGGTGTGGCCGGTCTCCTACAACCCGGTTACCGGGAAGGCATCTTGGGCAAGACACATCACGGTCCGGGTTGTGACGGAGATGGAGCCGGGCGCGGATCCCTCGCGGCTTCCCCTCTTCAGGGACAATGAGTTCGTGCGTAAGGCCCTAGGGAACCTCGTGGTCAATCCAGAGGATCTCGACGCCTACGCGGGTGCAGAACCGGCCAAGGTGTCCGAGTCGAGGCTAGATCCAGACTACTACCCCTATGTGATCATTACTCCTGAATCGCTGGTGGGGGCGTTTCAGCAGGTGGCTCTCTTTGAGTCTAGCCGAGGCCTGAGGGCTCGTATCGTCACGCTGGAAGAGATCCTCACTTCCTACTCGGGCGTCGACGATGCCGAGAAGGTCAGGAACTTCATCATCGACGCCTATGAGAACTGGGACCTGGAATTCGTGCTGATCGGTGGCGACTACGGAGTTATGCCCATCCGCAAGCTCTACGTCAATGCTGGCGGCACAGTGGACAACTTCCCCGGCGACTGCTACTTCGAGGGCCTCGACGGGACGTGGAACGACGATCATGACAACCGCTGGGGAGAGGAAGGCGAGTACGACCTGGTGGGTGAGATCGCAGTTGGTAGGGCCGCGGTGAACAACTCCACAGAACTCAACAACTGGTTCAACAAGGACAGGATGTATACGGAGCAGCCTGTCGTCAGCGAGGTCAAGAAGGCCTTGTTCATCGGGGAGGCGCTTGATGGACAGACCTGGGGTGGCGATTCAATGGACGAGATAAAGGATGGTTCATGCGCCAACGGGTACTGTACAGAAGGGTATCCCGATTCGTACCTCAAGGAAACGCTTTATGAGCGCGACGGCTACTGGGACAAGTGGGATGTGATCGACATGTTCAACAG
>CAYMBA010000096.1:0-9888 GCA_964388535.1 uncultured bacterium | reverse complement strand
GAGCGTTCCCATTTTTCTCTCTTCTGCCCACATACGCATGGAGATAGCGGGCACGAAGAACAGGAACATGATCGGCACAAGCCCAAAGAAGTCCCTTAGTGTTGCCTGCCCGATGACGAAGAACTTCTGGAGCTCGAAGAAAAGCACCGAGCTGAGAACGAGGAACACCACGATGAAGATGTACGCTATCGTGGAGTTGAAGTAACTGCGAAACTCCTTGCCGGCCAGTATCGCCACGTTTCGCATGGTTCAGTACCCCTCTCCAGAGGCAGGCGATCTTCGATCGCTGCACCCACCCCTCGTCTATTGCTGTTCAACAGATTCCCTGGTCGTCAGGCGCGTAAACACCTGTTCGAGGCTCAACGTCTCCCTGTGAAGTTCAGTTAGTGTCCAGCCGTTCGAGACAGCCAGCTTATACAGCTTTTCTTCGGCTTCCTCGTCGGAAGTGGCTATTTCGTACCGCACCCTACCTTCGGGCGCAGGCACGAGTCTGAGCGACGTAGCGACGCCAGCCTCACGCAGCGCTGGTTCCACTTCCGCCGGCGTGGCTTTGACAGTGATGAACACGGAGGCCTGCCCCGCTGAGGAACGAGCGAGCTCTTCAGGCGTGCCCTCGGCCACGAGGCGCCCCTCGTTTATGATGATGACGCGCGAGCAGGTGGACTCCACTTCGGGCAAGATGTGAGTGCTCAGGATGACAGTCTTTTCCTGACCGATTCTGCGTATCAACTCGCGGATTTCAACGATCTGATTGGGATCGAGGCCAGTAGTCGGCTCGTCGAGGACGAGCACGTCGGGATCGTGGATCAGCGTCTGTGCCAGCCCGACGCGCTGCCTGTATCCCTTCGACAGAGTGCCGATGATCCGATGGGCCATTCTCTCCAGGCCACAGGTCTCGATCATCTGCTCTGTTCGTTTGGAGAGCAGGGGCTCATCGAGACCCCTCATCCTGCCAACGAAGTGGAGGTATTCCACGACACCCATGTCTGGGTAAAGAGGAGCACTCTCAGGAAGATACCCGATATGACGGCGCACCTCGACGCTGTCTGTGGCGGTGTCGAATCCGGCCACCTTGACGGTGCCCGAGTCGGGCGGAAAGTAGCAGGTTATGATGCGCATCGCGGTCGTCTTCCCGGCCCCATTAGGCCCCAGGAATCCGAGTACCTCTCCCTTGCGCACGTCGAATGAGACGTCATTCAGGGCCACTGTTGCGCCGAAGGTCTTACTCAGGTTTCTGACCTCGATCATCTCTCGTACCTCGAGTCGTTCGGATCGCTACAGAATCCAA
Organism: uncultured bacterium; assembly: GCA_964388535.1. Taxonomy (GTDB): domain Bacteria; phylum Eisenbacteria; class RBG-16-71-46; order CAIMUX01; family WJJG01; genus CAYMBA01. The sequence goes on along the minus strand of CAYMBA010000096.1, from coordinate 8,600 downwards.
AAACCAGTCGCCTGGATCCGCCCTCTGTGAGGAGCCGGGGCGGTGGGGACGAAGGCAAACGGCGGGGGATTATATGGATCGGTCGCACAAAGGGTCAAGGACCCCGCGAACCCGCCGCACTCCCACCCCAACACAGAGCGCGGGAAAAAGTTCCGACCGATTGCCATGTTCAGCCCTTTTCTGCCGAACTGCCAGGGGCAGCGGCTCGTTCCACTGGGCGTCGTCTGACAGCAGAAGCGCTCACTACGGCTTGCAAACTCTGGCGCTTCGGAACAACCTAGCTCGGTTTGGGTCGTAACATGCAGGAGGTCGTCGCGATGGGCTTCTCTAGATGGCTCATCTCCATGGTCGTTCTCGCACTGGCTTTGGCAGGTGGTTGCTCGGTTCAGAGGGCTGCTTTGAGGGCCATGGGACCAGTGATAGACGGTGCCGTAGCAGAGGCGTACACCTCAAGGGATCTTGAGATGGCGAAGGCCGCGTTGCCGTCGCAGATAATGACTTTCCGCGGTCTTTGCAGGAGTGACCCGTCGAATGCGGCTCTCTGTGGCACGGCGGTGCAGCTCTATGCCGCCTACTCGATGGCCTTCCTTGAGGATGCCGACCCCCAAAGGGCACTTGTGACCTACGGCGAGGGCGCTGCAATCGGCCTGCGGACCCTCAGGGAGAGGGCCTGGTTCGACCGTGCTTGGGTGCAGGGACCTGATTCGCTCGCGGCCGCGCTGCGCAGGCACGAGCTGTCAGGCCTGATTCCTGTTCTGTTCTGGACGGCCTCGTGCATGGCGGGTGCGATCTCTGTAGGGATGGATGATCCTGCGGTGCTGGCAGACATGCCCTACGCTAGGGCGCTTCTGGACGCCGTTCTGGAAGTCGAGGGAGCGTACTTCTATGGGATGCCCTACGCGCTGAAAGGCTCGATGCTTGCGATGATGCCGCGCATGCTGGGGGGAGATCCGGAAGAGGCGCAAGAGTGGTTCGATCGTGCCTTCAGTGCGAGCGGGCGGAGGTTTCTTTTACACCAGGTGCTGTATGCCAAGTACTGCTGTGTTTCTCTGCTGGACAGGGAATGTTTCGAAGAAGTGTTGCGCGAGGTCCTTGTAGCCCCGGACGACGTCCTACCGGAGATGAACCTGATTACGGCAATGGCAAAGGCGCAGGCACAGGATCTATTGAGGCAGGCAGATGAATTGTTCTAGTCGGGCTCTGAAGGGGCGGTGGCCTTGTTCTTATCCGTATCTGGCTGCCCCGTAAGGAGGAGAAATGAGGAGGTTTGGCTCGGTATCGTCGAGACTCTGCATGGCTGCGTGCGCCGTGGCTTTCGCGCTTGCCGCGTCGGGTGTCGGTTTGGCTTCCGCTGCCCGCCCGAGAACAGTCTTCAAGATAGCGACCATAGCACCTGAGGGTTCCACCTGGATGAAGCTCATGCATGAGATGGATGAGCGGGTTAGGGAAGAGACAGGGGGTGAGGTGGGCTTCAAGTTCTATCCGGGGGGGCAGCAGGGGTCGGACGTGGACGTTCTGCGCAAGATGCGCAGTGGCCAGCTACACGGCGCTGGCCTGACGGGCGTTGGCCTAGGCATGATCGAGCCCTCGCTGCGGGTTTTCGAGGTGCCCTTCGTTTTCGAGACACCCGAGGAGGTCTCCGCCGCCCACGCTGCTCTCGACTCTCTTTTCGCCGAGCGCCTGCGGAGGGACGGCTATGAGCTCCTGGGGTGGGCCGAGGTTGGATTTGTGTACTTGTTCAGCAAGGAGCCCGTCCGCACAGCGGCCGACCTGAGGCACTTGAAGGTATGGCTCTGGGAGGGCGACCCCCTGGCCGAGGCACTTCTAGAAGAGATGGGGGTTTCCCCTGTGCCGCTCAACATAACCGAGGTCCTCACGGCCCTGCAGACGGGTATGGTCAATGCCGTCTATTCCACGCCCTATGGCTGCATCTCATTGCAGTGGTTCACGAGGCTCGGCTACATGACTTCGGTCAAGATCACCCACGCCATGGGAGCGGTGGTCGTGACCAAGCGGGCTTTCGACAGACTGGATGACCGCCAGAGGATGATCGTGCACAGGACTGCTGCCGACATATTCCGTCGGCTTCTGGAGGCTACCAGGGCACAGAACCGCGAAGCCCTCGAGGTTGTGCGCTCGAGGGGAATCGAGATCGTGGATCCAGATCCAGAAGCGCTGGAAGCCTTCCGGATGGTAGGCGAGCGCGTGAGGGTGCGGATGACAGGCAAGCTGTACGAGGCAGAAATCCTGCAGCGGCTCCTCGATGCAGTCCAGGAGCATCGGGCCGCGGTTCTCCACTAGCGTTGGCGTGGCCGCGGAGGTGGGTGTGCTTGCTGACTCGGTCGCCTTCTACGCTGCCTCCTCTGTTGCAGTGCTCGGCTGGGTCGCTTTTCGCCGTGTGGCGGAGACCCGCTTGGGAGAGGAGCGATGGCGTCGCCTGGCGCGTGGGCTGGAGCGCGGAGTCCTCACCCTGTTTGTCGGTTCTTTGGTGCTGCTGTCGCTTCTCCAGGTACTGCTGCGCAACCTTCTCCACTACGGCTTGCCATGGATCGACCCCCTGACGCGTCATATGGTGCTGTGGATAGCCTTCCTGGGTGCTATTGCTGCGGCAGGGCATCTGAAGCACATCCACATGGACGTAGCAGGGCGACTCCTTCCGGTCGGGCCAAGACTTCTGTTGCGCCGCACTACTGCGCTTGCCGCCGCGGCAGTTTCGCTCGTCCTCTCCAGGGCAGCCTGGCTGTATCTCTCCGATGAGAGGCGCTTCGGTGGTGAGGCCTTCCTAGGGATTCCGAGCTGGGTGGCCACAGGGATCGTCTGGCTGGGCTTCCTCGGATTGGCGGCGCGGTTTCTCTCGAGGGCCCTGGCTTCGGGCGAGAGCCTGGGACGCGTGCTAGAGGAGATCGATGGCGGTGCTGGCGGAGCCACGCTGGAAACAAGAAAGCAGAAGATTTTGGAAGTTGTGATCCTCTTGGTGTGGGCAGCGACGGCAGCGGGCGCCCTGGGGCTGACGGGTGGCGTGGGATGGATCCTTGCGGGCGTTGTGATGGCTCTTCTCGGAACGCCCCTGTTCGCGGTGCTGGGCTTCTTCGCTCTTAGGGCCTTCGCGGCCGAGGATATCTCTGTTGCGGCAGTGGCTACGGAGATGGTGCGTTTGGCCAGCTCGCCCGTGCTGGTGTCCATTCCTCTATTCACACTAGCCGGCTATTTGTTCGCTGCATCGCGCATGCCACGGAGGCTCCTTGCTTTGACCAGCGCGTTCCTCGGCTGGATGCCCGGTGGTGTAGCGGTCGTGGCCATGGTGGCGTGTGCTGTCTTCACTGCTTTTACGGGCGCAAGTGGCGTGACCATCATAGCCCTCGGGGGGCTCTTGATGCCGGTGCTGCTCGCCGAGGGCTTCAGGGAGCGCTTTGCGCTCGGGCTGCTCACAACGGGGGGCAGCCTGGGCATTCTCTTTCCACCGAGCCTGGCACTTATCCTATATAGCTACGTTGCGAGCAACACCGCAGGCAGCCTTGGGCTTGGGCTCTCCCGGGGCCCTAGCGTGGATCGGCTATTCCTCGCCGGTCTCTTGCCCGGTCTCCTTCTCATAGGGCTTCTCTCGATCCTAGCGGTCCGTGCACGACCCCGCGGCAGTGACGGGTCGAGGGCCACATCAGGCGTTGGCAAATGGGAGGCGCTCAGGCGTGCTGCCTGGGAGCTGCCGCTGCCGCTTATCGTGCTTGGGGGAATATATGGCGGGCGCTTGACGGTCACCGAGGCCGCTGCGGCCACGGCCGCCTACGGGCTCCTTGCCGAGGTGCTTCTCTACAAGGACATATCCCTCCGCAGGGTTCCGGAAGTCGCTTCTGAGAGTGTGACACTAGTCGGAGGGATTCTGATCATCCTGGCCTCGGCGCTGGGGCTGACCAACTATCTAATAGATGCTGAGGTGCCGGCAGCGGTCCTCGGGTGGATTCAGGGTGTGGTTACCAGCCGCTTCGCCTTTCTTCTTGCGCTCAATGTCTTTCTACTCATCGTAGGGTGCCTGATGGACATATTCTCGGCGCTGATAGTCGTAGTTCCGCTCATCGTGCCCCTTGCACTGCAGTACGGCGTCGACCTCGTTCACCTCGGGATCATCTTCCTTGCCAACCTCGAGATTGGTTACTCGACGCCCCCGGTCGGACTAAACCTCTTCATTTCATCTTTCCGCTTCGGCAAGCCCGTAGTGGAGGTCTACGTTGCTTCCTTTCCGTTTCTCCTCATGGAACTGGTGGCACTGGGGCTGATCACCTATCTGCCCGACCTGAGTCTGTTTCTGGTGAGACTGTTCGGGTGAGTGGCGGGTGCAGTGGTGGCCGTGCGGTGCGTTCCGGCGTCCCATCCCCGCAAGCCGGAGCAGCCCGGTGTGCTCCGGCGCCCCGTTGCTGCTCCCCGGATCAGGGGTGAACGGAAGAGGGCAGGGCGCGATCGGCCCTGCCCTCGTACGATGCGCTTGGCCGGGAAGGCCTACTTCGTTCCGACCAGCTTCACATTCATCGTGGCCGGAATCGTCCCCTCGGGTGTCGTTGCGCTGACCAGAATCAATACGGGAATCAGCCCGGGTGTCGTGCCTGCGGTGACGGTGGTCTGCCCGTAGCCGTCGGCGCCGGCCTCGACACTGTAGGCACCCAGGGTCACCCTTCCCTGGGGGGTGTCGGTCAGCACGAACGTCGTTCCCCCCGTGTAGATCGTGCCCGTGGACGGATCCTCGATATGCATCCTCAGTGTGAAGCTGCTGTGCCCGTCGGCCGGCAGGGCGTCGGGTGCGTCTGGGGGGTCCGCTTCCAGTACGACCCTCCAGGGGACCTTGACCACTACCGGAAGCACCTCGGAGATCGCGCCCATGGCCCATGCGGTTATCGATCCACCGCCGCTTTCCACCTCCGGCGACAGCGTCGCCGTGAGGGTGGCGTGTGCGACTCCGTCGGTGGTGGTCGGCACGTTGGGGTCTATCACAATCTCGGTGCCAGGCCATTCATAGACCTCGAACGTCACCGGAGTGCCGTCGGGACAGGGCGTGCCACCCTGCTGGTTGGTGACCGTGACGGTTACCTCTGCCGTGCCCCCGGGCTCGACGACCAACGGGTCGATGTCGAGGTCCACCCACCACGCCTCGGCCTGGCCGCTTACGAGATCGATCTCTATCTCATCGCTCGCCCCCTGGGCGTATGCCCTGATCTCGACGGTGCCCGTCTCCGTGCCAGCCGTGAAAGTGGAGACGGCCTTCCCCCCGGAAGTCAGGGCAGTCACGGGGTCGATCGTTCCGAGGCCAGAGGGTTCGCACACGAACTGCACCTCGGTTCCATCCGGGGCCGGCTTGCCCTGGGGATCCAAGACGTTGGCCGTCACCGCCGTCTGGGACGCGCCGTCGGCCTGGAGTTCCGTGCTCCCAGCGGTGAGTATCACCTTCCAGTCGGTTTCGCCCCCGCCCGCGCCGATCTCCACGTAGTCGATCGACGTCATCGCGAAGGTCGTGCTCTGGTCGTTCGCCAGGTTTCCGTCGAATGCGTCCTCGTCAATCGGCCCCAGGCCGAGGAAAATCAGGATGCCGTCGTACTCCGACCAGCCGGCCGTGACCGACCCCGAAATCGCATATGAGGTGTCGTTGGTGATAAGCGGCACCTCGAGCAAGTCTTCTTCCTCGTCTTCCTCGCTCACACTCGAGACGGCCAGATAGACGTCCTCGTTCTCGGGTTTCTCGCCATCGTACTGCCATTCGACAGTGAGTGGCTGGCCGGGCTCGAACTCGGACTCATCCTCGGGGGCTGTGATCACGATGTCGCAGTTGTAGTTGGGGATCGTGATCGGGGCGCTCGACTTCATATCGCCCGCGCTGATCTCTACCGTGTAGGTGTGCCCAAGAGAGAAGTTCCCAGCATAGCCGTTTATGAGTGCATAGTCCGCATCACTCTCGGCGTCCAGGGGTATCTCGGCGCCGTCGATCTTGACCGTGCACTCGTTGGCACCGGGGGCGCTGGCATCTTGCCGTTCTATCTCGAGGAAGAATGCTGTGACCTCGGGCACCTTTGGACTCGAAGTTCCCGTCCAGTCGAGGGTGCCGTGGATGAAACCGGCGGTCACTTCATACTTGCCGCCGGCCGAAGGACTGGTGCCGCCCCCGCCTTCCTCATCGCTGCTGCAGCCTGTAATGGGCAGCGTCAGCGCAGCTACGAGTCCCATGGTGAGTGCCAACCAGATAGCCGGGACGAGTCTTGCCAACTTGCCGGTTCCCATTGCGCGACCTCCTCCTCTTCCTTCCCTGCTCTCAGAGTCTCCATGGAGCGGTACACGCCCTCCCTGCCGTCTCAGTCCCAAGGACTGTGCCAGCACCCCTGAGCCCTGCCCCAGTTGCGGCAGGTCTGGTGCCTCGATGCGGGGCTCTCGCCCGCCACAGAGAGAATCGGCCGACGCGCCCCATTCCTGGATGAGAATCGCCACTTCCGACCCCCTCGGCACCATGGCGGGCCGTCATCGGGCCGACTTCCGCCAGCTCGGCACGGAATGCCGAGCCAAGGAAGGGCGCTGTGGCTACCTGTGCCTCAAAGTAGCTTCTAGAGCCCGCTGCCCGTGCCGATTAGGAGATGGGGTTCCAAACCCCGCGGGCATGGCAACTTCCGGACTCTCGGGCGGAATGGACATGCGCCGAAGCATTGGAACACGGTTCCTCGTGGCCGCCGGCCTCTTCGCGGTATCGCTCCTGGCCATCCTCGCCGTCAGGGTGTGGGTGGTAACGCAAAAGAGCACCCAGCGGCATCTCGAGGAGGAAACGAGCCTCGCGCTCGCTTTCGATCTCGCCATCAGAAGCTATGTCGCAGACGAACTCCGCCCCCGGATAGAGCAGGAGATTGGCCCGGAGCGTTTTAGACCTGAGCTAATGTCGTCAAGCTTCATCGCACGGCGCGTCTTCGAGCGCCTTGAGGAGCACTACCCGGACCTTATCATCCGCTTCTCGGCCCTCAATCCGCGCAATCCGCGAAATGCCGCCACACCGGAGGAGGCGCGGATCATCGAGATGTTCAATCGCGATACCACGATGACCGTCTGGAAGGGTCGCATGCGGATTGATGGCCGGCCCTACTTTGCCTGCCTCCGGGCCAGACGGATGGAGAAGCGCTGCCTGCGCTGCCACGGGGACCCTGCCGATGCCCCCATCGAGCTCGTAGAACGCTACGGGCCAACGGGGGGGTTCAACCGGAAGGTGGGTCAGGTAGTAGCCTTGGACATGGTGGCGGTGCCTCCACCGGAGACTGAAGGTGCACTAGCCGAGGCCATGCGCCACCTGTGGGTGCTTGCCGTCCTGCTTGGCGTCTTCTTCGTGGGCATCTATGTCACATTCAGAAGGCTTGTCTATGTCAGGCTGAACGCAATGGCAGAGCGCCTGGAGAAGATGGCGGCTTCTCCCGAAGGCGCAAGGATCGACCTGCTTCCAGTAAGTGGCGACGATGAAATCGCACTTGTGGCTTCGCGCTTCAATCTTCTCGCGGAGCGCCTCAATCGCCTCTACTCCTCGCTGGAACAGCGGGTCGCCGACCGTACAAAGGCCCTCTCGGAGGTAAACGACAGACTGCGGCAGGAGATCGAGGAAAGGGGGCGCATAGAAGCAGCACTCAGGAAAGAGCGCCAGCAGTTGCTTTCCATCTTTGACAGCATAAGCGAAGCCGTGTACGTGGCCGATCCTGAGACCTACGAAGTGGTCTTCGCGAACAAGTTCCTCCGCGATCTGCTTGGTAGGGATCCCGTTGGTTCGGTATGCTACGAGGTTTTACAGGGAAGACAGTCCCCGTGTGAGTTCTGCACCAACGAGATAATCATGCGCCTCGGGGGAGAACCGTACCAGTGGGAGTACCACAACCCGCTTCTGGACAGAGACTTTCTTATTGTCGACCGCATGATCCATTGGCCCGACGGGCGCGACCTGCGCTTTGAGCTCGCCATAGACATAACCGACAGGAAGCGTGCCCAGGAGGATGCAGAGCGTGAGAATGCCAAACTCTCGGCCATGATCTCGGCCATGGACCAGGGCATAGTGTTCGCCGATGCGAACGAGACGATCGTCGAGGTTAACGACTTCTTCTGCCGCTTCACCGGGCTGGACCGTCACGAGATAGTGGGTCGGAACCTCTTCAGCCTGCACCCGAACGACGAAGTGCGGGAGCGCATCGCGCGGGAGATACAGAGGTTCAAAACGAAGGCCCACTCGAAGCCTTACGTCGTTCAGCGTGCTCTTGGTGACCTCGAGGTCGTGATGCGTATGCAAGCCATTTACCGGGACGGTCGCTATGACGGCGTGCTACTCAACGTCATAGACGTAACTGACCTCGTTCAGGCCCGCCGGCGGGCGGAGGAGGCAAGCCGCGCGAAGAGCGAGTTCCTTGCGAACGTCAGCCACGAGATCCGCACACCAATGAACGGCATAATCGGCATGGCGGATGTGCTCGCCGAGACGCCGCTGACGGATGAACAGCACGAGTATCTGGAGGTGATCCGCCGCTCTGCGGAGTCCTTGCTCCAAATCATAAACGACGTCCTGGACCTCTCGAAGATCGAGGCCGGCAAGCTCGTGCTCGAGTCGGCGC
>CAYMBA010000095.1:0-9928 GCA_964388535.1 uncultured bacterium | reverse complement strand
TCGAGATACTCCACGTCCTTCTCCAACCGTTCCGGCCACGGGCCATCGTTGCGCATGGTGACCTGCGACCACCCCGTGATGCCCTGGGGCATCACCAGCCGCAATCGCTGCCGCTCATTCCATCGGTCCAGATAAGCCACCGGCAGGGGACGTGGTCCCACGAAGCTCATGTCCCCCCAGAGCACATTCCAGAGTTGGGGTAATTCGTCCAGGCTCGTCTTACGGAGGATTTTTCCCACCCTCGTAATACGCGGGTCATTCTTTTCGATCCCCAAGCCCGCTCCCTTCTTCTCCGCGTCCTGCACCATGGTGCGCAGTTTGTAAAGGGTGAAAGGCCGCCCCCATCGTCCGAGGCGTGGCTGCGTAAATAGCGCCGGTCCCTGGGAGTCCAACTTCACCGCCACGGCCAGCAAAAGCAGTAAGGGCCAGAACAGGAGAAGCCCAATCAGCGCGCCTATAACGTCAATAATGCGCTTCACAGCCAATGCAGCCGGCGAAGGCAAGGCCCCCAACTCGCGGGCCTGCTGCGTCAACTCCTTGCGAAGCTGCTGGAGATCATGTTCCGTCATGGCTCAATACCTCCAGGAGGCTCATGTCGTCGCTACATTCGAGCGCGAGATGACTTCGCCGGTGGAGGTCACCGTCACCCGCGGCAGATTGTGCTCTTGTCTGAGGTCAGCGACGACCTCGCACATCGGAGCCCAGTCGAAACGATCCAGCAAGTCGCCCAGAGCCCGGTTCATGCGTCCCATGCCGAGCTCGAAGGCCTTCGCGGATACAAACAGCTTCGCGCGATCACGCAATGACAATCCCGCAGGCAGATAATGCATCAGGCGGTCGGGTGTCGTCTCATAGCTATGAACGTAGAGCATTGCAGGCGCGCCCTCGGCCTCACGCTCCTGCATGTGCGAGAGTGTGATGTTGAAAGGAAACACGCGGAGGGTTCGCCCCCCAATCAGCCGTCCGGTAATCGGGCCAAGTTTGCGCGCGAGCGCGGGCACCTCCACAATCTCACGATCGCTGGGCAGGTCGCACACGAAGGGTTCGGCGGGGAGCTCGACCCCCTGGTTCCGCCATAGAAGTGTTGTGAGGCTGCTATCGTACTCGAGCCCACAATCACGCATTATCTCCCACGCCCAGCACTGCTCCGGCATAAGCGAAAAGAAGGGGGCACGATAGCCCCGCACCTTCTCGCCGGTGATGTCCTCAATAATTTCGACGCTGCGCTGAAGGTCCTCTCGAAACTGTTTCGGGGAGAAGGTGAACAACTTCGCATGAGTGTTGCCGTGGCTGGCGACTTCATGGCCTTGTGCGACGATCTCCCGCACAATCTCCGGCTCCTGCGCAGCATGAGGGGCTACCACAAAAAAGGTGGCTCGCGTCTTGTGGGCCTCCAACAGCTCCAGGGTCCTCTCGATGGAGCGCGCAAACTGTGCACTGACCGGCGGCTCATGACCGAGGTAGGAGCACATGAGCTGCGGCCAATCCTCAGCATCAACTGTGAACGCGTGTCTCATCGAGGATTGCCCCTCCGGCAGGCGGCAAGATTCTTCGCTTCTTCCATCCGTCTCCTTGAGAAAGATATTCCTCGGACGCGCAGCCAGGTCTGGCCTCTTCGATGCTTACTTCGCAGCAATCTCAGGTTTGCCCTTCTCCCCATTTTGAGAGGGAAGACCTCAAATTTGATATTTCTATAAGTTGACATGCTTCTGTCTGAGACTTATTCTATTATTCACGAAGTGGGGGCAAAAGCGGGGAGTGTCGTTCGCTACATCGTAGGTGCCTTTTCTCCTCGCCGGCGACCCCTGCAGCGGCAGCAACGGCTCCATCCTGAACAGAGGCGAGAGAAAGGGCGGAGAACGATGCGTATTGCAGTTTCCATCGCACTCTGCGTCGTTCTGCTGAGCTTTGGCGCCGTCGTCGCAGCCGCCGACCCGGCTCCCCTACGAGTCGGCGACACTGTGCCATTCGACCACTGGGCTTATGATGCCGTCCAGATGCTTATCGACAAAGGTGTAGTCGTCGGTTACCCGGACGGCACCTTCAAGGGCGATCGGGCGATGACGCGTTACGAGTTCGCCCAAGCCCTTTCGCGACTGCTTGAACACATCTCCCTGCAGGCCGGTACGCCGGGACCTGCGGGGCAGCCCGGACCGCAAGGCCCGCCGGGGCCTGCAGGTCCTCCCGGCCCCCAGGGTGAGGCTGGCCCTGTCGGTCCCGCTGGACCAGCCGGCCCGCCCGGTCCTCCTGGAGAACCTCCTTCAGACGAAGTAATACGCGAAATCGTCGAAGGGCTGACTCGTGAGTTCGCGAGCGAGCTTGCCGCACTGCGCGAGCAAACCTCCGATCTTCAAGATGAGGTAGCCGACCTCGACGCGAGGCTTGATGCCATCGAGTCCCGACCGGCATTCCCGCAAGTCACCGGTTTTGTCGACCACCGCCTGGGGTTGATGGGGAAGCTCAACTTTGACAACGACTATGACGCGTTGACCGCGATTGTCGGCCTTGAAGGCTCGATCGCCGACGACGCCTACGCGCGTGTTGTGGTCAAGCATAGTGACAGCCCGCAGCCGCTGTCCGCACTGGGAGTGGAGGTCACGCAGGGGCCCCCCATCGTCGCCCCGGTCGGCCCTCCGGACCCTCTGCACGGATATGGCGTGCGTGACGTCTACCTCGACGAAGCCTGGGTCTCCTTCAGCACCACGGCAGTCATGCCTGCAAAGTGGACCGTGGGGAGGCAGTACCAGCGCTACGGGCTTGGCCTCGTTGTGAACAATGAACGTCTATCGCAACAGGGCTTCCGTGGGCAGTTCGATGACCTGCTGGGCGGGAACGTGAGCGCCGATATTTTCCTCGGTGGCGCAAGCTACGGCAATCTACCCGCGCCCTACGTCGGCTACAAAGACGGTTACGCGTCTGCGTACGTCCAGTTCAAACAAAGCAACTGGTCGCTCGGTGTGCCCTATCTCATCGATGGCTACTCTGCCGACGTCGGCCCGATGGATCAATTCGATGAAAGGGCATGGGGCATAGATCTCTGGTGGCGCTTCTGGGGCGAGCGCGAGCTGTATGCAGAGTACGCCCGGCTGGAGGAGCACGCGAATCGCTCGACCGCAAGCCATCCGGAGAACCCCGATCCGGAAGCTTGGATGGTGCTCGCCGACCTCTGGAATGACGACACCTGGCGTCTGACGGGAATTTACACCAATGTCGAGCCGGAATACGACATCATCTACTCGTCGATACACCCCTACTATGAGAAGCTCTTCCTCGGGACCGGCGGGTCGTTCGTTCCGTGGGAACGATGGATGTATCGCACACTCGCGCTGCCCAACTTCGAGATCTGGGGCGCCAAGGGGCACTGGAACCTCTCGGCCTACAACGCGGTGGACTTCCTCTACTACAATCTCTCACCGCAGACCGATCGCTGGGCTCCTGCCCCGTTTGAGCATTACTGCTACGATCGGCTCTATATGATTAGTTTCAGCCGCGAGATCTCGCCGGATGTGACAACCAGCCTTACATGGGCGCGGCAGGAGAGCGCATCGTCCCGCCCGCATTGTCCTGCGGCGGAGCTGTTGCAATTGCGGACAGAAGTCTCCTTCTGAATTGCACAGGAAGACCGCCGCAGCCGTATTATTTGGGAGTGAATTAAGGGGTGCTCGGGATGGTCCACAGAGTGTCGTATTATGCGTTGCTTCTCAGCATCATCGCGACAGCAGCTCTGCTTTTCGCACTGATCGGATGTGAAGGGGGAGGCGTCACCACAGGCTGCGTGACCGGATGGGTTTATACTAATGCGGAAGGCGACGTTATCATCAGCGCCAATCGAGTCCCGCCGGAGGGCTATGAACCGGTTGAAGGAGCCCCAGTTCAGATTGAGGGGTATCCGGACCTCACAGATATCACCGACGCCAACGGCCGCTACGTTATTTGCTGCGTGCCGCCGGGGACGCAGACCATTCTCGTCACTGTAGATGAAGAAGAAGTGCGTTTTGAGGTCCAGGTGCAGGCCGGTCGGGTTACCGTCGGCGGCGGCCATTCAGAAGGCGGCGGTGGCCTCTGATTAAAGCTTTGCAGCCAAAGCTCTTCCCTTAGTCGTATTCTTGTTGGGCAACGAGAAGGGCTGTAGTTCCTCACAGCAATATAAGAAGCTTCGCTTCGCAGTTATTTCCCGCGAAACGGTGGTTGGTTTGAACTAGCCACCTTCCGTACCTGCTATGTGGGGTCTTTGTTTATGTTAAATGTTCGGGACAAAAGAGCCTGGATGGAGGTATTCGCGGCAGTTACCGAATGTAAATGTAAGAGTGGCAGGCAACAGACGTAAGAGGGGGATGTTTCATGTCGGGGAAGCAAACTGGCATCAGATGGCACCGCATCTTTTTGCTCGTCATTGATGCGGCGCTTCTCAACCTGGCGCTTTTGGCATCCCTCTGGCTGCGCTTTGATGGACAGATTCCCCCCGAATGGTGGTATTTCGCCCGGCTTATGTCCCTAGGCCTTACTCCCCTACTGATAGTGTCTGCGCTCCTCTTTGGCCTCTACAATCGAATATGGGAGTATGCGCGATCTGAGGCGGTATTGGCCATCTTTTTTGCCGTCACAACCACATTTATCGCTGGCTTTGCCGTCATCCTCTTCACTGAGCCGGAGCGTTTCTCCCGCAGTATTCTCGTGATGGCCTGGTTGTTGTCTTTGCTGTTTATAGGCGGCTCCCGCTTCGTTTGGCGGCAGATCCGGCGGCAGTTATGTCTGAACAGTAGGGAGAGGGAAAGTAACGATAAGATCCCCGTCTTGATCTATGGCGCAGGACACACCGGTTGGAGCTTGGCGCGGCATATTGAGACGGCCCCCCATTCGCCTTATCGCATAATGGGTTTCGTCGATGATAATCTCTCCCTCGTTGGAATGATCGTAGCTGGCCATCGCGTCTGCGGACGAGGAGTGGACCTTCCGCGCCTCGTCCAGAAGCTGGGGGTTGAAGAGGTTATTATCGCGGCCTCTTCGGTATCCGGTGAGCGTTTGAAACAGATGGTCGAACACGTGCGTGCGGCCGGGGTGCGAGCACGAATGCTGCCGAGATTTCTTGAAACTACAGATGGTGCTCCGGCCCTCGAGGATATCCGGGAGATCCAGTACGAAGATCTGTTGGGCCGGGACCTGGCCGATATCCAGATGGAGCTTGATCCCGATTACATAGGAGGCCGCACCGTCCTGGTCACCGGCGCGGGCGGGTCTATTGGTTCTGAGATATGCCGGCAGCTCTGCCGGTATAAGCCCCGGGAGATCGTGCTGCTGGGTCGAGGCGAGAACCGTATTCACTCCATCTATCTCGAACTGAAGGCTGACCATCCGGACATCGAGTTCACGCCGTGCATCTGCAACTTCACGAACGAGGATCATGTCCGGCGGGTGTTTGCGCAGCATCGGCCCCAGGTGGTTTTCCACGCGGGCGCGCACAAGCACGTCTATCTGATGGAGAATCATCCCACCGAGGCGGTACGCAACAATGTGGTCGGGACCGGCATCGTCGCCCTCACCGCTGCCGAGAGCGGCGTTGATCATTTCGTTGCAATCTCGACGGACAAAGCCGTAGAGCCCTGCAACGTTATGGGCGCCAGCAAGCGGTTGTGCGAGATTCTGCTGACGACTCTCAACCAGCAGTATGATACCAAGTTCACGGTAGTGCGTTTCGGGAACGTGATCGGCAGTAGTGGCAGCGTCCTGACTATCTTCCAGAAACAGCTTGAGTCAGGACGTCCGCTGACGGTGACGCACCCGGATGCGACGCGCTTCTTCATGACAGTAGAAGAGGCGGCGTTTTTGGTGCTACACGCGGGGGCGTTGAGTGAGGGTGGAGACATCTACGTGCTGGAGATGGGGGAGCCGGTGCGCATCTACGATATGGCGCGAGAGTTCCTGGAGCTTCACGGGCGCGACCCGGACGAGCCGGGGGCGATTCAGATCACGAGCTTACGGCCGGGGGAGAAGCTACACGAGAGGCTACACAGCTCTTACGAGGAACTCCAGCCGACGCGCTGTCCACTTATCAAGCGTGTGGCGAGCAACGGCCCTCCAGAGGCCCCGTGGTCGCCGGAGGAGATTCTGACGCGCGCCCGAGCGGCGATCACCGACCGCAGGCGCGCTGAGGAGTTTCTGAGCGCGGTCTGCTGGCCCTCGGACGCCCTCCCCCACGACACAATAATAATGAGTGCGAGTGGGGAGTAGGCGCTGGCCCGGTCCCGCCACTCACCCACGTTCCCGCAGCAGCCGCTCGTAGAGCTCCGTGTACTTCTCCGCCATCGCTTCCGCGGAGAAGCACTCGAATGCCGTCCTGCGCCCCTTCTCACGGAGCACCTCCGAGGAGATTCTCGTATATCCCTTTCAGGCGTGTCGCGAGCTTGTCGATGTCAAACCGTTCCTCCACTAGACGCCGTCCGGCTTCGCCCATCTCTCGCCTCCTGTCGGTGTCCTCCATGAGTTCACTGAGGGCAACCGCCAAAGCGTCCGAGGCACCCGGGGGGACAAGCAGACCGCTCTCCCCGTGAGCCACCACCTCCGGAATGCCGCCCACATTTGTTGCGATCACGGGCAGACGGCAGGCGGAAGCTTCGATGATGCTGAGACCAAGGCCCTCCCAGTGTGAGGGATAGACGAAGATGTCCGATGAAGACAGCAAACTTGGAATCTCCTCCCAAGGTCTCGCACCCAGGAATCTGATATGAGTCCCCAAACCGGTTTCGTATACCCGGGTCTCGAGATGTGAGCGCAGAGGACCATCGCCAACTATCAGAAGACGCCAAGGGCCATCCGCCATGTTCGCCAGGGACGCAAGTAAGTCTCCAAGTCCCTTGTGTGCAACGAGTCGACCTACGAATATCAACCGAACATCTTTGCCTGAAGGAACCGGTAGGTCTGTTGAAATGGGTTGCTCTGCCAACCGATCCACTTCCTGCAAATCAATTCCATTATACAGAACGTCTATCTGAGAGCTCGCAATCCCTAGCTGCTGCACGCATTGGTCTCTAACTGCTTCGGAACATGCTAACGCATGATCACCGGTGCAAATGCGATCGAAGAGCCGCCGCTTGTAGAGTTGAAGAGCCGAGATCCTGCCCGGAGGTGGGTAGGCATTGTGGTAGTGGGATATGACCATTGGATGTCCAACAAGCCGAGCGGCCAGATAGCCGCTCAGTGAAAGATGCACATGGACAATGTCGGGGGAGACTTGCCCAATCGCCTTCATCGTACGAAACAACCTGCCGGGCAGACCACCCCTTCGGCTGCCCCAAGTCAGTGGGAAGTCTAACTGTGACCAGAGCGCTTGGTCCCCTGCCGCGCACGCATGCACATGGCAGTGAACCCCCATGTGGCTCAGGGCGCTTGAGAGACGACGAACCTGGCTTTCCATGCCGCCTGTGGTGACCATTGGCAGGATCTGCAGAACTCTCATTCATTCATCGCCTCGCTCGCGAGAGGCCACAATACCATCGCGGTATGAATCGCGCGAATAGCCAACGAGCCCTCAGTGGCAGGTCAAGGCCCAGCGTGTCGGCGGCTCGCCTTTAAAACTTTTAGAGCTGAGTTTGGCTCATCGAGAGCTTCAGCAATCAGAAGTAGCCCATACCCTTCAGCCGTTCGCGGATGTCGGTCGGCATAGTATTATGGCCTTGTTGATCTCGGCTTATTCGACGCGCCCGGCAGTGCCATTCCCGGATAATGTTTAACATATGCTCTCGTTGCTCTAACTCACCTTGTGTCAATGTTTCCTTCTCATCAGCTAAAATATGCAGCATCTCGTGATCGCCCGTCGACCGCCACACCAGCTTCCAGTCGCCTTTGATAAGGGCGCTGATGTCACACAGATCTGGGCCGTATTCAAAGGCGGGATTCCTCTGTACGAATTGCTGCAGCGCACTCTCAGAGATGCGCTTGCGTTCGCTTATAGCCCAGCATCGGCTCCGTTGCCGAGCCCGCTCATCGAACAGATCAACGGTGTCTGCCGCGGTTTGCGGCAACCCCTCTCTGACGCCCACGGCCTGAGCTATTGAGTGTGTGATGTCCGCCAGTTGTACGATCCCGTCTGTCCGTTGTCCCTTCATCGTCTCATCGGGCAGACGGATGACGAGTGGGATATGGATTAGCTCTTGGTGAGTCTGATTGAGCGGACCATGGCCGAAGAGCCGGCGATTGCTAGGTGGCTTCCTTTCACCCAGCATTTCGCCGTGGTCCGCTGTGACGATTATGGCCGTCTGGTCCCAACTGCCAGCCTTTCTAAGCACATCAATGATCTGCGCCACCAAGGCGTCTACGTATCGAAGTGCGCTGTCGTAAAGACCTCTTATCATTTCGAAGTCAACCTCGCTGCCAGCACCCGCTAGGTTCCAGCAACTGTTGAACATCCCGAGAAACAGCCGCAGCATGTCCAGACGCGTGATTTCCATTTCACACAGAAGACGACTGTAGCGCCCTGGCGCAATATAGGGGTTGTGCAGATCATTGAACCAAACCAATGCAAACCACGGTTCACCGAAGGAAGAGAACTTGTGCCGGAACGCTCTCACCAGCTCGCCGCCGCCAAGATCAGAACCTCCTATGCCCCGGAGCAAGTATCTCACGTAGCGGTAAGGGCGACTGATGACTTTCTTCGGCATAAAGAACTCGTCAAAACCCTTTGTTAGGCCAGTGCCAGGCCCAAAGAACTCGTTAGCGGAAAAGCCGACGGTCGTGTAACCGCATTGCTGCAGCAATTGAGGAAGCGTAGTCACAGTGTCCGGTAATACTTTATGAAGCTCCGCCTCGTGCTCCCGAGGTGCGAGCCCTGTCAACAGCGTGTGTGCTTGGGGGAGGCTCCAAGTAGACTCGGCATAGGTTCTTCTGAACAGGACGCCCTCTTGAGCGATCGCGTCGATAGTTGGCGTTGTCTCTTTGTCATAACCATAGCAGGAGAAATTACGGGCTCTAGCGGAGTCAATCACGATCACAATAAAATTGATACTCTCTCTCAAACCTTCAACCTCTTTTCATTGACTGCTCTATAAATCATCTCTGCTGTAAAACTACGGCAGCTCCTAACACATCTGGAGTGGAAGCATAGATTCATCAGACCCAACGCCCCCTAATGCTATTGATTGGAGAATCGCAGTCCGTCTATACCTCTGGTCTCCTCCTATTTTGCGCTAAGAGAATCCAGACGGGGGCGCTGCTTCAGGAGAATACCTATACCTGATGAAATACTCGGCGAGCACAGCGTTAACCCGAATTATTCGTCGGTCAGAAAAAAGGATTTTGGCAGGAGCCGCGAAATGGCATGGTGGTAGTGACCTCCCCCCATTCTTTGGACCAGTTACAGTGAGAGGGTTGTAGCTTCTGCCGCTGCGCTGTGGGGGGCGGTCAGTGTTGTACTCCTCACGCCACGCCTCGATCACCACCCGTGCCTCCTCCAGATTCGCGAACAGCTCACGATTGAGACACTCCGCTTTGAGCTTCCCCGTAAAGCTCTCGATATACCCATTCTACCACGGACTGCCCGGCGTAATGTAGATCGTCGCGCAGCCCGTCTTCTCCAGCCAGTCCTGCATCGCCTGCGCGATAAACTCCGATCCGTTGTCGCTGCGAATATGCTCGGGCGTCCCTTGCGTTAGCGCTAACCACTCCAACAGATCCACCGCCGTCTGCGCGCTGATACTGTGCGCCCCCTCCATCGCCAGGCACTCCCGCGTAAACCCGTCCAGCACGCTCAGGACACGAAACTGCCTGCCGCGCTCGGTGCGGTCCTCACAGATGTCATAGCTCCATACATGGGTCGCCCTCTGCTTGACCTCGCTTTTGGGGCCACAGCAGCGCTTCTGGCGCCGTCTGCGCCGAAGGTCCAGCCCCTCCTCGCGCCAGATCCGATGCACTCGCTTGTGGTTCACACGCCAGCCCT
>CAYMBA010000094.1:0-9941 GCA_964388535.1 uncultured bacterium | reverse complement strand
AAGCCGCACGCTTCGTGCACCCGAGGCTCCCAGGACCTCACGGACGATCTGCATCTGACGGCCCACGGCCTCCCGCAGCCCATCTACTTCCCCCACAAGCAGGGCGCCGGCGTCCTGTGGCAGGCCCGCGTGAAAGGCCTCCTCCAGCATTCCGAGCACTACCGAATCGATCATCTCAAGAGCAGCCGGTACGACACCCGATCCAAGCAAGCGGCTTACGGCCTCTGAGGCACTCGAGACCGTATCGAAGACAGCCAGGAAGGTCCCGGTCTCCTCGGGCAGTGGAGTGAGCCGCACAGTAGCTTCGAGTACTAGTCCCAGCGTGCCCTCGCTGCCCGCGATCAGCCCCAACAAGTCGTACCCGGGTGAGGCCTCCCAAGGCCCCCCCACTTGCAAGAGCCTGCCATCTGGCAGAAGTAGCCTCACGCCAAGCAGGTGATGGGAGGTGACGCCGTATTTCAGCGTATGGGCACCGCCGGCGTTCTCTGCGATATTGCCCCCGATCGTGGAAGCCCCCTGGCTTGAGGGGTCGGGTGCGAAGCAGAGCCCGAGGCTCTCGACGCGGCGTGAAAGTTCCTCGTTGATGACGCCAGGCTCGACCCTGGCCCGTCCCGGTTCCGGAACGACCTCGAGGATGCGCCTCATCCGGGAGAGGACAACCAGCACCTCACCAGCCGGTGCCAGAGCGCCCCCGCTGAGGCCGGTGCCCGCTCCCCGCGCAACCCACGGCTGCCCGAATTCGGCGAGCAAGCGCACGATCTCGACGACTTCTTGCTGGGTCTTGGGGAGGAGTACCGCTGAGGGCCGCCCTTTGCGCAGAGGCATGGCGTCGGCTTCGTAGGCCAGCAGGTGGGCAAGATCCGTCAGGAAGCGCTCCCCAAGAAGCCTCTCGAGGCCTCGTGCAAGCCCCTCGGGCAGCCTCGAATCCTGCATGCCACCGCGGCCCGTGGCCTCACTGCTCCGGCCGACGGCATGCATCACCGCCTGGCCCTCACGACACAGCGGCTGGTGGGACTCTCTGAGACAGCGACCCAGGCCAGGTAGGGCAGACGCCCCGAGAGCCGCTCGAGCAACCAGGCGGCAAGGTGCTCACTGGTAGGGTTGTCCAGACCCTCGATCTCGTTCAGCAGGCAATGGTCCAGCTGCTCGATGAGCGGAAGTACCGCTTCGTCGATCTCGGCAAAGTCCATCACCCACCCCCGCTCTTCATCGACCGGCCCGCGCACTCCCACCTCGATCTCGAAATCGTGGCCATGGATCCGGCTGCACTTGTGCCTGGCGCTAACAGAGGTGAGCTTGTGGGCGGCGCTGACCCTGTATTTTCTGCTCAGCTCGGCTTCCATCTGCGCGCTCCGCTTCCATCACTGGGTCTCTCGGAACAGGGGATCCGGGATCCCTGCCTCCTCGAACCCCTTGCGCCTCAGCTCACAGCTGGGGCAGCGCCCGCAGGGACGCCCGTCGGGTGTCGGATCATAGCAGCTCCAGGTGAGCGAGTAGTCCACTCCCAGTGCTACGCCCCAGCGGATCGTCTCCGCCTTGCTCTTGCCGAGAAGCGGTGCCCGGATCTCGACGGGCCGCCCTTCGACACCCCGCTTCGTACCGAGGCGCGCAACCTCCCTGAACGCCTCTATGAACTCGGGCCTGCAGTCCGGGTAGCCCGAGTAGTCCACAGCGCTGACGCCCAGGAAGACGGCACCCGCATCGATGGCTTCTGCCCAAGAGAGTGCAAGGGCAAGGAAGATGGTATTGCGGGCAGGAACATAGGTGGGAGGGATACCGGATGAAGCATCGCTGGCAGCCGGCATCCTTCCCCCTGCTGTCAACACAGACCCGCCCCAGGACGAAATGTCAACGTGGAGGAGGCGGTGTTCGACGGCGCCCAGGGCCTTGCTCAGTGACTCGGCGCGCTCGATCTCAAGCCGGTGCCTTTGGCCATAGGAAACGGTGAGCGTATGACACCTCCAGCCCTCTGCGTGGGCGATTGCAAGCGCGGTGGCCGAGTCAAGACCCCCACTGAGAAGCACTATGGCATCCCCCTTATGGGGGACGCCCTTTGGTCTGTATGCCATCGATCACCCCCAGGAGGATCAGCGTCGGAGCCCCCTCCGGTACCAAAGTGTTTCTTCCTTGGGGGCAGGAGACCCGCCCTCTAGTGTCCTGGCTCATCTCCCCAGATCCACCGATGGATCTGAAGGTTGAGTCTCACATCGAGTCGATCCTCGAGTATCCACTCCGCCAGCAGGCGGCGGTCGGGGCCCTGTACTGCTGCCGGCTCAGCCGGCGAGAAGTGCACAACCCACTTCTCGTTGAGGCGCTCCCTCCTTACCAGCTCGCGCGCCCACTCGTAGTCCGCTCGGGAGACCAGGACGAACTTTATCTCGTCGCCCTCTCGCAAACGCCGGAGGTTTCTGAGACCCTCCTCGGTAAATCCGCCCGAATCCGGCGTCTTCACATCCAAGACGATCTTGACCCCAGGATCCACCCCCTCGATGCTCACCGCTCCGCTCGTCTCGAGGAGCACGCGACGGCCGGCCCTGAGCAGGCCGCGGATCATCTCGTGCACCTCTGGAACCTGGATAAGCGGCTCTCCGCCGGTTACCTCCACCAGCTCGATGCCAGGCCGAAGCGCTGCCTCGACCACCTCTTCCACCGCCATGGGTTCTCCTGGCCCGAGCGCCTCTGGCGTATCGCAGTAGATGCACCTCAGGGGGCAGCCTGAGAGGCGTACCATCACGCATGGCCACCCGGCGAGCGTCGACTCACCCTGGATGGTCGCATAGATGGAGGCAACCTCAAGGATGCCCCTGGGGCGAACCTGCCCAAGACCGCTCATACGCGGAGATTAGCGCCTCCCGGGCGCTCCGGTAAGGCCCCTGTTGCAAGCGCGTGTGCCCGGAGGGCCTCCACATCAATCACGCGGGGCGAGCGAGAGGTGTATTCGCGCAGGATGTGCACGGTGAGCCCAGAGACCTCGGCAGCTCGCTCGAAGTCGAAACCGCACTCAATCAGGCTGCGGCAGATCGTGTTGATGCGGACGATCTGATCGTCCGTCACCCTTGTCGCCTGCACTCGTCTGTTGCGCTTCCTGAGTGCTTCCAGTCGCACGGCCCCGGGGTATTCGACGGCCGGAGCCACAAACCGGGAAGCCGCCAGTGCTCCTAGGTCGGCAAGGCTCTGCAGAAAAGCCCGGTCCTGGGCAGACAGTGCGTAGGTCGTCTTCGAGCACGCCAGTCCGAGGAGCCCAATGCAATCCCCCACGCCAGGCCTGAGCAGAGGCAGCGCTATCAGGCAGCTCTCGTGCTCCCACAGGCTATGGCCCACCGACCCACCGTCCAGCCTGGACGTATCGGGAACATAGAGGGTTCGGCGTCCTCGCACGGCCTCACTCCATGGGCCAGCGCCCGTGGGCAGCATCAAACGGCCGCTGATGAGCGCCTCCCTTGCGGCCGTGGCCATGGGAGGAGGGTCCATCGCCTCGATCCGGAAGAGCCCCGGATCGGCGCGGTCCTGGAAGGCAACGAACCCCAAGCCCTCCCCCCGCGGCAGCCAGGCAACCGAGGCACCGAGCAGAGCCTGAGCCAAGCTTGCCCTGGAGCGGGCCGCCTGGACCTTCGAGAGAAAAGACGCCTGCTCCCTCTGCCGCATGGCCGCCTTAAGAGGGTGCCCCAGGCTCGATGCGAAGGAGACAAGGAAGTTCCTGAACTCCTCGGCGAAAGGAAACTCGCTCTCAACGTCCAATACGCCAATGGGCTCCCTGGGACGCCGTTGCCCCCGGATTTCCGGATCGAGAATCGGCACAGCGAACTGCGTTCGAAGCGTTGGATAGGCCGCTATCGCAGCCGACCTCATCTCAGAGGCCTCCTCGGGCTCAGCGGGTCTCAGTGGGCCCCAGCAATCACCCGCATCATCCCGGTCGGCCACGAACCACCGCTCTCCCTCGCAATAGGCGATCTTACGCCTGGCCGTGCACCA
This sequence comes from uncultured bacterium, assembly GCA_964388535.1. Taxonomy (GTDB): domain Bacteria; phylum Eisenbacteria; class RBG-16-71-46; order CAIMUX01; family WJJG01; genus CAYMBA01. Next base: position 5,969 of record CAYMBA010000094.1, on the reverse strand, counting down.
GCCGATCAAGGCAACCGGCCGTCCTCTGCTTCCCGGACCTACCGGGCCCACAAGCCCCGCCACCTCTGCAGGATCGGGCCGGCCCCTCAGGGCCAGTGGCTCGTAGACAGCTGCCTCGCCCGAACCGCCGAGAACTCCCGCAGCAGCCAGTAGGCTGGCCGCCTTGGCATGGCGAGGATCCATCTGCTCCAGCGTGTCAACGACCGCCTGAGCCATTAGATCCAGCATTGACCGCAGATCGTGGAGCCGTCCGTAGAGGCGCTGCAGGTTGGAATGAAGACAAAGCGAGAACCCACCCACGTTGCGATCAACCGAGGAAGAAGCAGAGATGGAGTCTTTCATATCGACAGGACCTTCCCTGGTTCCCATCCGGACGCACCGAAAGACCTGGCCTACCAGTTTCTACCGCACAACGGCGATGCGGGCGGCACCCACAAGGCCCCCAGCATCAACCCGCACCCAATAGAGCCCGGGCGAGAGCGTCCGAAGCGGCACCGAGAGCCCCGCGCCATACGGAGCTATCGGACTCTCGAACCGCACCACACGCCTACCCTCTGCGTCTAGCACTTCAACACGTATCGGCCCGTCTCCCGCCATCCGAAGCCCCAGGCGCAAGATGTCCCCGGTCGGATTGCCGAGCACGTCCACAATCAACCCACCTGCACCCGGCTCATCGGCCCCCTGCGCCCCATTGGGGGCACCTGGGGTCGGATCATCGAAGAAGACCCACTCGGGGCCTCCGTCGGGCAGGCGCCCATAGGAAACGTCGGTCGTCTGCTGGCCGAAACTCAAGGTGTCTATCGGCACCATGCCGTGCATCTGGCTCTCATAGAGACCGATGAATTCGCCCGAGGCCCTGAGCTTGAAGCCGGTGTGCAAGGGGCCCTGCTCGGGGTCATTGTCGCACCAGACGAGCAGGAAGCCGCGAGGGCCGATAGTCGTGTCTGGGAACGTGAACCGATCTGGCTCCGTGGGACTGTCGGTCAGGTGCAAGCCAGCGAGCGAGATCTCCTCATCCGTGCCGTTGTAGATCTCCACCCAGTCGTCATACTCACCGTATTCGTCAGCCAGCACCGAGTCGTTGGAAGCCAGGAATTCGTTGACAAAGAGCGCAGGGAGTTCGTAGCCCACCTGGAAGTAGTAGGCGGCCGCAGGTGCCCCCTCCGGATCCGTCGCCTCCATCAGCGAGTCATCCCGAGCCCACACATAATATGCAACCTGTGTCTGATCGAGGAATCCTCCTATGATTGCACCGTAGAGCCCGTCGCCCGGTTCACCATCACCATGGGCACCGTCGTCCAACATATCGGTCCACTCGAAGCCGGAGCCAGCGTCGAAGTAGAGCCTTGTCGCATCCAGACCTGAATCGTCGAAGATCCGTGCCAGAACAGTGACCGGCTCGTCAGGCTCGGGAATCCCGGGTTCATGGTGCGTCTGCTCAAACCAAGGCGGAATCGTTCCGTAGCCCGAGTTGAGCCACCCGGGTGTGGGGTGGGCCAGGTACCCGTAGGGGCCGGTACCGTCTGGGTAGCGACCGAAAGAGATATCGGCAGCCTGATGCCCGAAGGAGGTCGTGTCTATTGGATCGTTGCCTGCCCCGAGGTACTCGTATAGCCCAACGAACTCGCCATCAGCATCCAGATTGAAGTTGGTGTGCAGTGGACCTTCGTCGGTCTCCGTGTCACACCAGATGATAAAGAAAGCCCCGGGTGGCATCACAGTATCGGGGAAGGCCCACTTCTGCGTATTCGAGGGATCGTCGGTAAGGAAGAGCCCCTCCAGATTGACTGGCGTCGAGCCCGAGTTGTACAGCTCGAGCCAGTCGGCCGGCTCCCCATCCTCGTCATACAGCGTGCAGCGATTATCGGCCATGAACTCGTTTATGCGCAGATCCTCCATCCCGGCACCAGCGGGGAGCAGGCCCGAGACGACACAAAGCAGGGATGAAAGAAACAAAACATAAAAGGCCCTAAGAAGGGTGCTCGCGCTCATCTCCGAATCCCCCAGGGCAACGCAACACAGGATGTCAGCAGCCCAAGTGCGAACCTTGAAGCACGCTATACATTGTACCACATGAGGCAGGCTCGATCAGTCGGCGGTGGGTAGATCCAGGCCCTCAAGGAATCTCTGATATCCAATCAAGGCATGAATGGCTGCCGAAGTGGCTGGAAGCAACCTCAGCCTGTTGGCTCCCGTGGCGCCCCTACGCTTCTCCATCCCCGAGACGAAAGCCCCCGACTCACTCTGTAGGTCGAGCAGGCATGCGATGGCTTCCCTGTAATGGTAGCCTTCGAAGCCACAGGACCTGAGACACACACACAGACGCGCCGCCATCTCGGGTTCTTCCAATACGCAGTGAAGTAGAGCCCAGAACGGCAGGCTGCGCTCGAGGTAGGATGCCTCAGGCTGGCTGAGATCTGCGCTCGCGAGCCCGCCCTGTGAAAGAGCGAGCACGATGCGCGCCAATTCAGCTACCTCGGGCATCTTCATCCTTCGCTCCGGCAGCTGGCGCCCGAGCAGAGACCGGCTGCGGATGGCAAGATGGTCCACGTTCCAGGGCCGATTGAGCCACTGGCTGACCCAGAACGCCTCTAGACTCTCGGCAGGGCTGGCCGCAGAGAGGCGCATGAGACTCAGGGCTTCATCCAGCGAGGCCTCCAGATCGGGTAGCGCCTTGCCCAAGTCCCACGCGATGCCAAGAAGGATTAGGAAATCGGTTGCATAGCGGCCCACGTGGGCGTTCTGCAAGAGGAACAAAAGGCGCTCCCCATCGCCAAGAAGGGCCAGCCGCTCTTCGAGCTCCGTCCGATACCCTTGGGCCCGCGAAGAGTCGGACTCGAAGCGGTAGAGCAGGTACCAGGTCCAGGTCTCGAGGGCGAAGTAGTGGATGCCCTGGGCGGTCGCATTCGAAACCATCACCCTTGTTCCCGAGAGCCACTCTACGGCCTTCTCCAGGGCCGAATCGACCGCTGTTCGGGAAGGCCCAGATGCCACCGGTTCCGCTGGGGGTGTTGGGCCCTCGCCTTTGGCTGCAGCCAAAGGAGGCGGGCCAAATCCCGGCGCGTGCTGGCCGGCCGCTCCGCCGGCTAAGACAAGCCAGAGTATCGGACAGAGCACCGATAGCCTTCCCACCGCGGCACCTCCTGCCGGATTCCCGCGGATTTCTAGCCTATGGTACGACCCTGTCAAGATGCCCACTCCCGTTGGCCCCCCACCCACCGAGGCGCACAAAAAGCATTTGGGGGTTCCGGGATCACCCGGAACCCCCAAAGAAGCCGGCAAGAATCCGCTACTAGCGGAACATGGCCTTGACCGAGCTCCAGCTGGCCTCCTCCGCTGGCGAACCACCGCCGAGGAAGTCGATCAGAGCATCGAGTACGTCGGCTACGACATTGCCGCAACCAAACTCGACGCAGGAGAAGGAACCGCCGGTAGCCTGCTCGGCCGAGCCACCGCCGTAGGCGCCAGGATACACGTCCGTGTACCAGATCGCCATCCCGGCAGTGCAAGGCGTGATGTCGTCGGTGAACCAGTCATTAGCCTCGAAGCAGGGCAGCATGGCGTCCGAGAGGCCCTCCAGAGGACCACCCGCGGCACCATCCCAGTACATCATGGACTCGTCGGCGTAGTTGACGTCATCGATGTAGTCGCAGACGCCCATGTAGTCCATGGGGAAGCCCATGTTGGTGCCACGGAAGTACAGATAGTCCTGGCCGACCATCAGCAGACCACCGCAGCCGCTGTCGAGATAAGCGGCCAACGCGGCCTCATCCTGATCCACCAGCCAGCCGGTGCCCCACCAGTCGTCACTGTGATCCACGACCACGAACTCATAGCCGCTCATGTCAGGCCATGTGCCCATCGGGTCGTAGATCAGGTCGACCGAGTAGCCGAGCGAAGTCAGAGCATCCGCATACACAGGACCGAGGTCGGTGAAAACACCCTCGATCACAGATACCACCAGAGCGTTCGCCCGGTCACCATAGTGATCCGAGTACGAGGTGAAGGTGCCCTCGTAAATGACGTCCGGATCCTTGGCGATGTCGGCCGCCAGCACAGGAGCGACTGCCAGAGCCACCAGAGCCAACGATGCAATCACTCTCCTCATGGTGCTTACTCCTTTCCGGCCGCCGCATTGCGGCGGCACTAAGCCGGCTTGTTGAACCCCAGGCGAGAGACCTCCGCAAGGTTGCCACTCAAATGGAGAAATCCCTCGCCAACCCCACTTGTTGCCGCTCCGTTGCCTTGCAAGGCTACGTGCGAGCGTGCTCAAGCATCGGTTATGTTACCACTCCCCGTTGGATTTGTCAAGAGGCCAACGGCTTACCATGCCCCACGCCGGCCACGGACCTACCAGGAGGCGCAGAACCGTAACTGGGCCAGCACCTTAGCCTTTCTCGACAGGGTCTGGGTAGGAGCGGAACCGCCGAACTATCTCCTCCACCTTGCTGGCGTATTCGGGGTGCCTTGCTGCAAACCGCTCGAGCACTTCGTAGATCTCAGGGCGGTTCTCGGGCAGCCCGAAACGGCTCTCCAGGTCGAGGATCCGGATGGCAAGCGAGCAGGCTTCGGCGTCCTTGCCGGACTCCAAATCGCGCATCATCGCCGGCTCGGCGAAACGGGCCGCCTCCCAGAGACCATAGAAGTGGGCGTAGGCCGGAGTGCGCTTTTGGAGGGAATCTGGTTCGTAAGGAAAAGGCGAAGAGGCATACGCATCCAGGAGAATCCCATAGAAGCGCCTATCGCCCGTCCGCGCCAGAGCCTTAAGCGCCGTGCGCCTCATAAGAGGATTCAAGGATTCCCTGTAGACCTGTGCCATCAGGTCGAACATTCTGCCACCCAGCCGCTCTACTGAGATCATGAACGCCTTCCCCAGAAGCGGGCTTTCCCAGGCCGTTTCCACCAAGTGTTCCACCGCCACTACAAGCGAGTCTGAGGCACGGGGGTCGCGGGCGTCCTTGAGCATGCTCAGCCCCTGCTCAACCTCCCAGTCCTCACTCGAATAGCAATGTGCCATCATTCGTCGCATCAGATCGTCGCTCGCCCAGAGGTAAGCCGCTGCATGCTCAAGCTGAGCCGCGATGCCACGATCCACGGTGCCTGAATCCGCAAGGTTCAGCAGGGCTCTTGCGAGGCGCTCCACGCCATCGACGCCCCTGAGAGAGTCCTTGACAGCATACAGGTACATCACCACGCCCTTCTTGCATCGGTTCGAGTAGCGGGGATCCTCCAGCAGGGAGGAGATCTGCTCGATGGTGGCCGGGCGGCCCTGAAGGCGGGCAAGTACCAGGTCCTGCAAACCCTTGCCTTCCCCGGGTGCTGCGCCAGAAGAGTCCTTCCTACAAAGGAAACAGATCTCATCCCACGGCAAGGCGCCAAAGAACTCCCTCTTAGCCTTAGCCGACCGGATGTCTGGTGGCAGATCCCGGAGGGACTCCGCATAAGCCCTGTAGCGGGCCATCAACTCCTCGATCGTCTCAAAGCCGCTCTGTCTCGCATCCGTGCCCGATGCAGCGGCTGCCCCGCCGGACACGGCCAGGGCCACTAGGGCCACCGCTATCGTCATCCTTAGCGCACCTCTCATCTCATTCCCCCCAAAGTAGTCCCTAAGCCGCCCTTACAAGATTGCCCTCGAAGGCCCGATCCCTCTTGCTCGACCACACCCCCAGTATCCCACCCTCTGAAAGGTGCTCCACGGCACGTCGAATACCCCGGGTGCCATAGAGGCGGTCGTTCTCCGGTCGCGCAAGCCATCCGGGGCCGTTGTCGGTGTCGAGCAGGATAGCATCGAAATGCCCAGAATCAGCAAGGACGTACTCTGCCATATCCCCTCCGGAATGGAGCCCCCAGGCGTTTGAAGACGGTTTCGACCCGGGCTTCTCTCAAGAAGCCAACCGGCGATTGCCTACCCGGCTGCCATGGACTAGACTCCGCGGGCGTGGGTCTCGGAGATCACTTCGGCTCCACGG
>CAYMBA010000093.1:7525-10040 GCA_964388535.1 uncultured bacterium | reverse complement strand
GAGAAAACACTGCAGGCGATTGAGGTTGCCCGTGAGGCCGTGGGGAAGGTCGTGCGTGAAGGGGGGGCCGTGCTTTTTGTTGCTACGAAGAAGCAAGCCAAGGACATCATGGCTGAGGAGGCCAAGCGCTGTGGCATGTTCTATGTCACTGAGAGGTGGCTGGGCGGGATGCTGACCAACTTCCAGACGATCAGGAAGAGCATCCGCTACCTCCGCAGCCTGGAGAGGATGGAAGAAGACGGCACCCTAGAGAAGCTCTCCAAGAAAGAGGCAGCCCGGTTGATGAAACAGAAGGCGAAGCTGGAGAAAACCTTCGCCGGGATCAAGGATATGCACAAGCTTCCGGGAATCGTCTTCATCGTGGACACGAAGAAGGAGCACATCGCCGTCCGCGAAGCTCAACGGCTTGCCATTCCCTCGATCGGAATCGTCGATACGAATGCCGATCCCGAAGAGGTTACCTACCCCATTCCCGGCAACGACGACGCCATAAGAGCCATAAGGCTTTATGCCCGCGTCGTGAGCGATGCCGTACTGGAGGCGAAGGCTGCTGCACCGCAGCCGGCTGAGCCTGAGCCCGAGCCCATTCCCGAGACCAGCGGCCGCGGGGTTTGGTCTTCGGACTATACGCCGCGCGGCAGGAGGGGCTAGCGGGGGCCGGGAGTCGAAAGCGTACTGTTCTTCCGGGAACCAAAGCCGGCCGTTCGTGCCGTGGGAGAGGAGATCTCAAGATGGAAATAACCGCCAAGATGGTAAAAGACCTTCGCGACCGCACGGGCGCGGGCATGATGGACTGCAAGAAGGCTCTCAAGGAAGCTGGCGGTAACTTCGAGAAAGCCGTCGAGATCCTGAGGAAGATGGGCATGGCGGCTGCCGCAAAGCGCGCAGGGCGTACGGCTGCGCAAGGGCGAATTGAAAGCTATATCCATCCTGGAAACCAGATAGGGGTGCTCCTGGAAGTGAACTCCGAGACCGACTTTGTTGCGAAGACTGACGAGTTCAAGGAGTTCTGCCGGGAGGTGGCAATGCACATAGCAGCCATGGCGCCCTTGGCGGTCTCGCGCGAGGACCTGGATCCCGAGGTGCTTCAGAAGGAGAAGGAGATCTACCTGGAGCAAGTCAAGAACTCGGGCAAGCCCGAGCAGGTGTGGGAGAAGATCGTGGAAGGGAAAATGAAGAAGTTCTATACGGAGGCCTGCCTGCTCGAGCAACCCTGGGTCAGAAACGACAAGATGACGATAGAGGACCTGCGGAAGGAAGTTGCCGGCAAGTTGGGCGAGAACATCGTGATACGGAGGTTTGTTCGCTTCCGGGTCGGAGAAGGCTCTTAGCTCCGCAGGTGCGAGCGGGAGTGCGGTGTATCGTGGACCCTGGCTGTGAAAGAAGCGGGGGGTACGATCGCGTGCTGCTCAAACTGAGCGGCCAGCTGCTCGGTGGGCATCTTGGATGCGGCTTGGACCCGGAGGCTCTTGCTTACTTCGCCCGTGAAATCGACCTGGCACGCAGGGAGGGCTGTTCCCTTGGGGCGGTGATCGGGGGCGGCAACATAATGCGGGCCAGGACTGAAGCTCCTTTCAGACTGTGCAGGACTGAACGTGACGCCATAGGCATGCTGGGCACGCTCATAAATGCCCTGGCTCTCTCGGGTACGCTTTCCAACCTCGGCGTCCGATCGAGGGTTCTGACAGCCTTTGGGGATGCCCCAGGCTGCCAGCGCTACCAGCCTGCCCTGGCGCGGCGCTACATGGATGAGGGCGAGGTCGTTTTCTTTGCCGGGGGCACGGGCAATGCGTTCTTCACAACAGACACTGCAGCGGTCGTTCGCGCGCTGGAGACGGGCTGCCGCGTGATCGTGAAAGGGACGCGGGTCGATGGGGTCTATTCGGGGGATCCAGAGAAGGATCCGGAGGCCGAACGGCTCGAGCGGCTCACCTTCAGGGAGGCGATCGAGAGAAGCCTGGGCATCATGGACAGTACTGCCTTCGCCCTTTGCATGGAGAACGATCTGCCTATAATGGTGGTCGATGTGACCGAGAGCGGCACTCTGGCCGCTGCCGTGCGTGGCGCCAGTATTGGCAGCCTTGTTGTGCCGGATTGATGCCGCAGTGGGTGCCACGTCCGGTTCAGAGGCAGAAGGGGGGCTAAGACATGGTTGACGATGTCCTCAGGGATGCCGAGGATCGCATGAAGAAGACTCTGCAGAAGCTTGCCGATGAGCTCTCCACCGTGCGCACCGGCAAGGCGACACCGGCCATACTGGAGTCCGTCCGCGTCGAGTACTACGGTTCGCAGATGCCGCTCAACCAGATCGCATCTATTTCCGCTCCCCAGCCGAGGCTCCTCGTCGTCCAGCCCTGGGACAAGGGCGCTGTGCAGGCGATTGTAAAGGCGATCCAGAGCGCCGATCTTGGTCTCAACCCAGCCGACGACGGTGAGTTGATCCGAGTGCCGATTCCGCCGCTCAACGAAGAGCGGAGACTCGAGCTTGCGAAGCGCTGTAAAAAGATGGGTGAGG
>CAYMBA010000093.1:2567-7515 GCA_964388535.1 uncultured bacterium | reverse complement strand
GAGGACGCCAAGATCTCCATCCGCAACATTCGGCGTGACGCCAACGAGACTTTGGAGAAGGCGGAGAAGGCAAAGGAGATATCCGAGGATGACCTGCATCGGGGCCAAAAGGAGGTGCAGAAACTGACAGACGAGTACGTGGGCAAGGTGGACGAGGCTGTGGAGGCCAAGGAAAAGGAGATCCTCGAGGTCTGATCGTGGGGCGCAATCTGGCTTTGAGAGTTCTGGCCGGGGGGGTGGCTCTCCCGGCCCTTTTCTTGATCATCTCCGAGGGGGGCTTGGCTTATGTGCTCTTCCTCGTGCTGGTGGTCGTGATTGGTGCCTGGGAGTGGTGGGCCATGCAGGTCGCAAGTGGGGCGCACAGCAGCCTGCCTCTTCTCGTGCTAGGTAGCCTTGGGTTCCTGCAGGGCGGCTGGGATACAAGGCCGGAGCGCCTAGGTGTCTTCCTTGCGCTGTTCCTCGTGGCTGTTGCGCTGGATGGCCTCTTCCACCGAGACACTCGCTCTCTCGGTGCAACGGTGTTCGGGGCGCTCTACGTAGGGCTCCTGCCAGCTTTTCTTCTGAAGACCCGCGGACTGCCATTCGGAAGGGAGGCGGTCATCATCTCTTACGCCGTGGTGTTCCTCTGTGACACTGGTGCCTATGCCTTCGGCCTGCTGCTGGGGAGGCACCGATTGGCGCCCCAAGTCAGTCCAAAGAAGACCTGGGAAGGAGCAGTTGCGGGGCTCATTGTGGCGGTGGTCTCGGCGATCGGACTGAGCTTGTGGTTCGGACGCTTTCTGAGCCTCTGGGGTGCAGTCTCCCTTGGGGTAGCCGTGGGGCTGCTGGGTCAGCTCGGAGACCTTTTCGAGTCTGCTTTGAAGCGGGCTGCCGGCGTCAAAGACTCCTCGCGTCTCATACCGGGCCACGGGGGTGTCCTCGACCGCTTCGACAACCTCCATTTCGTCGCACCAGTGCTTTACCTTCTCTTTGTTGCGTTTGGGAGGCCCTAAACCGTGGGGGAAGGGGTACGTGCAAGGCGGATCGTCGTGCTGGGTTCGACTGGCTCGGTCGGCCGGGCAGCCCTCGAGGTCGTGCGCCGGAACCGGGCACGTGTGAAAGTCGTGGGCCTGGCAGCTCGTTCGAGCGTCGGGACGCTGGTGGAGCAGGCTCGGGAGTTCATGCCAGAGGTGGTCGCACTGGCCGATCCCCAGGCCGCGGCGGCAGCGCTGGGTCAGTTGGGTGGGGAATGGAAGGGTCGGGTTCTGGCAGGTACACGGGGGGTAGCTGAGCTTGCCCGTTGGTCCAGCTGTGACCTTGTCCTCAACGCCATAGTGGGCTTCGGTGGGCTTGAGGCCACGCTTGCCGCGCTGGATGCGGGTAAGCTCCTTGCTCTCTCGAACAAGGAGTCCCTGGTGGCAGGCGGGCACCTGGTTGTATCCGCCCAACGCCGGGGAGGAGGCAGGATTCTGCCGGTGGACAGCGAGCATGCCGCGCTGGTGCAATGCCTCGCAGGGCGAGAGACCTCCTCTGTGAGAAGGCTTCTCATAACCGCTTCGGGGGGGCCATTCCTGAGGCGGCGGCAAGCGGAGCTGCGTTCTGTGACACCGGGTGAGGCCCTTGCGCACCCGAACTGGCGCATGGGGCCCAGGATCACCATCGATTCGGCGACAATGTTCAACAAGGGCATGGAGGTGATCGAGGCCCGGTGGCTCTTTGGCGTGCCGATGGAGCGCATATCCGTTGTTGTTCACCCGCAGTCGATCGTCCATGGCATGGTCGAGCTCCACGACGGCTCTATTGTGGCCGCCCTGGGGCCCGCAGACATGAAGATCCCGATCCAGGGCGCGCTGTTGTGGCCCGAGACGCCGGCGGAGGGCTGGGGCTTCCAGGCGCCGCTGGATCTGGCGAAGGTGGGCGCTCTCACATTCGAAGAGCTCGAGAAGCAGCGTTTTCCGGCCTTTGCAGTTGCTCTTGAGGCAGCAAGCAGGGGAGAGGCCGCACCGGCCTGGGTCAACGCGGCCGATGAAGTGCTGGTGGAGGCCTTCTTGGCGGGGACGATCACGTTTCCCGCGATCTCTGAGGGACTTACCCTGGCCCTGGAACAGTTTCCGGGAGGTGCTGGGGCAAGCCTGGAAGATCTCAAACAGGTGGACGCATCAGCCCGCCGGGTTGCTACTGGCATCGTCGATAGGCTTCGACACAGGGGATGAGGCCGCAGTGCATGCGAACGGCCCCCAAACGGCTCTCTTCTTACTGCTGATCCTTCTGCTGCTGGCAGCGAATGTGCTCGCAGCTGAAGAGGACCTGCCCGTCGTCGCCCGTTTGGAGATTGTCGGTGCTTCGGAGGTGAAGCCCGGCACCCTGCGATCACTCATGCTGACGAAGCAGAGACGCTGGTGGCAGCCTTTCAGCAAACCGCGCTTCTATGGCATGGACTATCTCCAGCGCGATCTCGAGCGGCTGGTAGCGTACTATCACGCTGAGGGTTACCTGTTCGCGCACATCGACAGCCTCAAGATCTTGAAACATGGGGTATCGGCCGTCGGCATCGAGATTTATCTGACGGAGGGCCCAAGGGTCCGCATCGGGCGCGTAGCCCTGGAGGGCTTCGCCGGGGAGCTGGAAAGCGAGGCCACCGATGCACTGGGCATGCACAGCGGAGATCCTCTTAGGGAGGAGGACCTCCTGGAGACGCGTCAGCGCCTGCTCAGTATTTGTGCCAACCGCGGCTATGCTGCTTCGCGCGTCGACTGCGAACTGAGTTTCCGCGCGGATTCCGTGGATGTCCGCTTCCGTGCGCTGCTGGGTCCCATGGTACGCGTCCGGCGAGTGCTCGTCGACGGGCTGTCCCGCACTCGCCCAAGCGTAGTGCGCCGTGAGGTACGGTTTCGCAGGGGCGAGGTTTTCGACCCCAGGCGGGCAGAACGTTTCCAGGAGAGGCTCTTTGCCCTGGGCATCTTCAGGGCCGCGAGAATCTACCCTATGCTGGCCGACAGCCTTCTTCCGCGGGGAGAGCTGGCGGTCGACGTGATGGTCTCAGTAAGCGAGAAGAAGCCAGGTTGGTATGGCTTCGGCTTCGGGTTTTCTTCCTCTGACCGGATAACCGCCAGCGGCGAGTGGGGCTACCGAAACGTCGCGGGCAGGGCGAGAAGGCTGCGGGTGCGGGCCGAGTCCTCCGTGGGGCTAGAGAAGCCACGTGAAGGACTCTCCAGGCAGAGTGAGCACTCGCTAGAGCTCTCGTATTTCGAGCCGTGGCTCTTTGGCACGCCCACCAGGGGTCGGTTCGGCTCCTACGTGCGCTACGACCGGGAAGCAACCTTCGATGAGAGATCATTCGGATTGACCCTTGAGGGGTCCCACGAAGTAGCAGAGTACGCACAGGTCAGCCTTTCTCTGGAGAACAAATGGGTGCGAACGACGGACGAAGCCGCTCCGAGGCCTTCGTATTCAACCCGATTTCTCTCGCTCGCCTTTGGCTATGACAGCAGAGACTTCGTGCTCGATCCCCACTCTGGCCTCTTCGGTGTGGCAGCTGTCGAGTACGCGGGCGGCTTCCTCGGAGGCGAAGTCACCTTTGCCCGTCTGCGGCTAGCCTTTTCTCACTATGTCACTCTTCCCGAAGGATCCATTCTGGCCTACAGGCTCCAGTGGGGTCTCGTTGAGCCAATCGGCTGCAGGGGTGATGTCTGTGGCGAGGGCTTGGAGAGAATTCCCTTTGAGGAGCGTTTCCAGGCAGGGGGCGGGACAACCGTTCGGGGATACTCGGAGGACAGCTTGGGACCGGTCAGCAGTGAGGGTCAGAACCTGGGGGGTCTGGCGCTGGCGCTGGCGAACATCGAACTCCGGTTTCCGCTGGCAGGTAGGGTCGGTGGGGTGCTTTTCCTGGACTCGGGTAACGTCTGGGAGAGCTACAAGGACATAAAGGCCTCGCGGTGGTCGGCCGCATGGAAAGCGCAGGAGCGAGGTGTGCTGGATGTGGCCTACTCCATCGGGGTGGGGGTCAGGGTGAGAACGCCGGTGGGGCCTGTCGGGTTGGACTACGGGGTGAAGCTCTTCGGAGGCGGAGGCACGGAGTTGCAGCGGGGCCAGTGGCATTTGAGCTTGGGGCAGGCATTCTGAGGAACGCTTCTGTCGGGGTGTGCGGATGGCGCCGGATGACAGAGCAGGGCTGAAGCGTGTGTTGCGGGCAGTGGCCACGGTGTCCGTAGTAGTGGCCGTGGGCTTCGCCTTGCTCGCCCTACCGTTCTTCCTTGTGCGCACGAAGGCGGTGCGGGAAGCCGTGCTCGCGCGCATGGGCGGGGGCAGGAGGCTTCTCATCCAGCGCGTTCCGCGTATAGATCCATGGGGAGTCGCTCTGGAGGGGGTGGCCTTTCTGGGGCGAGAGCCCGGGAGGGGCGACACTCTGGCCTCGGCTTCCTCTATTCACGCCACCTGGTCCCTGCAAGATCTGGCTGTGGGCCGTTGGCACTTCCACCGTGTCGAGGCCGACTCGGTAAGGATCTACCTGACCGGAGAAGCCCGGGGTGGGAAGGCACGTGCAGGAACTCAGTCTGCTCTTCCGCTACTGCCCTTGCTGGGCTTCCGCATGCGCGTTGACACGCTGCTCGTGCACCGACTGAGCGTGGTCGACTCTGGGCACGCGAGCGTCGAGCTCGCAGCCCGGCTCTCAGATCTCCTGGCCAGTGCCTCCAGGGGCCTCTCGTGCGGAATCGACTCCTTCCTGTTCGTGCTGCCCCGATTGGGCGATTTCTGCTGTCATGGCGGACAAGTCGAACTCAGCCCGGATGGAGTCCTCTTGCTCGAGGGGCTCAGCGTCGCGTCCAGATTCGCGGTTGGAAGCGTCTCCGGGCGATATGACCCACGGGACGAGTCCCCCCTGGCAATCGAGGTGGAAGCGGAGACCCTCGATTTGGAAGCCCTTGCCGGCCTAGCTGGGCTGAGAGGTCTGCCGGCTTCCATCTCTGAT
>CAYMBA010000093.1:0-2557 GCA_964388535.1 uncultured bacterium | reverse complement strand
GGGGGGACGCGTTGAAATAAGCGGCCATCCCGGCGCTTGGGTTGCCGACTTAGCCATGGCTGGGAGATTTGCGAGGGAAGACATTGAGGGTCTCAGTGCGCGTCTCAGAGTCGAAGGTTCCGACGTGGAGGTCCGAGACCTGGCTCTAGATTCCGGTGCCCTGGATCTTGAGGGCTCACTCGTGTGGCGCGGCGCTCGCGCTACAGGCACGCTGCTGGTTCATTGGGAGAACCTGAGGGGTTCAAGCCCATGGCTGAGTTGGGTTCCAATTCTGGAGCGTTTGCGCGTTGCACAGGGGAATGCACGGCTCGCGATCGGCTCAGATCGCCCGGGGCCGCTTGCGGTCTCGGGCACCATTGATATGCGCGGGCTGACCATGGGGCCAGTGAGGGTTGGCTCTCTGAGTGCCCGGGGGGGACTCATAGGTTCGGGGGTTTTCCGTATTGACCGCCTGAGGGCTTCCTTTGAACCGGGGGGCAGGCTGGACGTCTCGGGCCAGATTGTTCTGGGCGGTCGAAGCAGGTGGATCGAAGCTGCAGCCGAGCTCGATTCTGTCTCTCTGGCTCCGATGGCGGATCTTGTGGGCATCCCGGGGGGGCTGGACGGTGCTGTCTCTGGGCACCTCGCCGCTACAGGCCCGCCCAGCGGGCCCAGGGTCGAAGGCTCTTTGGAGATCGATTCTTTGAGCTGGCGTACCCTTGGCGCTAGGAGTGCGAGGATTGGGTCTGTTGTGTTCTGGCCTGCAGATGGAACCGGTTCCTTGGAGGCGAATCTCCATGAGGTCAGCGCAGGCAGGCAGTGGGAAGTCGTCTCTTTGTCGCTTTCGCGGTGGGGAGGCATAGCTACTTTCTCAACATCCGCGAGGGCAGCAGGGCTCGAAGCTACGGTTCGCGGCAGGCACGAGGACTCACTCGTAGTCTTGGATGATGCCTTTCTGCGCAGCAGGGTCCTGGCAGCACGCCTGCGCTCGCCTGTGCCGGTCTTGGTTACCCCGGAGAGCCTTTCCGTCAGAGGCCTTTCTGTTCTCTTTCAGGGAGGAGTGCTAGAAGGTGACCTCCGGGTGGATCGGGGCACTGGGAGTGCGTCAGGACACCTTCGCTTGAAGGGATGTAGGATAGGCCCCTCGGGAGGAAAGCAACTGGCGGGGTTTGCAGTTGATGGATCACTCTCGGTAGGCGGATTGCTCCAGTCTCCTAGGCTCTCAGGGTGGTTGAAGGCGGAGGGAAGAGATGAGGTCTCAGGGGAACCTGTGCGTGTGGGAGTCGAGATGGACGTTTCGAGTGATGGGTTCTCCCTTAGAAACGGAGCAATCAATGCCCCCTGGGCCCAGGTAGTGCTTGAGAGCCTCAAGGTCGAGTGCGCCGCGGGCGCTGCGCCTCTAGATTCGGCGACGGCTGGCTCCTACTTTGCGTGCCCGCTTTCTTCGGCGGGGCTCTCGGGAGTACTCAGGATTACCCAGATGGATGCATCGGGGCTGCTGGCTTTCTTGGGGCTTGGTTCCCGAGAGGGCGAGCACAATCTGGGGGCGGCTGGGGGGGCACATCTACTGGTCGGGGGGTGGACGGTAGTCGTCCGAGATGAGCGCCTGGCTGGGCACCCGGAGCAACAGATGAAGAGTCCACTGGCCGGTGGGATTGCGGGCGAGGTGAGCCTGGGTGGAACGCTCGAGGACCCGGCGATCAGAGTGGCCCTTCGTGCCGAGAGTACGGCTGTGGCCGGTAAGCCCCTCGGTGACTTCCATCTGGCTGTGGCATACGGGGATTCGGTGCTGTCCATACAGAGGGTGAGGTTTGTTTCTGGCAGCGATGTTTCCTGGGCCCGCGGCGTGATTCCCTTGGCCGTTTCGTTCCTGCCCCCCAGGATAGACCCCCTTCCGTGTTCGACGAGGGTCGAGGTAGAACTGGACAGCCTCGACCTGGCTGCTCTGCCGGGTCTGTCGGCGCACTTGCCCGACTTGCATGGGCTGGTGAGCGGGCACCTCACCCTTTCCGGTCCTGCGACGGACCCCTACGCCCGGGGGACCCTCAGGCTGGACTCTGGGGGCTTCCGTTTTCCTGGTCGGATCGAACGGATCGAGGATGCGCATGGCCTCTTCGTACTGGGGCCTCAGGGTATAAGTGTGCGATCCTTCGAGGCGCGATGGGAACCAAAGGGGGAGATAGTGGTGGCCGGGCGTTTCCGCACGCCCGAGGACTTCGATTTGAGCGCGCAGATAGGGCAGGCCAGGGTCTCAGAGCCGGGCAGGTACGAATTCCTGGCCACAGCCGACATCCTCATCTTCACCGAGTCGGACGAGTCTAGCGGTGCTGTTTCCCGGTACCTGCACGGGAGTGTCGAGGTACTTCTTGGCACAATCATGGCCGACCTTTGGGGTCGTTCCAGTGGGGGCGAGGCCTCGACCTTCGACTGGATCGTGGACCTCGACATAGATGCCCCGGGCAACATCCGGGCGATGCAGCCTGGCATCAAGGTGGACCTTGGAGAAGGCCAGTTCCATGTGACCCATTCCAATGGGCTCTGGAACGTGGGTGGCACCGTCGCAGTGCTGGGGGGCACT
>CAYMBA010000092.1:0-10171 GCA_964388535.1 uncultured bacterium | reverse complement strand
TGGAGACGGCAAACGGCCCAGAGGTCTTGCTTGAGATCGACGCCGAGACCAGTGTGACCATGCCTAGCCGGGATGGCGGGCCGAGGGAGACCGTTACGATCCAGGTGCACGTGCATGGGCCTCCCGAGGAGCTATCAGTCTCTCTCTCTTCGGACCCAGCCCTTAGCGAAGAGGAAATCATGGAGCTACTTGCCTTTGGACGCTTTGCTTCAAGTACATCTGCAGCGGGATCGGAGACGCAGCGGTTGCTCATAACCGAACTCGTCGATCGCGTTGAAACGAACCTCGTCCAGCAGTCTCCTTTGTTCTCAAGGCTGGCGATACAGCCGAGTTCGGCTGAGACCGAGCCGATGCGGCTCATGTTGAGGCCAGTGGTCACGCCGAGGTTCGTGGTGAACTACGCACAAGACGTCTCGCCGGACCCGTCGAGGGAGGTCTCTATGAGCTACCGCCTCAGCCGTCTCTTCTTTCTCCGCGCTGGTGTCGCCAGGGACAAGAAGAGCGGAGGCGGGTTCAAAGAGGAATACAGCATGGACATAAGCTGCCGGTTCGAGTACGAGTGAAGTCCCAATATGCGGGTTCGACGAAGGGAAGTGCCCGCAATTGCGCCTGGGTGTGCAAGAAGGCGCCTGTGGTCTTGCCGGCGGGCGCACCTGGCCCGGCTGCAGGTGCCCGCGTAATTTGCCTCCCCGGGGAACCGGGGCAACGAGTGTCAGATTGGGGAGATTCCCACGGCAGGGGGTGGCTTTGCCTAGCCAAGAGAAGGACAGCATCCTCGATAGCCTCAACGATGAGCAGCGCCGGGCGGTCACCCACCCGGGCGGTCCACTGCTGATTCTAGCGGGCGCCGGATCCGGAAAGACCCGCGTACTCACGCATCGGGTGGCATGGTTGATTCGCCAAGAGGGCGTATCCCCAGACCGGATCCTGGCCGTCACTTTTACCAACAAAGCAGCCGGGGAGATGCGGGAGCGCATAGCCGGCTTGCTGGGGTTGCCAGTGCGTGGGCTATGGATCGGCACTTTCCACTCGGTCTGCCTAAGACTGTTGCGCAGCCACGCCCGGGAGGCTGGGTTTGAGGAGGGCCTGAGTGTCTTCGACAGGGAGGATCAGCTGGGGTTGCTGAAGCGCACAATGAAGGACCTTGGTCTGGATGCGTCGATGCAGCGAGTGCGTGATATGGCGGCCCTTATCGGGAGGGCAAAGAACGAAGCCAAGGACGCCGATGCCTATGAAGCCGAAGCCGACACACCGGCCCGGCGGCAGGTGGCCAAGGTGTTCAGGGCCTATCAGGACGCCCTGAGGCAACAGAACGCTGCCGATTTCGATGATCTGCTTCTTCTGGCCTACCGCATGCTCTCGCGCAATGAGGCCCTAGCCGATGCTTACTCGCGGCACTTCATGCATGTTCTGGTGGATGAGTACCAGGACACGAATCACGTCCAGTTCCGCATCGTTGAGCTTCTAGCCCGGCGTCACAGGAACATCTTCGTCGTTGGTGACGACGACCAGTCCATATACGGCTGGCGAGGCGCGGACGTGCGGAACATCCTTGAGTTCAAGGAGCACTTCCCCGAGGCGACGGTGATCCGCCTCGAGCAGAACTACCGCTCCACGCCCCAGATCCTGGCGATTGCGAATGCGGCTATCTCGGCCAACAAGCGTCGATGGACCAAGCGCCTTTGGACACGAAGGCCGGGTGGGGATCTGCCCGCCGTCTTCGTTGCTGTGGACGAGGACGAGGAGGCCGAGGAGGTGACACGCAGGATACAGGCTGCGGTTTCCTCGGGGCGTTTCAGGTACCGGGACATCGCGGTGTTCTATCGGACCCATGCCCAGTCGAGGCCGCTGGAGGATGCGCTGTTGAGGGCCGGCGTGCCGTACGTCGTCGTGGGCGGCATCTACTTCTACCAGCGCAAGGAGGTCAAGGATCTGCTTGCCTATCTGCGCGTGCTTGTCAATCCGAAGGACGCAACGAGCCTGGCACGCGCCCTCGGCGTGCCGCGCCGGGGTGTGGGGGAGCAGTCGATTGCCAGGCTGCTCGAGGAGGCCCGTCGCAGTGGGCGGGATCCTCTAGAGATCGCAGCGGGCAGCCCTCCTGAGGCGATCAGGGGGAAGGCGCGCAGGGCGCTCATGGAATTTGCCTCCTTCATGCTCGAGCTGCGCCGCAGGGTGAGTGAGCCGCCGGAGCGGATTCTGGGGGAGATCCTCGAGCGGATCGACTACGTAAGCCATTTGAAAGATACGGCGCCTGACTGGGAGGAGCGAGCGGAGAACGTCGTGGAGCTCCTCGAGAGTGCCAGGCAGTTCTCGGCCACCTCCGGCGGAGGGGTGCGAGAGTATATGGACACGGTGAGCCTGCTGTCGGAAATCGACACTGTGGAGCTCGGCTCAGATGCGGTCTCCTTGATGACTGCGCACAACGCGAAGGGACTCGAGTTTGGCTGCGTTTTCGTAGTTGGGCTTGAAGAGGGACTCTTCCCCCATGCTTCGAGCCTCTACGACGAGGCAGAGTTGGAGGAGGAGCGAAGGCTTTTCTACGTTGCCTGCACAAGGGCGAAGGAGCGCCTTGTGCTCTCGGCATCGACGATCCGCCGGCGTTTGAGCTCCTCCTATGGTGGTGTCTCCCGCTTTCTGCTCGAGCTTCCCGAGGATCTCTACGAGGAGACCCCGGTGGGTGGAGACGCAAGCGAGGAGGGCTCCAGTGATTCTGTCTCTCGCATGGATGTTTGGCGTGGCGGGCCCGACGGGCCGGGGGGATGGAGAGACGATCCGTTCGAGAATCCCCTTGTTGGAAGAAGGGTCTTTCATGAGAGTTTCGGCGCCGGCATAGTAGTGGAGGCCGATGGGGTTGGCGAGGGCGCCAAGGTGGTTGTCTCGTTCAACTCCGGAGAGCGCAAGAAGCTCATCGCGCGCTTTTTGGAATGGGAGTGAGCAGCTGCGGGGTGCTCTGAGAGGAGGAAGGCGATGTCGATCACGCGAGAGGACATTGAGCATATTCGGAAGCTTGCTCGGCTGGACCTTACCGAGGAGGAGGCTGCCTCCCTGCATGCCGATCTAGAGAAGATCCTTGACTACATGCAGGTGCTGAAGGAAGTGGATCTCGAGGGGGTCGAGCCGATGGTGCATTCGGTGAGCCTGCTGGCCCAGCTGCGTGAGGACGAGCCGCGTGAGGGGCTGAGTGCCGAGGAGGCGCTTTCGAACGCGCCTGAGCACCTCGAGGGCTTCTTCACTGTTCCCACGGTGGTGGAACTGACCCTGCGTGAGGGTTCCCGAGAGGAGCTTTGAACCCCGCTTTCAGCTCGCCTTACGGCGTGGAGGGCAGATGGAAAGCAATGGGTTGCCTGACACGATAGCAGGCTACGTCGACGCCGTCCGCAATGGGCGCATTTCGGTGCCGGACGCAATAGATGTGTTCCTAGACCGCATCCGGCGGTCGGACAATAAGATCCATGCATTCCTTCATGTCATGGTTGAGGCGGCCCGCAAGCGCGCTCGGGCGATCCAGGAACAGATAGACGGGGGGCATTGGCCAGGTCCGCTTGCCGGTGTGCCTATAGCAGTTAAGGACAACATCCTGGTCAAGGGACACCCGGCGACTGCCGGAAGCAGGATCCTGGCAGGATACCGGGCTGTCTACGACGCCACCGCGGTCTCCAACCTCCTCCGCGCCGGGGCTGTCATTGTGGGGAAGGCGAACCTGGATGAGTTCGGGATGGGCTCTTCCAACGAGTTCAGCGCATACGGGCCCACCCTGAACCCTTACGACACCGAGCGCGTGCCAGGTGGCTCAAGCGGAGGTTCTGCTGCGGCATTGGCTGCTGGCTTCTGCCTCGGTGCGCTTGGAACCGACACGGGTGGCTCGGTGCGCCAGCCGGGGGCTTTCTGCGGCTTGGTAGGACTGAAGCCCCAGTACGGTGCTGTCAGCAGGTACGGACTCATCGCATTCGGGTCTTCCCTGGAGCAGATTGGGCCCATGGCCCGCACCGCGCGCGACTGTGCGTTGCTCTACGATGCCATAAGGGGACATGACCCGCGCGACTCGACGAGCCTTCGCGAGAGGGCCGATGTCGACCTGCAGAACCTCGGTGAGAGTTTGCCTCGGGTGCGTCTGGGCGTGCCCGGGAGATGGCTGGAGCGGGAGGGTGTGTCGGCTGATGTGCGCGAGGTGTTCTGGCAGGCATGCCGGCGCTTTGAGAACCTGGGCTTCTCGTGCAAGACGATCGAGCTGCCGGACCCGGATTGGGGTGTAGCGGCCTACTACATTCTTGCCAGTGCGGAAGCCTCATCGAATCTGGCCCGTTACGACGGTGTCCGCTACGGATTCCGCAGCAGGGAGGCCGATGACCTGATCTCGCTCTACTTCCGCACGAGGGGCGAGGGCTTCGGGCCGGAGGTCAAGCGCAGGATCATGATGGGCACCTACGCCCTGAGCGCAGGCTACTACGACGCTTACTACGTGAAAGCCATGAAGGTGCGCTCGCGGATCCGTGCGGCGTATGATGAAGTTTTTGGAGAGGTGGATGCAGTCCTCCTGCCTACTACGCCGACACCGCCGTTCCGCATTGGCGAGAAGATCCACGATCCGCTCGCCATGTACCTTTTCGACCTCTTTACGCTTCCGGCCAACCTGACTGGTTTCCCGGCCGTCACCTTCCCGATCGGGTCGACCAACTCGGGTCTTCCGATCGGAGCGCAGCTGATGGGACCGGCGCTGAGTGAGGGCTTGCTGTTGGGGCTGGTCCGACGGTTCGATGAGGACAGGCCCCATCCGCTGGCACCACTGGCTGACTGAAGCACGCGGTGGTGGAATCGAGAAATCGGTCGTTCGGGTGACCGGAGAAGCTTCTCGAGGAGGTTTCGGGTGGAATATGAAGCGGTCATAGGGCTCGAGATTCACGCGCAACTTAAGACGCGCTCGAAGATGTTCTGCTCCTGCCGCACCGATTTCGGCGCCCCACCGAATACGCAGGTTTGCCCCGTCTGCCTGGGCCACCCAGGCGTGCTTCCCGTAGTGAACAAGCACGCCGTGGAACTGGGCGTTCGTATGGGGCACGCTGTCGGGGCCACTATCCATCCGGTCAGCACATGGGCGCGGAAGAACTACTTCTACCCCGATCTTCCCAAGGGTTATCAGATCACCCAATACGAACACCCCCTGTCCGAAGGGGGCTCGATAGAGATCGAGGTCGACGGGACAACGAAGAGGATCGGGATCACGCGGATGCACCTGGAAGAGGATGCTGGCAAGTCGAAGCACCCCGAGTGGGTGGGTGAGACCAGGACCTTCGTCGATCTGAACCGATGCGGTGTGCCACTGCTCGAGATAGTGAGTGAGCCGGACATGCGCAGCCCTGAGGAGGCATACGCCTTCCTCGTCAAGCTGCGCCAGATCCTCCGCTACACAGGCGTCTGTGACGGCGACATGGAGAAGGGAAGCCTCAGGTGTGACTCGAACATCAGCGTGCGGCCCAAGGGTTCCAGCGAGTTCGGTACGAAGACGGAGATAAAGAATCTCAACTCCTTCAGGAACGTGGAGCGCGCGTTGCGCTTCGAGTTCGAGCGTCAGGTGGCGATGCTGCAACGGGGCGAGCGAATAGAGCAGGCAACGCTTGTCTGGGATCAGGTGGCCGGTGAAGCGCGGATGATGCGGAGCAAGGAGGAAGCCCACGACTACCGCTACTTCCCGGAGCCGGATCTGCCGCCACTGGTACTCAGTGAGGAGTGGATCGAGGAGATAGGCAGAAGCCTCCCTGAACTGCCTGACCAGTTGAAGCGGAGGCTGATCGATAACTACGGCATCAGGCCCTACGACGCAGAGGTGCTGATCGCAGAGCGCTCGCTCTGCGACTACTTCGAGAGGGTCGTAGAGGGAGGAGCCGAGCCACAGGCTGCGGCCAACTTCATTGGGTCCGAGCTGCTGAGGGTGCTGAAGGAGAGGCGACTCGAGGCCGATCGGAGCCCGGTGCCTGCGGAAGCATTGGCCGAGCTTCTTCGCTTGGTCGCCGACGGGACCCTGAGCAGCAAGCTGGCCAAGCAGGTCTTCGAGGAGATGGTCGAGACGGGGCGGCCGGCACGAGCGATCGTCGAGGAGAAGGGTCTCGTGCAGGTAGACGACAGCGCCCAGCTGTTGGCCTGGGTGAGAGAGGTGTTGGATGGCAATCCCAAAGAGGTCGGCGCCTATCTTGCTGGCAAGGAAACCCTCCTAAGGTTCTTCATGGGCCAGGTGATGAAGGCTTCCCGCGGAAAGGCCAATCCAAAGAAGGTCCAGGAACTTCTGCGGGAGGAACTGGAGAAGCGCAGGGGCTGAGGGGCTGGATGCTGCCGTGTGAGGATTCCGCGACGGCGGTGGAGGGCGTGTCATGGACCGGGTGAATGTCCTCGTCCTGGGCTCGGGCGGCCGGGAGCATGCGCTCTGCTGGGCCATCGCCCGCAGCGGCGCGCTTGAGAATCTCTATGCGATGCCTGGCAACCCCGGCATCGGCGAACTGGGGCGCCTTCTGGATGGCGATCCCGCGGATGCGCAGAGCGTCGTCGAGGCAGTGAGAGAGCACGAGGTCGATCTCGTCGTGGTAGGCCCGGAAGCGCCACTCGTGGCAGGGGTGGCCGATGCGCTCAGGGCGGAGGGCGTAAGGGTCTTCGGTCCCAGTGCAAAGGCGGCGGCGATAGAGGGATCCAAGGTGTTCGCCAAGGACCTCATGCGGCGCTACGGCATCCCCACGGCCGACTTCGAGGTTGTGGGTTCAATCGAGGACGCCCGTGAGTTGGCTGAGCGCGTCAAGTACCCACATGTCATAAAGGCCGACGGGCTCGCCGCAGGCAAGGGTGCCATCGTGGTGCGCGACCGCGAGGAGGCTCAACGTGCGATTGATGAGATCATGGTCAGGAGGCGGTTCGGAAGTGCTGGGGATCGCGTGGTGTTCGAGGAGTTCATGGACGGTGAGGAAATGAGTGTCTTTGCCGTCGTGTCGGGAACGAGATACGTGCTGCTGGCGGCCTGCCAGGACTACAAGAGGGCCGGCGACGGCGACACCGGGCCGAATACCGGCGGCATGGGAGCCTACTGTCCTGTCGTCGGCTGGGATGAGGACCTCGAGCGGAGGGTTCGCACGGAGATCATCGAGCCCACGATTGAAGCAATGGCGAGTGAGGGCAGACCGTACGAGGGGTTGCTCTATGCCGGCCTCATGGTGAGTGACGGCCGCCCGCGGGTCGTCGAGTTCAACTGCCGTTTCGGCGATCCAGAAACACAGGCCCTTGTGCCGATTCTGGAAGGGGACCTCCTGGAACTGCTCTGGGAGGCTGCGGATCCCGAGCGAGGGAAGCCGTCTTTGCCGGAGCCTCGCTGGAGTGGGCGGACTGCGGCTTGTGTGGTTGTGGCCTCCAGGGGCTACCCGGGCGATGTGCGCAAGGGCTTCATGATCCGAGGAGTGGAAAAGGCCGGACAATTGCCCGACACACTGGTCTTTCACGCAGGCACATCCTTCGAGCGGGGGCGCCTGGTCACGGCCGGTGGCAGGGTACTCAATGTCGTGGGCGTTCGCGGCTCTCTGCCGGAGGCCCTCAACCGGGCATACGAGGCGCTTTCGCTCATCGAGTTCGAGGGCGCCTGGGCAAGGCGCGACATAGGGTGGCGCGGCCTAAAGGCGCTGAGGGAACGCGGAGGGGGGCCGGTGGGTCAAGATCCTGGTTCCCCCGGAGGATCTTGAAAGGGCAAGACTGATCGAGGAGAGTCGAGAGATGGCGAAGGGTTCCAGATCCACCAGATCCAAGTCTTCTGGTTCGCAGTCCTCCGGGAAGTCCGGGAAGAAACGCAAACCGCTTGTTGGCGTCGTCTATGCGAGCACTTCTGATGAGCCGGTCATGCGCGAGTGCGAGGCCGTGCTCGATCGCTTCGGGATTCCCTACGAGCGAAAGCTGCTCTCGGCTCACCGCATGCCGCAGTCCACAGCGGAGTACGCGCAGACGGCCAGGAAGAGAGGGTTGAAGGTGCTCATTGCGGGCACAGGCATGGCCGCCCACCTTCCTGGCGTGCTGGCCTCCATGACGACGATCCCCGTCATAGGCGTGCCGTTGCGCGGGTCGGCGCTGGAGGGTAAGGACGCACTTTTCTCCATGGTCCAGATGCCCTCGGGCGTGCCCGTGGCTACGGTGGCTATCGGTAAGGCGGGAGCCAAGAATGCAGCCGTCCTGGCTGCAGAGATACTCGCCCTCTCTGATCCTGCACTTACCCGCAAGCTTGACGATCTTAAGAAGAAAATGGAGGCGGGCGAGAAGATCTGAGGACGCCGCGGCTGGGGCGTCTCGAGTGCAGGAGGCGCCGCCGGGCGCCCGGGAGAGCGGGCAAGCTTGCCCACGCGCTCCAGCCATGAGCGTCTCATCGGGGCTGGCCTTCCACACGCCGAGGTGCGACGGCCGAAGTGCCTCACCCCTGAAGTAGTCCTGCCTCTTGCAGATCCCGGGCTTTCGTCTTCCCTACAAAGGAGGTCCGTGTGGGCACCAACAATCTCGTCTTCCTCGAGGTACTCGAGTGGTTCGATACGACAGGTCGGGAGGTGGCGCACAGGATACCCGAGAAGGGCTCGGGCGAGATCAAGGCGGGTGCGCAGCTCATAGTGCGTGAAAGCCAGGCTGCGGTCTTCTACACGGGGGGCGTCGCATGTGATGCAATCGGTCCTGGGCGGCACACGCTAACCACCAAGAACGTTCCCATTCTGACAAAGGTGCTTTCGATTCCCTGGGGCGCGAAGAGTCCCTTCAGAGCTGAGGTCTACTTCGTCAACCTCAGGGTCTTCAACAACCTGCGCTGGGGCACGAGGGATCCGGTGGCCTTTAGAGACAAGGAGCTCGGGCTCGTCCGCCTGAGAGCCCACGGCATATTCGATGTGCAGGTAACCCAGCCTGTCTTGTTCATAAACTCCCTTGTCGGCACCATGCCGTCCTATACCCAGGATGACCTGGGCTCTTACCTGAGCGAGGTCATCGTCTCCCGCCTGAACGACCATCTGGGCGAGAACCTGGAGAGCCTTCTTGACCTCCCGTCGCGCTACGAAGAGCTGGCCGGCAGCCTGGCCGAGCGCCTGCAGGCGGACTTCGCACGCTACGGGCTCGGCCTGAGAAGCCTGTTCATCAATGCGATCACACCCCCCGATGAGGTGCAGCGGGCGCTGGACGATCGCAGCAGGCTAGGCGTCCTGGGTTCGGACCTGGGTGACCTGGTCAAGATGAAGGCTGCAATGGCACTCGAGAGGGCAGCCTCGGGTGAAGCCGCTTCCGGCATGGGGCTTGGGATGGGCCTCATGATCCCCGGGCTTCTAGGGGGGCCCGGCTGGGGCCCGCAGGGAGGAGGAGCAGCAGCAGGTACGGCTGCTCCGGGTCCCGTGCCCCCCGGGGCAGGCTCAGCGGGGGCGGCCAAGCCGGAGGCGCAGTGCCCGGAATGCAATCTGTCAGTCCCTGCTGATGCTCGATTCTGTCCCCATTGCGGCCATCAGCTTCTGGTGCTGCGCCGCTGTGCTGTGTGCGGCAAGAACCTGACACCCAAGGCACGGTTCTGCCCCTCTTGCGGAAGCCCGGTGGAAGAGCGACCGAAACCGAAGCGGTGCCCGAAATGCGGGAGTGAGAACAGGCCTGAGGCTGTCTACTGCAACCAGTGTGGTGCAAAGCTCTAGGCGCCTGAGGGCGGCAGTTGTCTCAGGGGAGGGCTGGTTTGAGTGCAGCTCGGCGCATGAAAGCCTCTCTCTCGTGCCCACAGTGCGGGGCCGAGGTGGACAACGATCCAGGCGATAGAGTAATCGAGTGTTCCTTCTGTCGTACGCGCCTCTTCGCTACAAGGGGTGGGCCGCTCTGCTACATCCTCGATCCATCCTCGGGCCCTGGGGAAAGAGAGGAGCGACCCCTCTTGCCCTACTGGCGGTTTCGGGGGCTCAGATTCCGGGTCGAGCCCACAGGCGAACCGCGCGGCGCTCTCATCGATGCGACAGTCCGCGCGGTAGATGATCCCGCACTGCCACCCAGCTTGGGCCTCCGGCCGCAGTTGGGCTCTCTGCGGCTCTTGGATGATCCTGCGGGACTTCCCCTGCCCACCCTTGGTGCTCGAGAGGCCTTGCGAGCGGCTTGGGAGCGGCTGGCTGCTCTGGAGGCTGGCCGGCCCCTGGCAGAGAGGTTCGTGGGC
>CAYMBA010000091.1:0-10247 GCA_964388535.1 uncultured bacterium | reverse complement strand
TCTTCTGTCTCGATGTGTGCACGCATCCAGGGGATTCGGCCTCGAAGCAGAGGGAGGCGGTGCGACTGACCATCGAGTGGGCGCGGAGATGCAAGGATGAATTCCTGAGACTCACAGCGACAATGCCCGGTCGCCGCAAGCCGCTGCTCTTCGGGATCGTACAGGGTGGAAGAGACCAGGACCTGAGAAGGGAGTGTGCTGAGGCATTGCTGTCGATCGGCTTTGATGGGTTTGGCTTCGGCGGGTGGCCCGTCGATGAGGAGGGAGCCTTGGAGGAGGCAGTATATGAGCTGGCAAGGATGATACCGGAGGAACTGCCCCTACACGGCCTGGGCATCGGTAGTGTGCGAAACATCGTAGCAGCCGCATCGGCAGGCTATTCGAGTTTCGATTCATCACTTCCTTCCCGCAACGCTAGACGCGGCTGCCTACTGATCGAGGCCGGGGAGGAGAATGGCCTGCCTCGATTCGGGTGGCTGTATGTCACTAAGGAGTCATACGCGAGGGACAAGAGGCCTGTGGATGAGCACTGCCCGTGCGGGCTGTGCCGCAATGCATCACGGGCATACCTGCACCATTTGTTCTCCATCGCGGACCCTTTGGCATGGGGCCTTGCCACGGAACACAACCTGGCGGCGCTGGATCGGTTGATGAGTGCGATTGCCAGACGCCGGGAGTGAATTCGTCTGGTAGCAAGTAGCATGCGCCCCGGTCCAAAGCAAACCGGCGCGCACCCACGCAGACCGGGGGCTGGAAATGCAAGCCAAGGGCGCAAGAGCCGGTAAGAGCAGGTCGACAGCCGCGGGGGCGCAGGCACGCGTCTTACGAAGGCTGAGGGCAAGCCGGAAGTATGGGGCCCTCGCCGTTGACACGCTCCGCTGGGCTTCGCAATGGGCATTGGAGCGTTCTAAGAGTGAGAGAAATGCTGAGAAGCTGGCGAGGCGAAAGCTGCATCAGATATTCGGTGCCTACGTAGATCCGGGTGCGAAGAGAAAGCTGACGTCGATACTGCAAAGTGCTCTCCTAAGCTCTCGGGAGGGGACAGCGGGCAATGGTGTTTGGGGAACCGATCCGAGATTGATACAGGCATCTCGTGAGGCAATGCGACTACATGCCTCGATGCGGGAGAGGCTGCTTGAGATTGAGAGCTTCTACTTGAGGATTCTCGATGCGATAGGCGCAAGCCCCAAGTCCGTACTCGACTTAGCTTGTGGGCTGGGGCCGCTTGCTCTGCCGTGGATGCATCTGCCCGAGGGCTGCGAGTATGTCGGATTCGACATAGACAAGGCCTTGCTTGCCACGCTCAGACCCTTTGTGCGGTTGCTCAATCCGCATGCCAAGCTTTTCTGTCGCGATGTGCTGCGCAGGCCTCCTACGCAGCAGGCAGACATAGCTTTTCTGCTTAAGTCTCTGCCTTGCATGGAACAGCAGTCGCGAGAAGCTACGGAAGCGATGATCCGGAGACTCAGAGTGTGCTGGATAGTTGTTTCCTATCCCACGAGGTCCTTAGGCCGCAGGTCGAAGGGCATGCGGGAGCACTATGCCGATAGAGCAGCGCGGTTGCTGGGTGGGGTGGGCCTCTACTACGAGATGATACAATTCGAAACAGAGCTTGTCTTCGTCGCAAGGCCTCGGGCACTTCATGGCCACGCGGGGAGCGCCTTAGGATGACAGACCCACGACGGAAAGCCGCTTCGGAACGGACGACGCGGGGGAAGCGGTCCTCGCGTGCTGCGGGTAAGAGCCGGGTTGACGGCAGCGAGTTGGGAGGTCTCACGGAGGCGATCCTCGAGAGTATCAGCGAAGGGGTGTTCACCGTGGACCTCGAGTGGCGTATCACATCCTTCAACCGTGCCGCTGAAGAGATAACCGGGGTCCCTCGGGAGGAAGCGATTGGGCAGCGCTGTTCGGACGTCTTCCGTTCCAGCATGTGTGAGACCAACTGTGCACTGAGGGAGACTATGCGCACGGGTAAGCCTGTCGTAGGGCGTACGGCCTACATCATAGATGCCGAGGGAGCTCGGATACCAATCAGTGTCTCGACCGCCTTGCTGCTCGATGAAAACGGCGTTGTGGTCGGAGGTGTGGAGACCTTCAGGGACATGAGCGAGCTCGAGGCATTGAGAACGGAGCTGAAGGGCCGCTATCGTGTGGGTGATCTCGTCAGTCGCAGCCCTCTCATGCAGAGACTTTTCGAAGCTTTGCCCGCAATCGCCGCAAGCCCCAGCACCGTGCTGATACTGGGGGAAACAGGCACGGGCAAGGAGGTGATCGCAAGGACTATCCACTCGCTGAGTCCACGCAGCAAGGGACCCTTCGTGGCGGTCAACTGCGGAGCTCTTCCGGAGAGCCTCCTCGAATCGGAGCTCTTCGGCTATAAGGCCGGGGCCTTTACGGGCGCGAGGCGGGACAAGCCCGGGCGGTTCGCACTCGCACGTGGCGGCACTCTGTTCCTCGATGAGATCGGGGAGGTGCCGTTGGCGCTTCAGGTGAAGCTCCTCAGGGTCCTTCAAGAGCGCGTCTACGAGCCCCTGGGCTCGACGCGGTCCGAGAAGGCCGATGTGCGTGTGATTGCTGCTTCAAATACGGATCTGCTCGAGGCGACCAAGAAGGGGAAGTTCAGGGAGGACTTGTACTACAGAATAAACGTCGTGCGCATCGAACTGCCTCCCCTGCGCTCCCGGAAGGAGGACATTCCTCTGCTCGTGGATCAGTTCATTCAGCACTTCAACAAAGTGCAGGGACGCTCGGTCCGTGGGGTCAGTCCCGATGCGATGGCCCTCTTGACTGCGTACGATTGGCCAGGCAACGTGCGCCAGCTGGAGAATGCGATAGAGCGTGCATTCATAGTCTGCACGGGTGACGAGATTGGGATAGAACACTTGCCCGAAGAGCTCACCGCCCGTGCTGCGCCGCCCACCAAGCCGGGCCGCGGTACTCGGGCTTCCAAGCTGGAGCAGGCGCGGCGCGCCCTCGATGCTCAGCTCATCCGATCCGCCCTCGAGCGCCACGGTTTCAATAGGAGTGCTGCAGCCAGGGAGTTGGGGATCCACCGGAGCACGCTCTTCAGGTGGATGAAACGCCTCGGAATCGATGTGCCACCTGGCCGTGGCGGCGAGTGAATGCGGGCGGTTTTGTTGTAAGGATGCAACAGCAGCTCGCCCGAGTGTTGCTTCTCTGCAGCATAAGACGCCTCATGTGGCGTGCGCAAAGCCGGAACTCACTGAGGCCGCTAGGGTTATGGCCCTGGCGGCAGGCCGGCCCGCTGGCACGGCTCTTGCAAGCTGATATGTAGAGCCGGTCATGCCCTCTGGGCAGCGGCCGGCGGCGACGGAGGGGAGAGTGCCCCGGAAGGCCGCATTTGCGTACTGGGAAGGCCGGGTTGCCCCGGTTTTCGACGAGGCAAGCCGGGTCCTGCTTGTTGAGGCAGCGCGTGGTTCGGTCTTGTGCCGCTGCCTCCATGAGCTTCCGGGAGGTTGGCAGGCCGCTCGGGCGATGTGGCTTGCCGAGCATGGCGTTGACACATTGGTTTGTGGGGCGATCTCGCGCTGGTTGCTTCGTGTGGTCGCCTCCTACGGGATCGAGGTTGTGCCCTTTGTCGCCGGAGATGTCGATGAAGTCGTTGAGGCTTGGATTGACGGCAGGCTCGCTGGCGGGCGGTTCATGATGCCCGGCTGCCGGCGCGGCGGGGGATCTGCAGGCCTGGCTCGCAGGGCGCGTCGGCGCGGAGGCGGGCAGGGACGAGGCCGCGGGCCTGGATCGATGAGGAGGTGAGAAGATGCCATACGGAGACAGAACTGGACCTCTTGGGGCCGGACCGATGACAGGTCGCGGCGCAGGTTTCTGCGGAGGCTATGGAATGCCCGGATACATGAACCCCGTTGGGGGGCGCGGTTTCGGCTTCGGCCGGGGGTTTGGCCGGGGCTTTGGCTTCGGGAGAGGCTGGTTTGGAGCCGGTCGCGGATTCCGCAACTGGTTCTACGCAACCGGGGTGCCGGGATGGGCCAGGGCGGGTGCCTGGGGCTATGCGGCCCCGGTGGATGAGAAAACGGAACGCAGTTTTCTGGAGACACAGGCTGACGCACTACAACGCGAGCTTGAGTCGATCAGGAAACGCCTATCACAGCTTGAGAAGAAATCGAGCGAAGAGTAGGCGGTGAGGCTCTGCAACCGCGCAGCGGCCGGCCTGGAGGAGGACATACTCCGGCCGGCCGTTCTAATGCTTGCCCTGAGGTGGCCTCTCGGCCGTGGTTGCCCTAGCTTCTGGCGCGGGGCGTCCCGACAGCAGGCCTGGGGGTGGACGGGCTGTCTGCTGAGGGGTTGGGGTGCAAGCAGCTTGCACATATCTTCCTCTGGGGGTGTGATTGCGGTCGGTGGGGCCCCACGGAGATCCCATCTTGTAACTTTGGAGGGGCTCCGCCCGTGCGGGTCTTTGGGACGTTTGGACATGGTGCTGGCCCCCGGGCGGTGCTGGATGTGGCGAACGGAGGTTTGCTCATGAAGATAGCGGTGACAACCTCAGGAACGGATCTCAATTCTCCCTTTGAAACTAGGTTCGGCAGGTCGCCGGGATTCGTGGTCTTTGACACTGAATCGGGAGAGGCTGTTGCCGTTGATAACGGCGCGGGGGCTTCAGCGGGTCACGGCGCTGGTCCCCGGGCAGCCGAGGCAATAGCCGGGGCGGGCGCCGAGGTTGTTCTGACCGGTAACTGCGGGCCGAAGGCCTACCAGGCACTGCGGGCAGCCGGCATCAAAGTGTTTGTCGGCAGTGCTTCGACTGTGCGGGACGCCATAGAGAAGTTCCAGGCGGGCCAAATGCAAGAGTTCACCGGAGCCTAGGCGGGTTGCCATGGAAATCTCTCTCGACTGCTATCCATGCTTCCTCAAGCAGGCGCTTCGGGCGGCCCGGGCTGCCACCGACAACGCTGCGGTCCACGAGAAGGTGATCCGGGAAATCTCCCTGTGGGCCGCTCGCCTCGATCTGGCGCAGTCACCACCGGAGGCCGGCAAGTACATCTACCGGCGTGTTTCCGAGATCGTTGGCGTCGGCGATCCGTTTGCTGAAGCCAAGCGGCAGGCCAACGCTGCGGCCGAAGCGCTTCTGCCAGTGCTCGATTCGATGCTCGATGCTTCCGGAGATAGACTCGCCGCTGCCACGCGTCTGGCCATAGCCGGCAACGTCATCGACATGGCGACGGTGGGAAGGCTGGGTCCCGAGGCGCTCGAGCGCGCTGTCCGTGAGGCGGCGCAAGCTCCTTTGGTAGGCGACCTAGATTCTTTCCTTGAGCAGCTGGGGGCTGCTTCCAGCGTGCTCTACCTTGCGGACAACGCCGGCGAGATCGTCTTCGACAAGATCCTGATCGAGGAGATTGGTCCTGATCGGGTGACTGTGGTTGTCCGCGGCGAGCCCGTGATAAACGACGCCACGATGGCTGATGCAAGGGAGGTTGGGCTCGATGGGCTGGTCCGTGTGTTGCCGAGCGGCTCCTCCGCGCCTGGGACAGTGCTCAAGGAGTGTTCAGGTGAGGTAAGAGCTCTGTTCAGGGAAGCGGACCTCGTGATCTCCAAGGGACAAGGGAACTTTGAGACACTCGATCGCTGTGGCCGCGAGGTCTTTTTCCTTTTCGTGGTGAAGTGTGAAGTGGTGGCGCAGTACCTGGGGGAAAGGGTGGGCGCAAGTGTGCTGTTTAAGGGCGGAGGGGTAGAGACTTGATTCTGGGGGTGGCTTCGGGAAAGGGCGGGACGGGGAAGACGACCGTCACACTCAACCTGGCGCGGGTCGCTTCAGGAGGAGTTCAGGTTCTGGACTGCGATGTCGAAGAGCCCAACACGGCGCTCTTTTTCGATGCCGAGGTGGTGGCGGAAGAAGTGGTCTCGATCCCTGTGCCGCGGGTGGATGAAGCGAAGTGTGATGCCTGCGGTGAGTGCGGCAAGGCCTGCCAGTTCAACGCCATTGTTTCCTATGGAACGATCCCCCTGGTTTTCCCAGACCTATGCCATGGCTGCGGTGCGTGCTCGATGGTTTGCCCCAGGGACGCGATCGTCGAAGAGCCCCATCGGATTGGCACCGTCACGACCTATCGGGCCGGATCAATCGAACTGATCCAGGGCCGGTTGGATGTTGGGGCGCCCATGGCGTCGCCTGTGATACGTGCGGTCAGGCGACGTCAGGCGAAGGAGGGCCTTGTCCTTATAGATGCCCCGCCGGGGACTTCGTGCTCGACTGTTTCCGCTCTGAGGGGAGTTGACTTCGTACTGCTTGTCACCGAGCCGACTGTCTTCGGGCTGCACGACCTGCGACTGATCGTGCAGACGACCCGCGAGTTGGGATTGCCTGCTGGGGTGGTAGTCAACCGAATGGGGAGCGGAGATATGCGGGTTCACGAGTACTGCCGCACGGAAGGCCTGCCTGTACTCGCGGAGATCCCGAACGACCGGAAGATAGCCGAGGCCTATTCGGAGGGCCGACTACTGGTGGAGGCCTTGAGCGGATACGAGAAGCTCTTCAGGGATCTTCTGAGCGAGGTGTCCAGGCAACTAGAGGCCATACGGGAGAAGGCACCACGGGCAACGGAGGATCTGTGAGTTGACGGAGCTCGTTGTGCTGAGTGGCAAGGGTGGGACGGGGAAGACGAGCATCGTGGCTTCCCTGGCGCTTCTTGCAGGCAACGCAGTCGTTGCCGACTGCGACGTCGATGCGCCGGATCTGCACCTGATCCTCAAGCCGCGCGAGCGGGAGCGACACGACTTCATCAGCGGGCATGAGGCTGTGATCCGGCCAGAGGATTGCACAGGGTGTGGAGAATGTGCAGAGGCCTGTCGCTTCGATGCCATCTTCGAGCGCGAGAGAGAGGGCCGCGTGGTGTATGAGGTAGACCCCCAGGGGTGTGAAGGTTGTGGCGTCTGTGTGCGCGTGTGTCCTGTCGGCGCGATCGATTTCCCGGATCGCCACTGTGGTCACTGGATGATTTCAGATTCCAGGGGAGGGCCCATGGTGCATGCCCAGCTCACTGCAGCTGCGGAGAACTCGGGCAAGCTCGTCTCTACCGTGCGGACAGAAGCCAGGCGCGTCGCCGAAGAGTCCGGGCGGGACTTGATTATCGTTGACGGCCCTCCGGGGATCGGGTGCCCCGCCATATCGGCGGTTACCCAGGCCTCACTTGTCCTGGTGGTCGCCGAGCCGACACTCTCGGGTCTCCACGATATGAAGCGGGTCTTGGACCTGGCGGCGCATTTCAAGATTCCCTCAGCAGTGTGTGTCAACCGATGGGACCTCAATCCCACCCTGACGGAGCGAGTCGAGCAGGAGGCCTCGCAGCACGGCGCCTCGCTTGCCGGACGTGTCTCCTATGATCCGGGTGTGACGCGCGCTCAAATGGATGGCCTTGCCCCCACAGAAACCGATACCAAGGCCGCACCTGAGATAGCTGCCCTCTGGGCGAAGCTCGGGCACCTCCTTGGCCTTTGACCCTGTCTGCAGCTCTTCTCCTTCCCTTCGGCCGCAAACAAAGCCTGCAGCTCAATCCAACCTTCGAAGCTCCACATGGCCTGATTTCGCAGCCGCCATGACCAAAGTCTGAGCTTCGGGATCTGATTCCTGGAGCTACAGGGAAACCTTGTAGCCGGCGACATCTTTGAGCCCGAGGGGACCAGTTTCCCGGCCCCAGCTCCGGTAACGTGCGGCTGGCATTTCCTGAATTGTGAGCTCAGGAAAACGCCGTAACAAAACTAGATTAATCGTCCAATTCTTGGCCGAGTAAATCATATTATACAGCGGCGATTTGTATAACTAAACAATTCTTCTACATTGGTTGCACATCTGCAGTTAGAGCCCTGCGCCTGCGTATGTGTAACTTTTTTGCTTGACACTCTCGGGGGTGGTGTTATACTGGCGCCGCAGTGATCGCGGGGGAGGAGATACTGTGCAAGAATTGTCTAGGTGCGAGCATTTGGTAGGTAGTGGAGGTTGTGCTATTGCCGGACCTGTCCGGGCATCCTTCTCAAGGGATCAGGATTTGCGTGGGCGCATTGAGAAAGGAGGAAGGTATGGCTGCCAAGAGGAGAGAAGACCTTGGATTGAAGAGGGTGGAGTCCGCAAGGGGTGAACCCTTTGGGAGATTGGGCGCAAGGGAGGGCGCTGTGTGCAGGAGGTGTGGTGGGGAGCTTGGAACGGTTTGGGGGTGGGATTGGGATGGGATGGGGAGGATATGCGGACGGTGCGCGCGGAAGGAGTTCGTGCCGGGAAGGGTTCTGTGTGTCTCAGTTGGTGGGGGCGACGGGAGTAGGGGGGAGGGTGAGGCATTGGTGAGGGAGAATGGAGAAGTACAGCCTGAGGTCAGGGGGGAGTAGCAGATGAAGGTTGAGGGGCTCGATCCCTGGAGGGAGAGACGGCCTGAGCGGCCTTGGCTGAGTGCGCTCGGCTATGGGCGTTGCCAGCGCTGCGGGCGAAAGACGGACCAGGGCGTCGTCATTTCCTTCTCGTTCTATTGCATTGCGTGTCAAGAGCGGGTGCAGAGAGAGGCTGCGCCATTTCTTCCAGGCCACAACAGCAGGTCCAGTCGAGAGGCTCAGATGCGCGAGCAGGCGCTGAGCGGCTCTCAAGGACCACCGCCTCCAGCGGCCACTTTCGTTCCACTGCTAATGAGTGAAGAGGAGGCAGCCAGGCGTCTCGGACGGCTGCTTCCGAGCTTGAACTAGGAGGGGTAGCGTGAAGGGATTCGACCGCTTCTCAGGAGATCACGATTGGCGTAGGCACAATGGCCGACTACCTGCCGAGGAGGGAGTAAAGAGAGCTATCTACCGCTTCTCCTGGGCTTTGCTGAGTACCTTGTACGACTATGGCGGCAAGCATGCTGGGCGCTGGGGCCTGGAGTCGCTCCGGCCGGAGGAGATCCTTGCCAGGATCAAGCGGAGGCCTGGTCTCTATCTCTCAGCTCCCAGGGATCTGCTGGAGAGAATGGAGCGGGCGGTTTCGGAGGGGAGGGAAGGAGATGCCCTGGACAGTCTGGATGAGATGCTGCGTCAGATGCCACGTTGCGCCTCGTGCGGAGAACCTCTGCCACCGGAAGCGAGGAAGGGACGGCTGCCTATCATCGATGGAAGGCCATATTGCCTCTCTTGCGCTGCCCATCTGCTCACCAAGATTCCCGGGGTGAGGGTGCTGAGTCTTGATCCAGCCATGGTGGAACTCTTCTTCGCGCTGGATCCTCCATCCGACTTTGTGTCCTTGGGGAGTGAGTGGGGCGCCGATCCAAAGCTCAATTGACCGTGCTTCGGCCGGGGCGGATGCCGTCTTATCACGGTCTCGAGGCGGACCGCCCCGGCAGCCTCCCTGCGATCTTGTGGGTGGCTCTACCTTTTTCGGAACGAGTTCAGCCGCAAGGTTCCCTTCTTGCCGACTGGTACGATCTCGTGGCCTTCGGCTTCGAGTAGCTGCTTCTGAAGATGTGGCGCTCCGGGGAACTTGTCCATCAGGGAGCCATCCGGTTTCACGGTTCTCCACCACGGCACCAGGCGCTTCTTGCCGGCGGCTCGGTCCTCCTCGGCCGCGAACGCCACTATCTTTGCGAAGATGCCGGTAGTAAGGGGGCAGGTGTAGTCGGCTCCATGCTTCTCAGCCAGGTACTGGCGGATCTGCTCAGTCGTTGTGACCCGCCCCTTGCGCGCTTTCCTCATTGCTTTGGCCACCTCCAGGGGCGTGGGAATGAGCATGCGGCCCTTGCGTGTATTCTTCAGCTCTACCCGATCGGGTTTGAGTAGCTTCTCCTTCCACGAGGCTCTCTTCTTGGCCATCGTAGGACCTCCTCTGGGCGGGGAAGTATGCGCAGATTCACCCCCAAAGATCGCGCCGGCTGGCGGGCTCGGGGCGGCTGCCAAGCACGACACCCGCCAAAAGGTTAGGCCGCATGTGCCCTTGGGTCAAACCGGGCGTGCTCGCTGCCCGTAGGCAGGGCCCGCTTGCTGAGCCTCTTTCGGCTAGGTGCGGTTGTGCTGGAGGGTGGCGGCTTGGAAGGCGGGGGTCGCGGCCAGAGTTGCCGATCTCCATATGTTGGAGACCTTGCCGCTGTTGACGGCGCAGACCAGCGGCGACTAGAGTGGGCGCGTACCGTCGCTCTCATCTTGTGTGACGGACTAAGGCGCCGTCTCGGCGACTGAGGAGTTCGGGCAGGTCTGCAGGCGATTCCGTCCGGTGGCAGAAACTGAAGGAGGCCCGATGAAGGCCATCATCTCCTCTCTGAGCCACCTCC
>CAYMBA010000090.1:0-10280 GCA_964388535.1 uncultured bacterium | reverse complement strand
AGAGGGGAAGGAGCAGCACGAGCGCTTTCGCGCGGCAGGCTTTGCAGTGCCAGTGTGGCCACCCCATGCTTTGTTCTTCCCGTTCCGGCGCGGCTGCGGCTCACGTTGCGCCCGCTGAAGAATCCCCTAGCAGTTTCCGCACCTTGGCTTCCACACGATCGGGTGTCAGGCCGAAGTGAGCGAAGACCTCTGATGCCGGAGCCGATATGCCGAAAGTCTCCACCGAGATGACGTGGTCCGGCGAGCTTGCCACTGCTTCCCATCCCTGGCGGACGCCGGCTTCGACGACGAATCTGTGCGTTCCCTCTGGTCCGAGGAGCCATCGCCTGTAGGCCTCCGTTTGGTCCTCGAAAAGCTCCAGGGAAGGCATGCTGACGACACGGGTGGCGATGCCAGAGGATTCCAATCGCGCCTGAACCTCAATGCAAAGCCCCACTTCGGAGCCAGTAGCTACGAGCACCACGCTCGGCCGGCTGTCCTGCCCGACTGTTGCCTCTGATATGACGTAGCCTCCCAGGCTGCTCGCAACGCGCCCGAATGGGGCCTCGGGCACCCTCGTCTCAAGTCCTGCCTCCTGTGGCAGCATCATCCGGCTGCGGTCGATGGGGGCGAGGGACTGTCGAGATAGGGCGAGTGCGACGGGTCCGGGCGAGCGGATTGCAATCCACCAGGCTTCCACCGTCTCACGCGCATCTGCTGGCCGCAGGACGAGCAGGTGCGGTATCGCCCGTAGGGCAGCAAGGTGCTCAATGGGCTGATGCGTAGGGCCGTCTTCCCCGACACCGATACTGTCGTGTGTGAAGACATAGATCACGCGCGTTCGCATCATGGCGCTCAGGCGCAGGGCCGGTCGGAGGTAGTCGGAGAAGACGAGGAAGGTACCGACGAATGGCCGCACTCCCCCGTGGAGCGCCATCCCGTTGCCTGCGGCTGCCATGGCGTGTTCCCTGACGCCGAAGTGCACGTTCGCTCCTGTTGCCCCGCCCGGGCCAAACCATTTGGCTTCCTTGATGGTCGTCTTGTTGGATGGTCCAAGATCGGCGGAGCCGCCGACGAGGTTGCCCAACCGGGGCGCTAGCTCATTGATCACGGCCCCAGATACGGCTCGCGTTGCAGCGGGTTGCGCCATCTCCGCAATCCCACGCAGGGCTTCATCCCACCCCTCCGGTAGGAGCCCCTCGTGCCAACGGCGCCACTGAGAGGCCAACTCGGGGTATTCCTTCTCGTACCGCTCGAGGGTACTTTCCCACTCCGAATGCAGGGCCTTCCCCCTGAGCCGCACCCCAGCAAAGCGCTCGTAGACCTCATCGGGTATCTCGAAAGGCCCGTAGGGCCAGTTGAGGTTTCTCCTGGTCCGCTCCAGTTCCTCTTCTCCCAGCGGTGCACCGTGACACTTCTCGCTTCCCTCGAAGCCTGGGCTCCCACGGCCAATCCGCGTTCGCGCTATTATGAGAGATGGCCTTTCCCGCTCGGAGTCTGCCGCATGCAGTGCCTCTTCCAGTGCGTCCATGTCTTCGCCATCTGCCTCCAACACCTGCCATCCATAGGCCTCGAAGCGCTTGCGTACATCCTCACTCGTAGCGAGCCCCGTTGGTCCCTCGATGGTGATGCCGTTGGAGTCGAAGACATAGATGACCCGGCCGAGCTGCAAGTGCCCGGCAAGGGCAGCCGCTTCGTGTGAAATACCCTCCATCAGGTCACCGTCGCCCACTATGCCCACCACGCGATGGTTCACGATCTCGAGGCCGGGCTTGTTGAAGTGGTGGGCCAGGAACCTTTCGGCCATTGCCATCCCGATGCCCGTTGCGAAGCCCTGCCCGAGGGGCCCTGTGGTTGTCTCCACACCGGGCGTCAGCCCGTATTCTGGGTGCCCCGGTGTACGGGAGCCCTTCTGCCTGAATGCCTTGAGGTCCTCCATCGAGAGGTCATAGCCACTCAGGTGGAGAAGCGAGTACAGCAGCATCGAACCATGCCCTGCCGAAAGGATGAACCTGTCCCGGTCGGGCCATTCGGGGTCCTCGGGATCGTGCCGTAGGAATCGGGTCCAGATCGTATAGCCGATGCAAGCCGCACCCATGGGCATGCCCGGGTGCCCTGAATGCGCGCGCTGTACGGCGTCGGCGGAGAGGATCCTCAGTGCGGTGATACAGAGTGAATCGGTATGGTCCATGACAGATCTCGTTTCTCCAGGGTGTGGGATGCGAAGCTCACACCGTGGTAGGGTAGCCTTAAACCGTGAGATCGCAGGATATGGAGCCCGGCAGCGGCGGTCAACATCCACTCCGGTTGGGTGTAGCCCGCAGGTAGCGATCCTGTAAGATGCCCGCTGCAGGGTGAGGGTTTGACCTCTTCGCCCCGGCCAGGGAGGAGGCGTGTCCGAAGAGACGAGGGAAACTGGGCATCTGGCCCTGGGCAAGGCACTGCGGCAGCGATCGGGGCTTTGGGAGTACCTCCCCGCAGTGCTCTTCGTTGCTGTGGCGGTGGGTGCTTTCCTTCCCGGGCCCTGGGCCTGGGGATTCAACCACCTGGCATATCTGCCACTCTGGAGTAGAGTGGCCTCACTGGTTGCAGCCTCCGCCCTGCTCTTTCTTCCGCGAGGCCTAGCTGCTGTTTCTGCTTCACTTGCCTGGTTCGGCCGCAACGTCCTGGGCAGGCCGATTCTGGCCCATCTGGTCGTACCCGTGGTAGGGGCTGCGGTCTTCTGGCTGCTTCGCGTGCCGCACTACTTCCTCGGCGACGGCTGGTTGCTGGGGGAAATAGTGGACCTCGGGGGGAGATTGCATGGCTTCGATTGGCTGGCCTTCGCGCTAAGGGCTTGGCTGAAGCAGATTGTCGATCCAGCAACCGAGGCCGGAACGTTTCGCATCTTCGCCGGGGTGAGCGTTGCTGCGGGCTTTCTGTACCTGGAGACTGCTGCCTGGGTCTCACGGCGTCTGGGAAGAACCGACTTCGAGAGGGGCTTCCTGTACGCCCTGCTGATCCTTGCAGCTAGGCTGCAGATCTTCATGGGCTATCCCGAGTGCTACCAGATGCTCTCAGTGGCAATGCTTCTCTTCGGGTCGCTGCTGCTGCTCTATTACCGGGGTTCTGCCTCTCTCGAAGCGCTGGGGTTCTCTTTTGGCCTGGGCCTGGCCTTTCACCCGGACGCGTTGTTTCTTGCCCCAGCGCTCCTCGGCCCCCTGCTTTGGCCTGGCCCCGCAGAGCGCCGTTCGTCGCTTGCCTCGAGGATCGTCCGGCTCGGTGTAGGGGTTTTCGTGATGGCGCTCACCTCTGTAGCGGTACTCCTCGCACTGGGCGGGGGGTGGGAGCCTCTGTTGAAATCGTTGCGGCAATCGGGGGAGAAGGTGCGGCTTCTGCGGCCGCTGTTTGGGGAGACAGGTTTCTTGATGCCCCGCCATTGGAAGGACCTGGCCAACTTGGCGATCCTTCTTGCGGGGCCTTCGCTGGTGCTCCTACTCGGAGCGTGGGGGGTGCTGCGCAGTGGGCCAGGTCCTGGCACTGTGAGCGAGGCGCCAGATGACAGAGCGCCAGCAAGCCGCGGTCGGGAGTCCCACCCGGAGAGTAGCGGGCGCCGGAGCCGCAGGCAAAGGGGCGCCGGGGTGAAGCGCCGAGAGCCCACAGCCCCTCGCACCTGGCGAGAACCCTGGGACCTGCGCTCGGTGGCGAAGGGCCTGGCCCTTGGGCTTGCCGGTGTGGTGCTGGTTGCCGTCTTCTTCGTCATGAGGCTTGGGATGGTGAGGGACTGGGACCTCCTTGCCGCTCATTCCGTTGCAGTTTGCCTCCTTGCTGCCTCGCTTTTCTTCCGCCTTCCCGATCTTCGGGGCCGAGAGCACCTGGCTTCGCGTGTCGTTGTAGCGGCAGCACTTCTTGTGGTGCCGTGGTTCGCTCTCAATGCGTCCACCAAGGAGTCGCTTCGGAGGTTCGAGTCGGTGATAGAAGATCTGCCCCGGTTCCCCAGGGCCTACGCACACGAGGAGATTGGTAAGTACTACCGGAAGCTGCAACGCTACGAAGAGGCCGAGCGGGAGTATGAGAAATGCGTTTCCATCTTTCCTTCGAACAAGCGCTTCCACTGTGCGAAGGGGTTTCTGGAGCTTCAGTATCTGGATAGGGAGAAAGCGCGGCGCAGTTTGATGCGCGCTTTCGAACTCGACTCTACCTGGGTACTGCCCTTGCGAGCGCTTCGCTACTTGGCGTCAACCAGCGGCAGGCCCAAGGAAGCCCTCGAATACGCCAGGCGGGTTGCTGCATCAGGGGATGAGACGGCGAAGGATGCGGTGCGCTACGCCGAGCTGGCAGAGATGCTTGGGCTCGACGTCGAGGCGGGAGAAGCCTATGTGCGGGCAGCGGCCATGGGTGCGGAGGATGCGGGTTCGCTGCTGGCACAGGCAGGTGTGCGCTTCCTGGCGGCAGGGATGATAGATAGGGCAGTGCACTATCTGGAGGAGGGGATTGCCCGGGGAGCGCCCGAGGCGCCAGCGCTCACGCTGATGGCCGCGGCCCTCGAGCAGCGGCTTGCGGACCTTCAGGAGGGCCCTGCGCGGCAGAAGGTTGCCCGGCGGCTCGTGCGAGTACTCGAAAGGCTCGAACTGCTTGGGGCCGCGGACGAACACCACAGAGATCTGCTGCGCGCCTTGAAAAGGGCATCCTCCGATGTAGGCTCAGGCCCGTAGTAGGCGGGGGGCTGAAACAACCTTGCTCCCCTCGGTGTATGTGCGCAGTCGATGGTTGTTGGCCGGAGGACTTATCGCCTGGGATCACCGGGTCGAAATGCAGCGGGTCTTCCTTAGGGCGGGCACTACCCGCATGCCGGAGGGATGAGGGATGATCTTCGGTCTGTTCGATCCGCTTTACCTGCTCTTCATGCTACCAGCGCTGCTCATATCCATCGTAGCCCAGGCTCAGGTGGGAAGCGCCATGAGCCAGTATTCGAGGATCCTGGCCTCTTCCGGTATGACCGGCGCCGAGGTCGCAAGGAGGATACTGGCGCTCTACGGGATTGGTGGTGTCGAGGTGGGTGTGGCGCAAGGATTCCTGTCCGACCACTACGACCCAGTGCGGCGGCGGCTGATGCTTTCCCCCGGTGTCTACAACGGCACTTCGATAGCTGCCCTCGGGGTGGCGGCGCACGAGGCGGGACACGCACTGCAACACGCCGAAGGTTACTTTCCTCTTTCCGTACGTTCGGCGCTCGTCCCGGCGACGAAGATCGGGAGCCTTTTCTCGTGGCCGCTGCTCTTCTTCGGTCTGATCTTCAGCCTCGCCTCGCTGGTCAAGCTGGGCATAATCCTTTTTAGCTTGGTCGTACTGTTTCAGCTGGTCACGCTTCCCGTGGAGTTCGATGCATCCCGACGGGCGCTTGCTGTGCTTGCCGGCTCGGGCATACTGACCCCTGTGGAGCTCGACGGGGCAAGGAAGGTCCTCAGGGCGGCGGCGATGACCTATGTGGCTGCGGCTGCCACTGCTATCCTGCAGCTGTTATACTTCCTGCTGCGTGCAAGCGCGCAGGATGAGTGATGGTTTCCTTACGGCCCCGCGCCGGTGGGCGCGAGGTTGTTTCCCGACGGTTGCGTGCTAGCACGCGAGAGGCTGGCAGTCTTCCTCGCACGGAGGAGATGAGGAAGGTGGCCGAAAGGATGATTGGATGGTCTCCATACTGTCGTTCATCGTTGTCATAGGGGTCGTGATCTTCGTCCATGAGCTCGGCCACTTCCTCGCAGCCCGAAGCGTAGGCATCCGCGTGCTGGCCTTCTCACTAGGTTACCCGCCCAATCTGCTTCGCAGGAAAGTAGGACACACCGAGTATCGCATAGGTGTGATACCTCTGGGCGGCTACGTGAGGATGGCGGGGATGATCGACGAGGGGCTCGAGGGGGAAGAGGCCCTTACCGGTGCGCCCTGGGAGTACGTGTCGAAGAACACGATCCAGAAGCTGTGGGTGATGGGTGCCGGGGTGTTGATGAACTTCCTCCTGGCCGTCGTGCTCTACACGTTGATTGCCGCCGTGGAGGGAATCCCCGAGCCCGCGGGGCCTGTGGTCGGTGGGATCTCGCCCGGAAGCCCGGCGGAGGAGGCAGGCCTCCTGGTGGGCGACCGCATACTGTCGATCGATGGCGTGCCGATTGAGACCTGGGAAGATCTGACAGCCAACGTTCATCCGAAGCCGGAGCAAGAGGTGCGTGTGGTCCTCGCGCGGGGCACCGATACTCTGGAAGTTGCCCTCACGACGATGCGCAGGAAGATGAAGCTCGACGGGGAGGTCCGTGAGGTTGGGCTTATGGGCATTGCCCAGATGATGCGCTATCGCCCGGCCACGGCCGGGGAGATAGCAACTGCCGGCTTCGTGGGGACGTGGAATGTGGTACGTACTGTGGGCGAGGCCCTCTGGAGGCTGATGAGCGGAGAGGCCTCCCTGAAAGACCTCGGCGGCCCGGTGATGATAGCCAAGCTTTCGGGCGAAAGTGCAAAGGCGGGCCCCATGGCCTTGATTTCCTTCATTGCCTTCATAAGCGTCAACATTGGCTGTCTCAATCTGCTGCCGATACCGGCTCTAGACGGGGGTCACGCAGCCATCCTTCTCCTAGAGGCGGTGCTGCGCAGAGAGGTGCCCACGAGAGCCAAGCTGATCGCCCAGCAGGTGGGTATGTTGCTTCTGCTAGCGCTGATCGTGGCCATCTTTTTCAATGACTTGAAGCGAATCTTCGGCTTCGAGTGGCTCACCCGGATTTTCTGAGGCCCAAGGGTGTCTTTGCAGACTCTACGGGGGATTCACCTACGGGGTAGCTTGGTCTTGCAGAAAATGCGGATGGGTGTATAGTGATGCCACTCCGGCTTCCTCCCGAGGCGGAGCCGGGGCAGGGGCTCGAGGTGAGGGAAGGAAACACCGTGGGTCGTCCACTGCGGGAGATCTACATTCTCACCTGGGCCCTAGATCGCAACTTCGCCGAGCGGATCGATTCCCTTTTGGCGGGCACAGGCATCGTGCCCGTCTGGGCGGCTGGTCTCCCAGATGCTATCTCCGTGCTCGATAAGCTGTTTCCCGTGGGGGTGCTGTGCGATCTGGATGCCCCGGCCCCGACCCTGATGGACCTCGAGACCCTGCTTGCCTATGAGTCGCTGGGCCACCAGTTCGTCCGGCTGCCCACGATTCCGATCTGGGCTCTCAGTGGCCGCGGCAAGGAGTTCTCAGAGCGCCTTTCCGAGCTAGGGCTTCCCATCACTCTGATCGACCGCAAGGGGGGCGTGGAGGGACTGGTCCAAGGCATGCTGGCTGGGCTTCCCCTGCCTTCGGGCGGTGGGCTTACCCTGGAAGAACCAGTCGTGGTGGCCGACTCAAAGGATTCGGGCGTTTTCCTCTCGCGCTATCTCGTCTCGCGGGCGATAGACTCGACCCTTGTGGTTTCTCCTGGCGGAGTCCTGGACAGGCTGGCTAGCGATGGAGCATCCGCCTTTGTCATCGGCTTCGCATCGCTGAAGGACTCGGTGGCTCTGGCAGAGGATCTGTGTGCCCAGGCGCCGCGCACGCCAGTCATCCTGCTTGTTCCGTCCGATGCTCCTCGGGATGCCCTACCGGCAGAACTACCCGCCAATGTCGTCTGCGTGGTGGAAAGACCTGTGAAGGCCCACCTGATCGAGGCGTGTCTCCGGAGGCTCTTGAGGCT
Source organism: uncultured bacterium (assembly GCA_964388535.1). GTDB lineage: Bacteria > Eisenbacteria > RBG-16-71-46 > CAIMUX01 > WJJG01 > CAYMBA01. Next base: position 2,619 of record CAYMBA010000090.1, on the reverse strand, counting down.
CCCGGCTCCTGAACCTATCGCTGCCTGCAAGTAGCGCCGGCTTCCCCACGGTGGCTACTGCTTCTCTTTGCTCCCGGGTGACGTTTCCGGCTCCGCTTCTTCCTTTGGCTCCTCCTTTATCTCGTTCAGGTCGCGCACGATCGTGTTGCGCTTGCCCTTCATGATGAGAAAGATGGTTTCGGAGCCGGGCTTCCGCACGTAGATCCTGCCGCGCTCGTCTTCACCTCCCAGCTCCAGGGCGTATGTCGCCCCGTCTTCGAGCCAAGCGGTGACCTTGGCCTTGGGCGGCTCGAGGCCCGCTTCTGCCAGGTCGGCTACAGAGTCGGCAAAGTCGGTGCAGCGCAGATCGGCCAGGCTGCGTGCGATGCGCTTCACTATGTCCTGCTTGACGGCGGAACTTTCGGGCTCCACGAGCACGAAGTCGCCCTCTTGGTTCTTCTCCAGCGTATATGTTCCCTTGTCTTCTTCGTGCACCGATATGCGCTCAACCTTCTGGTGGTCGAACTTGAAAATGGTCTTATCCCTCCATGTGGGCCTGGAGACATCGAAGGCGGAGGCCAGATGCTTCGGTATCAGGTAGACCTCGCTGGTCTTTCCAAGGCGGATGTACTGGCTGCTGAAGTCAGGGCCCCTCTTACCGATTCGGAAGTGGGCCAGCAAGCTCCCGCCCGGGCCTGAGATGCGCACCTCCGTGCCCATGGTATCTTCCAGCTCGAATCGGACCAGGCTCTCGCGCCTCTTCGAGCGCAGGTACTTCTTGTCGAAGTACTTCATCTTTCCTAGTGCCCGGCTGATGCCGCTTGTGTCGGCGGGATAGTCGCCCTCGGTTGCAACCAGCCACTGGCCTCCCTTCTTGTGGAGCAGAACAGTGTCTTCCTTGGTGGCCATGAAGATCTCAGTAGCTGCCTTCCAGTCGGCACCTGGGAACAGGCTTCCCGACTCCAGTCGCTGCCTGGAATGCTCGGCCTTCCTGGATACCGCGGCCAGTACAGCAAGGACCACGGCGACGATCGCGAGTATGACCAGTGTTCTCGTTCTCATCTCGAAGCGACCTCCCTAAGCCTGCTCACCTCTCATCGCGAGTTCCCGTGCCGAGCGGGCCCGCCGTCTCAGCGACAACCTTATGAGTCCAAACAGGATGACGAGAAGCGGCGAGCCAAGGATGCAAGCGATTTTGACCGTCGATTTCGCAGTGTCCGACAGAGGCTTCAAGGGTCTCTGGGTAGCGCCCTTGGAGCGGATTCCGATCAGGCTTTCGCCAAAGGTCCTCCAATCGAGTGTGTTCAGCAGGAAAACAAGGTTCTCGGGGAACTGAGCCGTAAACGCGTCAGTGGCGAAGAGGGCATTGCCTACCACCACGATCTTGGTCTCAGGGCTCATGAGGATCGGTTCGCCAAGAGACGCACTCAGCGAGTCACCTTCCTCTGAGCCAGGAATCTCGTGTTCCCTGTAGAAGCTGGGGAACTTCCCTGTTGCGGCGACGGCAAGGATGCTTGGCGACTTGTCTCCCCGCGGCACGAACTGCTGCTGCGGGTTGAGATCATAGTAGCCGGTCACTGTCCAGGATTCTGGTGAGCTGCGCACCAGGACACTGGCTTTGGCGAAGGTCGTATCGGCCTCGCTCTCCTCCTCTTCGCCTTCTTCTTCACCGCCTTCCTCAGCTTGCTCTTCCTCATCCTCTGGCGTTTCCAGGCCCATTTGCTCCGCAGCCCGCTTTCGCGCTTCCTTCTCCATCTCCTTCAGGTGTTGGAGCGGGTCACCCTTTTCTATCGGCAGATCCACTTCGATTGGGGCTACCCACGGCAGCACGAGCGATTCGAGCTTCTTTGTTATCGGGTGCTCCTTGTTGAACAGATCGGGCACCGTCTTCGGCCAGTACGGATAGGGAAGGGTGTAGCGCCAGAAACCGCCGGTGAAGCTTGCCGTTGCGCTCAACCTGTCTACGACCAGGGCCTTTTGGATCCTGATGCCGTAGTGAGCGAGCAGATCCTGGAGCTGAGAGTCGACGGGTATCGCCTGAAGGCCGCCGTCTTCCGGTAGTTTGATTGGATCAACCAGGCACACTACCTTGCCGCCCCGCATCACGTACTGGTCGATCTGGTATTGTTCCCTGTCGCTCACCCTCTCGGGTCCGATTATGAGCAGCAGATCGATGTCCTCGGGAACAGGCTCGTCACCCCCACGCAGGTCCACCCTCCGGACCTCGAACTCCTGACTGAGCTTGTCCTTGAGGCCTGAGAGATCCTTGTCCAGGGAGTAGATTGTCGGGCCGGTCAGGATCCCTATCACGTAGTCGGTATCTCTGCTCACCTTGAGAATCGCCGAGGTGAGATCGTACTCGAGCGTGTAGGTGTCCTGGATCACCGGGATGACTTCATGACGGTCGAGATAGCTTACCGCGATGCCCAGGTAGATGTTGAGAGCCTGAAACTCGTCACGCTTCAGGGTCTGGGCCACGATCTCCGGGATCCCTAGCGACCTCACCCGTCTTTCGATGACCGGGTCCTTGGCCGGGTCAACAAACTCGACCTGTACGTTTCCCTTCCCGTAGCTGCGGTATTCCTCGAGTATGTCAGCAATCTGGCGCTTCACTGTTGCTAGCTGAGGCGGTAGGTCCTC
>CAYMBA010000089.1:6967-10322 GCA_964388535.1 uncultured bacterium | reverse complement strand
CCGCCGGTATGGATGTCGAGTGTATCCCCCAGGTACTTCCGCGCCATCACCGAGCACTCGAGGTGCCATCCTGGATAGCCTCGCCCCCACGGAGAATCCCACTGCAGCAGGTGCGTTGGATCGGTCTTCCATAGGCGGAAGTCGTAAGGATTCCTTTTGCCGGCCAGCATCTCCTCCGTGACCCTGCCCCCGGCCCCAGCCTGCAGGTCTTCGAGCCTCTTATGGGAAAGCTCCCCGTAGCCCGGAAACTTCGAAACGTCATAAAGAACCGTATCCCCCGAGCGGTACGCGATTCCCTTTTCCTCCAGCTGCTTCACCAGCTCGATCATCTCCTGGATATGTTCGCTCGCTCTGGGATAGACGTGGGCTCTACGCACATTCAGGGCATCGAGATCCTCAAAGAAGGCCTTCTCGTACTTGCGCGCCACGGCAAAGGGATCCAGACCCTCGCGTTTCGAGGCTTCCTCTATCTTGTCCACCCCCGCGTCGGCCTCATCGATCGTCATGTGCCCGACGTCGGTTATGTTCATCACCTGCTTCACTTCGAAGCCGTGGTACTCGAAGAGCCGCCTCAGCAGATCGGCCAGCAGGAAAGCACGGTGGTTGCCAATGTGAGCATAGTCGTAGACCGTCGGCCCGCAGTGGTACATGTGGACCCGCCCAGGCACGAGCGGCACGAACTCCTCCAACCTGCGCGTCATCGTGTTGGTGAAGCGGATCACCTCATGGCCTCCTTCTTGCGCGGATAGATTCTCAAGCCCCTTGGAAAACAGACATTGTAGCGCCTTGGGGAAGCAGGTAGAAGCGCCGCATTCGACGTAGCCACGCGAAAGCCAAAGAAGCAGCTCCCTTTGATCCCGGCTGAGGATCTGCCGTACCCCACCGACCCGCGCCCAACTCCCCAAGGCCTTCCGAGGAGCCGCTCTGCCGTGTTGCCACCGGGAGGCGCCAGGGAAGGTGCTCAGGAGAAAGAAGAAACTACAGCGGTGCGTCCTTGACCTCTGCCCAGGCTTTGGTCTTTGATATTAGGTTCTTGGAAGATGAGTCGTCGATCCCGCCTGAGCCAGGGGCCGTTGCTGCCCAAAGGAGCGTTTGAGATGTGGAGCCGCAGTGCAGAACCCGCAGGCAAGAGAAAGCCCCCAGAGAAGGCCCTTTCCTTCGCATTCCGCTTCCTCACGGCTGCTATCATCGTGGCCATCGCGGGTGGTTGCTCCGAGGAAGCCACTGAGCCAGTCTTTCGCCCGCCTGACACCACACCCCCCAATGCCGTCGGTCTGGCCCTTGGGAAAGCCCACCCCACAAGCGTCAGGATCACGTGGTCTGCACCTGGGGATGACGGTCGCAGGGGAACCGCCAAGGCGTACGACATACGCCTGGCCACCTTCACTATCAACGATGCCAACTGGGATGACGCGACGAAACTGTCCGACATCCCCACGCCCTCCCCCGCGGGCTCGTTCCAGAAGGTGGAGATCACCGGGCTGGAGCCGGGCAAGAGCTACTCGGTGGCCCTCAAGTCCGTGGATGACGCTGGCAATTGGTCGGATCTGTCCGAAGTACTTGTTTTCACGACCCCCACAGAGGACGACCGGCCGGTGCTGAGCGGCGGCAGACTCCTCAACAAGGAGGGAACGGAGTGCTGCGGCTTCGTCTATCGGGTGGACGGCCAGTTCATTACAGACAAGGCGAAAACGTCCATCTACGTGATCATTGACGGTCAGAAGAATCGCATGGCGCCAGTCTACACAGCGGCGGGAGCGATAACCTACGAGTTCGCAGCCTTCTTGGCACAGGGAGAGCACGATTATCAATTCCTTCTCGAGCTACACGACGGCTACACGACCATGCTGCCCAGTGACGCGCCCGAGTTGGGCCCGTCGGTTGGGGGCTGCCTCCCGGGGGTTCCCGATGTCGTCTATGCACCCGCTGGCACTTTCCTCATGGGTAATGAGGACCCGGCATCATCGACCACGGAGCTGCCCGTCCACGAGGTCACTTTGACTCATGACTTCGTAGTAGACCGCTATGAAGTCACAAACGCCCAAGTCGCAGACGCATTCAATTGGGCCTACCAGCACGGCCTCATCTATGTCGATAAGAACAAGGTGAAGACGAGCAAGACGCTGGTCGGAGGCGCCGACACCAAGGTCCTGCTCCTACTCGCCGACATGGAAAACCCGCGGGACTATGGGATCGGCTTTGCGCGTACGACCGGGTTCTTCCCGGTCTCTGGGAAAGAAAACTGGCCAGCCACGCACATCACATGGTACGGCGCGGCCCTCTACTGCAACATCCGCAGCTGGAGGGAACATCTTCCGCCGGCATTCGATGTGACGAGCTGGAGGTGCGGCCCCGGCGGGCGCGTACATCTCGCCGAGGGTTGGCGGCTCCTTACCGAAGCGGAATGGGAATACCTGGCCCGGTACCCCGACGGAAGGCGCTATCCAACGGGAAACACGCCCCCGGCGCCGGGTGTGGAGGCAAACGTCGCCGAGGCCCTTGGAAGCATCGCTCCTGTGGGGAGTTTTCCGCAAGGCGCCAACCCACTTGGCGTGATGGATCTCTCGGGCAACGTCTGGGAATGGTGCTATGACTGGAAGGCTTTCTATCCCGAGGGCCCCCAAGTGGATCCGCACGGGCCCGGATACGAAACCTTCGGCAGGATAGCCAGGGGAGGCAGTTGGCGGGTACACGAGAGGGATCTGTACTGCGCCCGGCGCTTTTCGTTCAACCCCTCAACCGGCGCAGGCGACGTAGGCTTCCGCTGTGCGCGGACAGTGCACCCTTCCCGCTAGGTCCGGCTTTCCATGCGAGGAGTTAGTCCCGCCCTTGGAACGCCGCAGCCGCCTTGCATCCGGACCTGGAGCTGCCGTCCTCAGGACAGGAGGACGCGATGACCGAAGACGAGAAGCTGGAGCTCGGATCCGGTCCCCAGCGTGAGATCTTCGAATCCGAGGTGCTCTGGCAGCTGCACCTCATCTACGAATCGCCCAACGACCCCAGGCTGGAAGCCGACCACCAGAAGGCCGAATCACTCCTCGAGAAGCTTCGCTCCTACCGGGGCACAATAGCCAGGCCCGATATCACTGCTGATCACCTCCTGGAGGTGATACGCACGCAGGAGGAGTTCGAAACCCTTGCTGCGCGTCTGAGAGCCTACGCGCACCTGCGGTCGGTCGTGGACCAGGCCAACGAGGAGAAGATGGCCTTCAAGATAGCCATGGACGAGCAGGTGCAGCGCTGGCGATCGGAATTGCTCTTCGTCGATATCGAACTCCGAAAGCTGGACCCCGACCTGCTACGCTCTCTAGCACTGGACCGAAAGTTGTCGCCATACAGGCACCATCTCGAGCAT
>CAYMBA010000089.1:0-6957 GCA_964388535.1 uncultured bacterium | reverse complement strand
CTCGAGCATCAGCTTGCTCTGGCCCCTCACACTCTCAGCGAGAAAGAAGAGCAGGTCATAGTGAAAAAGGACATAGCGGGCAAGCATGCCATGGTCCGGTTCCGAAACGAGTTCGCGGCGCGGATGGATTTCGGGACGATGGAGATAGACGGCCAGGTTAAGGCAGTCACACAGGCTGACCTCAGATCGCTGAGGCTTCATCCTGACGCGTCGCTTCGTGCACGTGCCCGAGCCAGGTTGCTGGAGACCTACGATAAGAACATAGATGTTTACACCTTTCTCCTGACCAGCGTCGCAAAGGACCACTCCATCGAGTGTGAGATGCGCGGCTTTGAACACCCGATGGATCCTGAGAACACGCTCAACGAGATCGAGAGATCACTGGTCCTCTCTGTCATCGATGTCAACCGGGAGAGGCTAGGAGCAATCCATTCCTACTACGAGTGGAAAGGCAAGGTGCTTGGACTGGAGAAGGTGAAGAGCTCAGACCTGGGCGCCCCTCTCTCAGGGAACCGCAAGGTGTCGATTCCGTGGGATCGTGCTCGGGAATGGGTCGAGGAATCGATGTTTGGTTTCGACCACCACTTCGGTGCCCGCGGGAGGTCTTTCTTTGTGGAAGAGCGGATAGACGCCACCCCACGGAAGGGCAAGGACAGCGGTGGATTCTGCTACCCAGTCCCAGAGAAGGGTGCCTTCATTCTGATCAACTACACCGGTGACCTGGCCGCGCTAATCACGCTCGCGCACGAGATCGGCCACGGTGTGCACTTCGTCGAGAGCATGGAGCACCACAGCCTCATACCTGCGCTCAGGCTACCCAAGCTCCTTGCGGAAGTTGCCTCCGAGTTCAATGAGCTCGTCCTTGCGGACTACCTGCTCGGGCGAGTCACCGACGCCGAGCTCCGAGCAGGCCTGCTGGGCTTCATGGTGGACCGCTTCCTGGCGACTGTTGATCGCCAGTTGATGTACACCGAGTTCGAAATCCGCCTTCACGAGGCGATCGCAAAGCAGGCTGTTGCAACAAAGCATCTCTCCGACTGGTGGCTCGAAGTGACGCGAGATCACTTCGGGCCCTCGGTGGAGCTGTGCGAGCACGAAGCAGCAGCATGGGCGATCGTCCCTCACTTCATCTTCAATCCTTTCTACTGCTACTCGTACGCCCTCAGCGAGATCGTCGCCTACGCACTCTTCGCTCGCTACAGAGAGAAGGGAAAATCGTTCGTGGCAGACTACGCGGAGTTGCTCCGAAGTGGCGGCAGCAAGCCCCCGCTAGAGACCCTACTCGAGGCTGGCGTCGACCTCTCGAAACCCGAGACGCTGCACCGGGCCTACGACGAGTTGGAGGCGAGAATGGAGCGCCTCAGGAAAGAGGTATCGTAGGCTGATTGCTGCGGCCGCGGGTTTCGGCTGAGGACCTACCCCAGCAGGGATGAGACCGCGCGCAAGGATGGGAGCCTGGGCGGCATTCTTGTCTTGACGAAAACAGCCGGGATGCTGAGAATCCCCGCGATTGAACTGCGCAACGGCAGAGGCCGGGGAAGTCGTGGCCGCGGCGCCCCTCCGGTCTGGCTCTTAGCTCCGTGCGACGCGGCTTTCCGCTGGGCCGGAGCCAGAGCAAACCGGTGGCCGTTGTCGGAGGCCCACCTTTGGGGGCATCCGGCGCGCGTCATGCTCCCCGTTCGAGGGTTTAGATGGTGTCAGGGAGGATGCCTGGGGAAGGTCCTCCCGAAGGTGAGGTAGCGGTCCCCTCTTGTGTGCCCCACCGGGCATGGAGGTCCGTTTCGGGGACCGCAGGACACGGAAATCCAAGGAGAGGTGGAAGATGAAAAGATTTCTCCTAGTGGCTTTGGTGGCTGGCCTGGTGTTGCCCGGTTTTGCGTTCGCAGGCGGTGCCAAGTTGGGCGGCTATCTGGCACCAAGGTTCGAGATCCACGACATGGGCTCCTACACAGACGATGAGGGGACTGAGAAGGACTATGCGAGGCACATGGGCTTTGGGATGGCATTCAACCGTATCTACGGGAAGGGCACGATCGACATCGAGAACTCGCCTGTGAAGAGCGTGGCCTGGCGGGCGGAGTTGGACTTCTCCAACCCTGCCGATCCCCAGAAGCTGATCTGGGGATTCGTTGAGCCCAGGTTCAACGACATGTTCTCGATCCGGATGGGGCACGTGAAGAAGGCCTTCAGCCGCGAGATCCTCCACCCCACCGCCAAGCTCCTCACCGTAGACCGGCACATCGCCGGTTTCCTGGCCGGGTTGGGCTATGGCGGCTTCAACTACGGAATGGAAGCCCACATCAAGGGCGAGAAGTTCCACGTCCAGGCCGGCGCCTACGCCGGGGCGGGTTCGCCCGCTAGGATTGCCAACCAGGACCCGGCCATCGACTTCGGTGTGAGGGCGACCTTTGAGCCAATCGAGGGGCTGTCTCTGGGCGGGGACTTCATGATGACTTCGATCCCCGAAGGCGGTCGCAACAGCGGGCCCTACAACGACGACTACGAGAAGGCCTCAACAAGCGCCTTCGGTGCCGACTTCGACTACAAGAAGTCCTTCGGCGACATGAGCCTCTGGCTGCAGGGTGAGTTCGACGCAGGCAAGAACCCGGGAACTGCTCACTGGGCCGAAGGCGATACGACGATGGCCTGGGGTGATGCGGAGTTCTATTCCTTCCAGGTCATGAGCCTCAAGGCACTCCTGATGGTTACGCCCAACTTCGGTGTGCACTTCGGCTACAGCAGCATGGATCCGAACACCGACAGCGACACCGGCGAGAACAACAGCACAGTCCTCATGACCCCGGGTGTCGTCTACAAGTGGTCGAAGAATCTGAGAACGCAGTTCGAGGCCCAGATGGTGACCTACCAGAACGGTGTGGACGCCGAGGGCAAGGAGCTCGACGACACAAAGTACACGCACCTGGTACTCCAGACGGTGTTCGTCTGGTAGTGTAGTCGAGACCCGCGATCTACCAGAAAGCGTTGAGACCCCGCCGGCGGAGCCGCTGGCGGGGTCTTCTCGTCTCACGGATCAATCGCCCTGGGCTGACGGGCCCCAACCATTCAGAACAGCCCCAGCTGAGGAGGTTCAGGAATCTGTCCTATGGCCGCTGCGACGTCCTCGATCCAGTGGCCCCGTCGTGAGGGCTCCAGCCTGTGGGCATCCAAGGAAAAGGCCTCAAGCAGGGCATCTACTTCCGAATCAATCGCTCTCTGGAACTCTTCCGAAGTATCCCGTACCCCGTCGAAGCTTGGAGCTTCGACGATAGGCACCTTAAAAAGGTGAGTGTAGGTCTTCATCCAGTACTCTACGAGCACATCAAGCGCCCGCTGCCGACCGATCCGGTGAACGAGATAGGCATAGTTGTCGAGCACGCTCCGGTCGCAGATGACGACGTCCTGCTCGTTCCCGATCCTGATCTCCTCGGCTATTTGCGTATGGAGAATCCATGACTGCGCATCCAGGGTCGTGGCCTGGTTTATGGGCAAAGGACACCGGCGAGCGACCTCTCGCACCATGTCCACTCGCACCTCCCGCTTCTTCAGAAAGGCAGCGAGCTCGTAACACAAGGTCGTTTTCCCAACACCATGGGTACCAACGAACGCCACCTTCAGCAGCACGGCATTCCTCCAGCACCGGCGGCCTCAAGACCGGGAGCGAAGATCCAGCACATCAGCCAGTGTCCACCGGGAGGCCCTCTGATCAGCACCGGCTGCACTTGCAGCCGAGAGGCGATCCATCCCCGTAAGGCCTATAGGCTCAACCTGTTCCGACCCCGCGAAAGGTAGACAAGAAACGGGGCTCCCACAATTGCGGTTATGGCACCAAGGGGTAGCTCTGCAGGGGCTGCTACACACCGGGCCGCCACGTCCGCCCAAAGGAGCACAAGTCCACCAAGCGCAGCACAGAAGGGGAGCAAACGCCTGTGGAGCGATCCAGCGATGACCCTGGCCCCATGTGGAACCATCAACCCTACGAACCCAACTATTCCCGCTACCGAAACGGCTGCCGCCGCCAACAGACTCGCTACGGCAAGCACATAGAGCCTGCTGCGCGGGACCTCAAGGCCGAGCGCAGAACTCGTCGTCTCTCCCCACATGAGCAGGTCCAGATCGCGAGCCAGGAACACAGCGCCCAGAAGGCCAGCGAGACCATAGACTGCCAAGACTCGCACCTCCGTCCAGCTGGCCGTGCTGACACTGCCCAGGAGCCAGAAAAGCACCTGCTGCAGCGGCCTGCCCCCCACTATGATCACCAGAGCCACGATTGCTGAAACAGCACTGGCGGTTGCTATCCCCGAAAGCAGCAGCCCCTCCGGGTCAGGCCCCCCCCGCCGTGCATTGATGACGTAGATGAAGGCAACAATTACAAGGGCTCCCAAGAAGGCCGCCAGAGAAACTCCACTCAAACCCCATGCAGTCCCGAGGCCAGCCGCTAGGGCAACCACGGCGCCCAGTGCTGCCCCGGAGCTGACGCCGATGAGATAGGGCTCGGCCATCACGTTCCTGAAGAACGCCTGCATCAAAGCTCCCGAGACTGCGAGCAACATGCCAACCAGCACCGAAGCAAGGGCCCGCGGGAGCCTGACTTCCAGAACCACCATCCGCGCAGCGGCATTTGCGGGTCCTGGCCCACCGGCAAGGATCCTCACGGCCTGTGGAATCCCTACACGCGTGCCACCTAACCCACAGGCCAGCACCACCGAGACGACAAGCAGCAGGAAAACACCTGCCACTCCGGCCCAGTACCTCTGTCGCAGCACCGGAATCATTGCCCGCCGCTCAGCGAGTGCAGGTATTCGGCGAATTCCTCGAGCACATCGATCACACGCGGCCCAGGCCGCTGCAACCTGGACTCCTCGACTACGAAAACCCGGCGGTTGCGCGCAAAGGAGAGGAGTGACCAAGGCCGCCTGCTTGCAGTCTGATCAAGAAGAGCCTCGGCACAGCGCTCCAGATCTACCTCTCCCGCATCACCCGCGCACCAGGTCAGCAGGACCTGAGGATCCCTGGCGACAACCACCTCGAGCGAAAGCGAGCCCCAGGCCACGGGCAAATCGGCAGCGATATTCGATCCCCCTGCGGCCTCAATTAGCTCGTGTATGTACGAGCCCGGCCCCGCAGTCCAGATTGGCCCCTCCAGGCTCCCGAACAGCACCCGAGGACGTAGGGAATCAGGGATGCCACGCGTCTGCTCCCTGACCCTACGGATCCTGGCCTCCAACGCAGCACCGAGGGAATCTGCTGTTCCGCCGCGCCCAACGACGCACCCCAACTCGCGCACCACAGCTGCAATCCGCTCCAGAGAGCCTCGGGTTTCCAGCGCATAGACGTTTAGGCCGAGGCCGCGAAGCCGTTCCATCACTTCCACCGGATTGCCCCGGGTGGCAAGCACCAGATCCGGATCGAGGCCCACCACGGCCTCGATGCTTATGTCGATTATCCCACCAACCTTCGGCAAGCCCCGTGCCGCCGCGGGATGGTCGCAATAGCGCGTAACGCCCACTACAGCGCTGCCTGCTCCGACGGCGAATAGGATCTCCGTCAAAGACGGGGAAAGTGAAACGATCCTGGAAGGTGGCCTCTCCCAGGTGATCCTATGCCCCAGCACATCCGTGAAAGTCTCGCCGGAAACTCTTGTGGGCAGGAGAGCCAGCAGAAGCCAGCAGGCCGCCCATGGCACTACGCGCCGCGCCACGCCCGACATCATCGGCTCCACACGCACTGGGGCACGCCCGGCGAAGATTCCACTATGCTAACCCTTGCGCCGAAGACCTCACTGACCGTCTGGGCCGAGAGCACCTGCGCCGGCGGCCCTTGTCTCGTGATCCTGCCCTGAGCCAGAACCAGGAGTCTCGAGCACCATGCAGATGTCAGGTTCAAGTGGTGATCCGCGACGAGGACGGCCCTGCCTTCCTTGGCCAGGGCGGCGAGTCTCTCGTAGGTTTCCTGCTGGTATCCCAGATCCAGCCCGGCAACTGGCTCATCCAGCAGTATGACCGGCGTCCGCTGTGCCAAAGCTCGGGCCAGGATCACCCGCTGTCTCTCGCCACCGCTTAGGGCATGGAAGCTCCTGCCCCTGAGCCCAATCAGCCCCATTGCCTCCAGCGCCCCCTCGACGGCCAAGAAGTCCTCCTCCCCAAACCGGCCCAGCCTCCCGCGCCAGGGATACCGTCCCTGCGCGACGACCTCTTCCACCGTTACTTCCACGCCGACCCACGAGAACTGGGGCACCAGGGCGACCAGGCGGGCTACCTGCGTCCGGCTCAAGCCTGAGAGATCTTCTCCGGCAAGCCGCACCGCCCCCCGCCGCAAAGGATGGATTCCGCAAACGCAGTGAAGAAGAGTTGTCTTCCCAGACCCATTCGGACCGATCAGTCCAACGAAGTCACCCCTCCGAAGGCGCAAGTCCACACCTCGAAGAACCTCCGTCTCGCCGTAGCCTGCTGCAAGATCGGTAGCCTTGATGAGCAGATCTGTCTCGCCTGTGCCGTCCATCTGCACGCCGAACTCCATTGGGCGATGCGCCCTGTGCCATGCGTCCATGGGCCGGGAACAGGGAAGCCACTATTTCATGTCGCCGAAATCGACCTTGGGTGCCGGCTTCGCCTCAGCAGGCGCTTCAAAGAGGGGAGCGCGCTCAAAGCCTTTTATCCCAGCTATGATGCTCGCCGGGAATACCCGGATTGCTCGGTTGTACTCCTTGACCCTCTCGTTGTAGCGCCGCCGTTCCACGGCAATTCGGTTCTCCGTGCCTGCCAGCTCGTCCTGCAAAGCAAGGAAGTTCTGGTTCGACTTTATCTCCGGATACCTCTCGAGAACGACCAGCAGCCTGCTCAGGGCGGAGCCCAGCTCATTGTTGGCCTGGATTTTCTCTGGCACCGTCGTTGCACTGGCAACCTTGGCCCGCGCCTCAGTCACTTTGATGAAGACCTCGCGCTCCTGCTTTGCGAAGCC
>CAYMBA010000088.1:0-10408 GCA_964388535.1 uncultured bacterium | reverse complement strand
GAAGGCTTATGGCGGTCGCTTGGAAGCGGTCTGCTATAGGCTTGTTGAATCCGTACGCGGCGGTTGAGTAGTCGGCAACAGTATCGCAGATATAGTTCCACCCACCGGCTGCGGATCAGCTTGCTGGGGTTGCTCCGAGGTGGAAGCGGGCGTCCCTGGCACGATGTGCTGCTCACTGTGTCTTTCGGGAGGCGGTTGCAGGGAAACTCGTCCACACGTAGTGGGCGCCGCCGTCAACTACGCGCCAGGCAGGCAATAGGCGTTCCAAGCAGCGTGCACGCTGGGCGCTCACAAGCCCATCCTCCACCAGTTGGGTCATCGCTGCCGGGTAGCGGCCGTGGCGGATGCGATACGCTTCGAGTAGCTCAGCTGTTTCGAAAGCCGCTCTGGAAGCCTGGGTTTGTTCGCTCAAAAAGCTGCTTTCGGCCGCAACTGGCCATGGTGGCGGTACCATCCGCAGCAGTGCGTGAACGCCCACCGAGACACCCGCGAAAGCCAGCAGGGCGACAGCTGCATTGAGGGCAGAATGAAGCCTCGATCTGCGCCGCCACAGCCGTTCCACCCACGGCCCCGTTGGGACCCACTCGGCCATTCTCAGCAGGCCACGATCCCGCATGCGACGCACAGCCTGCCAGATGTCGTATGCGGCTATTTGGCTCCGACTTGCTATCTGCTGCAATGACCGGCTGCCATCGACGAGTGCTAGAACGGCGCGTTCGATTCTCTCCCCCGGTTCCTGTGCGCCGGGGACCTTCTTTGGAACCAGCCCCGGGGGAAGTTCCGTTTCCCGCAGGTCGGCGACCTCATCCAGGCGCCGCATGCTTTCCATGAGGAGGCCTTCCACTTTCCATGGGCCAGCCATCTTAGGGGGAACGCCCACCCGACCGCTGAGGAACTGGAATCTCCCACGCTTCCAAGCGAGCACGTGGTCTAGGAGTGTCTGCAGATACCATTCATACGTCTCGGAAAGTTCGTCTTGAGTCATATGCGCGAATCGCGGCAGCAAGTCCAGCGGGTTCCCCTGCTGCCCGTCTGCGACGGAGAGCCAGGCCTTCACCTCCTCCACACTCAGGTATCCGGCCTCTAGGAGAAGGCGCACGAGGCGTGAGTCTTCCTTCAATGGCACTTCATGAGCGTAGAGGAGCAACCCGCCCTCGAAGACGAATCCCTGCGCATCGCCGCGTATCGCGATCTCTAGGGTGCCCGTTTTCTGCTGCAGGGCTATGAGCTGAAACGTCTCCAGCACTCCGAAGTCCTGAAGTGTCCCTTGCAGTCCCATTCCAGTGCTCCTCAAAGGCCGACCGCGCGGAGGTTCGGCTCCAATTGCGGTGCGACCTCATGCAGCGAGTTCGCCCTTCTCGCTCCGTGTCTCAACCCCAGAGCTAGACGAAAGGAAGTTTCGCAAGTGAGTGCGCTTCCTCGTCCTGTGCCATTCGCCCAGGACTACCCATCCATACAGAAGGAGTATTGAACCCACGAAGGGCCAAGGATTTGAAAGCAGGCGCTCATCTAACTTCGCAAGGGGAATCGGATCGATGATCCACCCCCTGTAGGCGAGTCCAAGCAGAGACAGCCAGAAGGCCAGGGCCTGGAAGAAAGCGGTTTCTGTCTTCGAGCGCAAGGCTGCTCCCAGGCCTGGGATCGCAAAGGCAGCCACCACAAGCAGCCTGTCGCGGAGCCGGTCGTTGCGGCCAAGCAGCTTTCCCAGGAGGAGTTTTGTGTATTCGGCGGAGCCGAGGCGGCCAGCTGTAATGGCGCATTCGCTGCAGAAGATGCGCCCTTCTTTTCTGGTGAGACAGCGCCGGCAGACGATCCGCCCACATTGGAAGCATGTGTGAGTGCGCAACCGCTTGTGCCAACGCGCCCCCAGGAGTCCCGACGCTGCAAGCAAGGGGAGGAGTGCCCAGAGGAGATCGGGGTTGTGCCCTGGAAAGAGGAGCGCGAAAGCAAGGGGCATCTGGAAGGGCCGGCTCGACTCGCGCGAGAAGAGAAGCCGCCACAGGTCACGCGCTTCGAGTCTCTCGGGGACAAGGTCCAGACCCGGCACAAGCAGGCGATTGCGCTCTTCCATCCGGGCTCTCTCGGGATCTATCTCCAAGGCCGCTTTCATCTCGCGGTCGGCCCGCAGGAAGAGGGACGCTCGTGCGTAGGCCTTAGCGAGGTTGTAGCGAATGCTGAAGCGCCCGGGGTCCATCTCCGCTGCCTGCGCCAGGTGATGAATCGCTTCCTCGAGGTGCCCGGCTTTGTACTCCAAGACACCCTTGGCTGCTTCGATACGCGATTCCGGCACTCCCGCAAGGGCGGCAGTCTCATCGAGCATCCTGCGGGCCCGTCTGAGGTCGCCTCGCTGCATCGCTACGAGTGCGTCTGTGAAAAGCAGCGGCGCGCACCTCGGGTAGTGCGCAGACAGACGCGCGAGGGCTCGAGCGGTCTCCTCGGAGCCGCCTGTGTATTGGGCCCTTGCCACGATCGACGTAAGACTGGCTGGATCCGCCCCAGCCGACAGCGTGCCGAGGAGGTTGACCCCAAGGGGGGCAACGGCGATCAGAGCGGCGAAGCCAAGGGCGAACCGCCTCTCTCGGGGTGCCAGGAGCGGCCACGAGAGCGCGAGGGCCAATGCTGCTGTCACCAGCAAACCGAGTCCCCAGACAAGGGGCACGAGAAGTGCGCCCCAGACCAGCCACTTGCTCAGGCCCCGGGGCAGGAACCGGTTGAGCAGCTCCCAGAAGGCGTGGTGCGTTCGCGCAGCATGGCGGCCAAAGACGAAGAAGGCCACCCACAGCCCGGCAAGAAGAAGAGCGAAGAGGGTGAAGGCGAGGCTGTTAGTGGCGGTTGCCACCTGATTCAGGAATCCCAGCGTCCATACCCTGGTGAGGGCCTGAGCGTGCCTCAGGCTGCTTTGAGGGTTGCTCCAGACAGGAAGCAGCAGCGTCTGGATGTGAGGTGTCGGATAGAATGGATCGGCGCCAGATGCATCCTCGAGGTAAGCAATGGCGCCCGCGGCGTCGCCGTGGGAGCAGCTTTCTTCCGCTTTCATGGAGAGGGCCAGGGATAGCGGCCTGTGGGAAGACACGCCTTGGCGAATCAATGCCACCCGTGCGGATTCAGGCTCCGTAGAGCCGCGGAAGACGCTCGGAGCTGCGCCCCAGGGAGTGAGAGGCGCTGCCTGGGCAGCGATGAGCGCGGTCCAAGTGGACATCAAGCCGCAGCAGAGTACGAGCAGCGCGAGCACCGACGGTGCTCCCGCCCGCCAGGCCCGGAAGCACGGAATAGAACGGAGGTTGATCCTCAACACGGACTACCATCCCGGGTCCGCGGGACAACGCCTGGCCACGGACGCTTAACTTCGGATGTTCCGACCCCCTGCGGCTCGATCGCGTATCGCAGAAACCCAACCTTCGGCCTGCTTGCTTCCCGAGCCGGGTTAGCTACAGACGGGTGTGGTCCTGGAACTTTCCGACCACCCCCCGGAATCCGTATCGGCGCAGCAAAGGGATTCCTTGAAATGCCCCATCTTCACGAGCGTAGCCAGGGGTGGACTCCGGCGGCTGCGACCGAGGGATGCACACAGGATGGGGACCGTTTTGAGTTGACACCTCGCAAGCCGGTTTCTATCCTGCCCGGAGCCAACTGACGCATGCTGTTCGACGCCCGTCGGAGACCGCTCGCGGATGACGGGCAGGTGTGTCGGGGCTTCGGCCCCACGTTTAGTTCAGGGGGAGAATCGTCGATGAGATCGGCCAAACTGAGCGCTGTTGTGTGCTTACTCGCCTTGGTGGTGTCGCTGCTCGCGTGGTCCGTGCCTGTGCCGGCGCAGGAAGGTGGCGCGGCGCCGAGCGCCTCCGGAGGTTCCTCCGAGGTTGCTAGTGGGTCTGAGGGCGGCCAGACGGAAGGAGCCGCCGGTGGGGCGAATGTCGAGAAATACAAGAGCGGTCTCGTCGAGTTCTTCAACAAGGGTGGGGCCTTCATGTGGCCGCTCGGTATCCTGGCCCTCGTCGCCCTCGTTGTGATCCTGGAGCGCTTGATCAGCCTCCAGCGGGCTAGCACCAAGACAAGCCGCCTGCTCGAGAGGATCATCAACGATCTGAAAGAGCGCGGCGTGGAAGCTGCTATGGAGACTTGCGAGCGCACGCGCGGGCCGATTGCCGCGATCCTTCATGCCGGGCTGGCGAAGGTCGACAAGGGTCCTGCCGCAGTGGAGAAGGCCATTGAGAACTCGGGCGCCATTGAGATGGCGTTCCTTCAGCGAGGACTGCCCATTCTCTCTACGGTGGCGAATGTCGCCCCGCTTATCGGATTCCTCGGGACTGTCTCCGGGATGATCCACGCCTTCGAGGCCATCGCTGCAGCCGAGCAGGTTAGTGCGAAGGTCGTTGCGAGCGGTATCTCGGAAGCTCTTATAACTACGATGACGGGACTCGTGATCGCTATTCCCGCGCAGATCGCGTACAATTTCTTCGTCGCGCGCATCGACCGCTTCGTGATTGACATGGAAGAGTCCTCGGTCGAGCTGCTTGACGCTCTTACGGAGTCCGGGGCCTAGGCCGTCGTCGCCAGGTCCTGGAGCTGGGGGGCACGATGAGACGGCCGAACATGCCACCGCCTGAAATCAGTCAGGCCTCGACGGCTGACATTGCATTCTTGCTTCTGATCTTCTTCATCTCGACGACAGTCTTCGAGACCGAGTTCGGTATGCAGCTGACCCTGCCCGGGCTCGGTGGCGAGCGAGTCAAGGTAGCCAGGAAGAACGTCCTTACCATCCGCGCTGCGGCGGACGGGTCGATCCTCATCGACGATACGCCGGTTACCCTCAGAGACGTGAGGGCGCGCGTGAAATCGGAGAAAGAGGCCAATCCGAACCTCATCGTGACGATCCAGACCGACGGGGAGGCACCTTATAGCCGGATGATCGACGTACTTGATGAGGTGCAGATGGCCGGGGCAGAGCGAATATCGATTCGAAAACGCTGAGCCTGAGCCTGCGGCGGTTCCGAACCGCGAGGGTTTGTGCAATGCACTTCAAGCGCACGGTAAAAGTAGAAAGTCAGATCCCCACCGGATCGATGGGTGATATCGTCTTCCTGCTTCTCATCTTCTTCATGGCCACGACGATCTTCAAGCTTGAGGAGGGGCTCACCGTCAACCTGCCCCGTGCCGAGGCAGGGAAGCGAGTTCAGCGGGAGAAGATCACCCACGTGTGGGTAGACATACATGGCAGGATCACGATTGACGACAAGTACCTCTCGATGCAGGCGATCCAGGGGGTCCTGGCCCGGAAGCTGCGCGAGAATCCACAGCTTCTCGTCGGTTTGAATGCTGATGCCGGCCTCTCGTACGACTACATCGACAACGTTTTGATGCAGTTGCGCAAGGCCAACGCGATAAATGTGTCGTTCACGAATCAGCTCGAAACCCGTTAGGGGGTGATCGAATATGTGGGCCCCGAACTGGGAGAAATCGGCCCATGAGCAGCTGAAGCGGCGCTATGGCAAGTACATTCTCCTCAGCACTTTGCTTGCCATCGCAGCTGCCGTACTCGGTGCCGCGTTCGCCCCTCCGTATATCCCGAGCCCCTATAAACTGCGCGAGAGGAAGATCCAGGCGGTCAACGCCGCTGCCGAAGTCTACGTGCCACCCCCGCCCAAGGAGGTTGCGGCGCCCGAAATCCCAACTGAGTTCACAGAATCGGAGGATGCCGACGAAGACGCGACGATCGCTCCTACGATCTTCAATGCTGACGCGCCACCGGTGATCCCCCAGGCGGTCAGCGGTCCTCAGGACTTCACGCATTGGGACGAGGACCCCGTTCCCATAAGGCAGGTCCTGCCGGAGTACCCCGAGTTCGCGCGGGAAGCAGGCATGAGGGGAACGGTCAAAGTGCGGGTCGTCATCGACGAGAACGGGCGGGTGATAGACGCAAGTGTTTTCGAGAGCGACGCGAGTGCGATACTCGAGAAGGCGGCGGTTGAGGCTGCACGGAAGTGGTTGTTCAAGCCTGCCATGCAGCGGGACGTGCCGGTGAAGTGCATGGTCGTACTGACGTTCCCGTTCGAGCTGGATTGAGGGTTTGACAAGCAAACCGTCAGACGGGCGAATCGGCGGGCGCTCGGAGGCGGAAGTGGAAGCAGCAGGCCCCTGGCGTGAGGCTGGGGGCCCTTGTCGTATCCCTGCGCAATATGGGCACGTAGCCAGCGGCCCATGGCGTGCTGGCACTTCAGAGTGCATTGCGCAACAGACGGTGTGGCGTTTCGTAGGAAACTTTTCTCTGTCCTGTGAAAGGGCCGATGGAGGAAGACTATGACTGCTTGGCGGATGCACCTTCGGCGGGTGTTGCTGCCTGCTTTGCTGGCGATTGCGGCAACGGGGCTTGTCGCCTGGGGCACTCAAGCAGCTGAGGGCCTGGGCGAAGGGTCCGGCGCGCTCGGAAAGCGACCGCTCACGGTAGAAGATTGCGTGCGGCTCGCGCTTCAGTTCAACGATCAGATCGGACAGGCGGAGGCCGGCGTGCAGGTGGCGCGTGGCTCCTTCCACAGCAGCCTCTCCGTCCTGCTGCCGAGTGCCTCGGTGAGCGCCGACTGGAGCCGCTCCTGGCGTAAGGGCGAGCAGCAGGTCGAGATGGGTGGGATCACTGCCCGGCAGCGGTATGAATATGATGGCTACTCCGGGGCTCTCAGTGGATTCGTCCGGCAGAACGTTCTCGACTTGGGACGACTTTTCGATCTGAGGCGTGCGCGCAAGGAGATCGCGGCCTCCCAGGCTGACTACGTGCTTACTAAGGCGGAGACGGTCTACCTCGTTCGGCAGCAGTTCTACAGCCTGCTTGCTGCAATAAAGCTCGCCCAGGTCGAGGAGGAAGCCGTCAACCTCGCACGCGAGCAGCTCGACCGCGCGGAAGCGCTCTACAGGGTGGGGGCTGTGGCGCGCAGCGACGTCCTGCAGGCCAAAGTGGATTTCTCGCAGGCTGAGATGGAAGCCACGAACAAGCGCAACCAGGTTCGGATCGAGCGCAGTCGCTTGGGACTATACCTTGGCCTGGATCCTGAAGCTCGCATAGAGATCGACACTACACTCGCCGTTCCGGATCGGGATCCGGACCCCGATCTGCAACGCTGGGTAGACGTGGCGATGGAGGCGAGACCGGAGTTGCGCAAGGCACGCCTGGATCTTGAAGCGGCCCGGACAGCACTGAAGGCCCAGTGGGCTTCGCTCTTGCCAACTGCCAGCCTGCAATGGTCCTACAGCAGCTCCAGAACGGCGGAGGGTAAGATGCTCGATGATCCTGTCAGCCTTTCAGACGCGTGGAACCTGAGGCTGGCAATCAACTGGGCACTTCCCACTGACGGTGTGGCATACGGCCAGATCGAGGCGGCCAAGGGGCGCCTTCAAATGGCCGAGCGGGCGTATGAGCGGCTGCGGAAGGAAGCGGTCGTTGAGGTGCGCGAGTCGCTGCTTGCGATCGGCGAGCAGCGAAAGAGACTGCATTCTGCTCAGAATGCGTTGGAGCTGGCGCGGGAGAACCTGAGGCTGCAGAAAGCGCTATACGAAAGCGGCGCTGGAACTCTCCTTGAGTGGGACAACGCACGTGTCGACTTCAAGCGGGCTCAGGTAGCACTGATTCAGGCCAAGACGGGCCTGCTCCTCGCGCATGCGCAGTTCCAGAAAGCGATAGGCGGGGTGGGTGCAGAGGGCCAGGCCCGGTAGTAGGCGCGAGTTGCTCGCGGCCCGTGGCGGGCAGATTGGAGAGGCATCGGGCACGATGTAGCGCCCACCCATTGGAGGACGGAGGCTGGAATGCGGCGTAGATGGCTTCTGATAGGCCTGGCTACCCTCATCCTGGTTGTCATGGTCGTTGCCAATTTGAAGCGCTCCGATGGGGCGTCACGCGAGGTGCGGGTTGAGAGCGCCTCTGTTCGCAGGGTGGAGCACTGGGTAAGGGCGCCGGGACTGGTACAGCCTCTTGTCTCTGTCGATGTGAGTAGCAACATCACTGGGCGGGTCGAAAGTCTCTTTGTCGAGGAGGGGCAGCGGGTTCGCAAGGGCCAGCTTCTTCTTGTGCTCGACGACACCCGGTTCCGGTCTGCAGTGGAGCAGAACAGAGCGATGCTCGAGGCGGCAAGGTCGCAGCTCAAGCTGGCCGAGGCGGAGATGAATCTTGCCCGCCAGGTTCTCCAGCGGCGTAGGGACCTGCACAAGCGGGGTCTGCTTTCCTCTGAGGACCTCGACGCCGCGGAGGCCGACTTCCGTGTCAGGGAAGCCCAGGTAGAGTCAGGACACCGTGAGGTGGAACGACTGGAGGCAGCACTGAAGGAGGCGGAGAAGAATCTCGCAGAGACGCGATTCGTGTCTCCACTGGATGGAGTAGTGACGAGCCTCAATCTGGAAGAGGGCGAAAACGTGGTTATTGGGACCATGAATACGCCTGGGACAGTCATCCTGACCGTGGCGGATCTTTCGGAGATGGAGATTGAAGCCTATGTCAGCGAGGCCGATGTCATCGCGGTGCGCAAGGGACAGCGTGCCAAGGTGAAGATAGACGCCAAGCCTGATTCCTCGCTCGATGCCGTTGTGACCTCGATAGGGCAATCAGGAAAGAAAGCGAGCCGGGAACAGGGCGCGGAGTTCGAGGTGAAAGCGCGGATCGAGCGGCCGCCGGCCTGGCTGCGACCCGGAATGAGCGCCGACGTGGAGATCCTCACAGC
This sequence comes from uncultured bacterium, assembly GCA_964388535.1. Lineage (GTDB taxonomy): Bacteria > Eisenbacteria > RBG-16-71-46 > CAIMUX01 > WJJG01 > CAYMBA01. The sequence continues at coordinate 1,709 of CAYMBA010000088.1, read as the reverse complement.
GAGAGTCGACTCGGCTCTGGCTGTGCCCATACAGGCACTGGTGGCGCGTGAGGAGAAGAAGGTCCGCGAGTGGGAGCTCGAACGCAAAGGGCTCCGGGGCACGGATGCCGGCGGGGCTGGCAGCTCTGAAACGCGAGAGGCCGAAGAGGATCTCGTGGAAGGCGTCTTCGTGATCGAAGAAGGCCGGGCCAGATTCAGGCGAGTGGAGACTGGCGTGCGTGGAGACGTCTACATACAGGTTCTCTCTGGGCTGGACCGCGGTGATCGTGTCATCACGGGTCCGTACAAGACACTCCGTCACCTGGAGGACGGCGACAGGGTCAAGGAGAAAAGAAGAAAAGAGGACTGACCGGTGCTCGACTATGGAGCTGGCAGTGGCCTCGTGATGTAGCTTTGACACAGAATGCCTGCGGGGCTTCGGGGATTCTAAGGAGTACTTGGGGCGGTGACTAAGAGAAGAGGTGGCTTTCCCGAAGAGGCCAGGACGACGAGGCGAGGGATGGGTCGGCCGGCTGCAATACGTCGGCGAATGGGGGATGGATGAGCGACGTTGCTCTGATACGCCTTGAAGGGGTGACCAAGGTTTATCAGCTGGGCACGGTCGCCGTACATGCACTTCGTGGCATCGACCTACGGATCGATGAGGGTGAGTATGTGGCGATCATGGGACCGTCTGGCTCGGGCAAGTCGACACTGATGAATCTCCTCGGTTGCCTCGATACGCCTACCGAAGGGTCGTATGAGTTTCGCGGCATCCGGGTCTCTGGGATGTCCGACGATGAACTCTCTCGTTTGCGCAATCGGGAGATCGGGTTCGTTTTCCAGACCTTCAACCTCCTGCCAAGGGCTGACGCTCGCCACAACGTAGAGCTTCCGCTGATCTACGCAGGGGTCGACCCATCGACCAGAAGGGCCAAGGCCCTCGAAGCCCTAGAGATGGTGGGTTTGGGTCATCGGAGCACGCACAAGCCGCAGGAGCTTTCCGGCGGAGAACGGCAGCGTGTAGCGATTGCGCGGGCGCTCGTGACGGACCCGAGCATCATTCTTGCGGATGAGCCAACGGGCAACCTCGACAGCGCCACGGGCGCAGACGTAATGCGCATCTTCGATGAGATTTCTCGTCAGGGGCGCACATTGATTCTCGTGACACACGAAGAGGAAGTCGCCAGGCACGCACGTCGGATTCTGCGTTTGAGGGATGGGCGGATCGTCTCGGATGAGCCGGTAGCAGTGCCTTCATGAGGACGTGGTGTGCCACGCGGGTGGGCCTGAGGAGTATCCATCTCCAGGCTGTGCGGGGAAGTGATGCGACTAGTGGATGCCATAGCCGGTGCATTGACTGCGCTGTGGGCGAACAGGCTGAGGACAGTCCTTACGGTGCTCGGCACCGTCGTCGGTGTCCTTGCCGTCGTTGCAGCCGTGGCCGTGACCCGAGGGCTCAACGAGTTCGTGGCCAAGGAACTTCTGGCCACGGGTTCTCTGGTTTTCGGCATAGACAAGTTCGGACCGATCCTCAGCCACGACGACTTCGTTCGGGGGCTGAAGCGAAGGGATATCCGCCTCGAGGATGCAGAATACCTGCGCCAACGGATGGAGACCGCCGAGGCGGTTGTGCCGCTTGAGAATGTGGTCTCCAAGATTGAGTGGCGCGGGCAGGTGACCGAAGAGGATGTTTCTGTGCTCGGGGCAGGCTGGGAGTACCCGAGACT
>CAYMBA010000087.1:0-10426 GCA_964388535.1 uncultured bacterium | reverse complement strand
AGTGAGCCTTCGCACGGACAAGCGCGAGGTAGAGATCGCGGCTCTTGTCATAGAACTGGAAGCATGCCTCAAGTACTGAGGCTGCGTCTTCGTAGCAGCCGCGATTCATCATGGCGTTTGCGGCAAGAAGCACTTGCCTGAGTGTGCCCAAACGGCTCCGCACTACGCGCTCTAGTGTCTCCCTTACCTTTGAGGCACTGCCTCTGCCCTCCATCCACTGTATCTCGGCTTTGAGCCAGTCCACGATTTCGCGGGGCCCTCCTCCTGAGGCCTGAGATTCTGCAAGCAGGTTCCGGGCGGACTCGGGGAGTTCGAGGATAAGGGCCGACTCTACAGCCAGAAGAAGCACTTCGGGGCGCCCTTCACCTATGCCCTTCGCAATGTCAGCCAGGAAGCGGGCGGATTGGAGGCGACGGCCGGCCTCCACGAAGGTTGTGCGCTCTACTGCCAACCGCTGTGCCTGCCTGAACTCCTCGGCTGCCTCATCGAAGCGCTCGAGGCGGCAGAGGGCCTGAGCACGTACCATATGCTCACGCGCAAGCAGCCTTGGATCCCGTGGCAGCGCTCGCCTCAGGCCATTTGATCTGCCTGATGCCGTCAGCGCCCTTAGCGCTTCTGTGGGGTTCCCTTGGTCAAGGTGGTACATACCACGGGCCAAACGGAGTTCCAGCACGCCTGGGGCCAATCTTTGGAGGCTGTCCAACTTCGCTCCTAGTCCACCCAAGTGCCCCGCCGATAGGTCCAGCCAGGCATCGAGGAGCCTCGCTCTGAAGGTTTTACCGAGTGATGCCATCAGTGGGCGCGCCAGGCGCCTTGCCCGGGCTGGGTTTCCGTCGAGGATCGCCCTCCAGGAACGCAGAAGAGAGTTGTGGTATCTCACCATCTGGTATGGATCTGATGCAGTGCCTGGGCGCAGGACGTAGCGAAGGGGATCGGCTTCAGGAGCCAGTGAATCCACGAGGGACCTAAGCCTCCTTGCGTTTTCGGAGGAGGCCTTTGCGGTGCCGGTAGGGAACTCGTGGGCTAGGGTTGAGAGGCAGAGAAGCCCCTCAGGGGTTGCGAGACCTGCGATCGGGGCCCAGCCGTATTCCTCGCGCGCACTCAGGGCTTCGATGAGTAGGTCGTTGCGCCCCGGGGTTGCCTTTCCTTGGAGCACCGCTGACAGGGAGATTCCTCGGGCTGCTGGGTCCACCTGCAACTCTTCCCTCCTTGCACCCGCCAGGTCGAGCAGGGTAGGGGGAATGTCGCAGAGCCAAACCAAGCCCTCTCTTACGCCCGAGGAGCGCTCGGGCGCCTTCCAGATGAGAGGGACCGATACGGTCGATGGAAGCAGCAGAAGCCCAACTTCGGCTTCGGGATCGGATTCAGCCGCATGACCGCGTGGGGAGGTGACGATCAGGTGCGTCCAGGCCAAGCGTCCGGCGCTAGAAAGAGAGTCGATCAGGCTACCCAGAGCGTCGTCGGCCTCTTTCACCTCGGCGAGATAGGCGTCGGATTCCGTCAGCGACCAGGGTGCTACAGGCAAGTGGGGGGGCGCAGGAGAACCAAGGTGTATCCACAAGAAGCAGGGTTGTTCTTGCGCTGAAAGCCACCGCCACGCTAGTCGCGCTACCACCGCCGAGGAAGCATCCCCTGCTGGCGCAACCCAGACGCTGTCGAACCTTTCGCTCAGGGGCATGACCGCCTCGGAGTCTGTAGCGCAGAAAGCCGCAGACTTGTAGCCCACTTCGGAAAGCAAGCCAGGAAGGGATTCCTCCAGTGGGGCGGAAGGGCGGGAGGCTTCGCCCCGGATCCTGTGCTCCAGTGGTAGTCTGCCGCTTAGCAGGCTTGCCAGGGCAGCGGCCAGAGCTGGTGAGGGAGTGTAGGCATCCTCGAAGATGGTGGCCTCGCGGCAAAGGGCATCTAGATTCGCTGTGACGGGATCCCCTGTGTGACCATACACGCTCAGGAGGTCCTTTCGCAGGCAATCGATCGTTACCAGCACGAAGTCCGGTCTTCGCTCGGGTACCTGTGGAGCCCGCCGGGATGCTACCCAGTAGGCCAAGGCTATCACGAAGAGGATCGCCGCAGTGAAGAGAGCCAGCGCCACGGCCCTGGAGACTTTCCCGAGACCATCCATAGGCACACCTCCGTGCTGGGGCCTGGGGTCGCTTCCCGGCTCACAGTTCTCGGTCAGCACTCAAAGCGAGCCAGGCCCTCACGAGTCCCCAAGCGGCTCCGGCCACTCGACTCCCACCTTCCGCGCGGTCGCGCGCAGTGTCTCGTCTACCTGCTCTTCGATATGGACACCAAGGTGCTTGGATTCTTCCTGCTTCTCCCACTCCTTCTCACCGGCCACCCAGATTCTCCGCGCTCCCTCGGCCTTAGGACTCGAGAGTAGCCGTTCGATCATCTCATCCATTCGCTGGCCGAGCGCGTCATGGCCCAGTAGCCCGCTGGGGTCGATTGCAGCGAAGAAATGGCAAACATTAGGGGCAGGGGCACATGAAGGATCGGCGTATACGGTATCCAGGAAAGCACCACCGGCGAGGATGCCGCTTAGGATCTCAACGGCGACCGCAAGGCCGTAGCCCTTATGCCCGCCGTGCTCTTCTCCTGCCCCGCCCAGGGGCAGGATTCCGCCGCCCGAACGCCGTGCCATCGCTTCCAGCACGGCTCCTGGGTCGTTGCATACACGGCCCGAATCATCCACGGCCCAGCCATCGGGGATTCTCTCGGAGCGGCGCTCGTAGACCTCGAGTTTACCTCTCGGAACGACAGAGGTGGCCATGTCCAGCACGAAGGGCCGTCTCCGGCCCGCGGGGACCGCGATAGAGATCGGATTGGTACCGAACGTCATCATCCGCCCAAAGGTGGGAACCACCAGCGGGGCCGAGTTCGTGCCCGAGATGCCGATCATGCCGGCCTCGAGCGCCATCATGCTGTAGGCACCGGCTATGCCGTAGTGATTGCTTCTCCTGACAGTGACGAATCCCATCGAGTGCTCGCGCGCGATCTGGATGGCGAGGCCCATCGAGAAGCGGCCGACCACCTGCCCCAGTCCGTCGCGGCCGTCTACGAGGGCGAGCGCGCGATCGCGTTTGACGATCACAGGCTCCGCTGCCGGCTTCATAAGGCCCTTCTCGATTCCGCTCGTGTAGCGTGAGAGGCGGGCGAGTCCGTGGGAGGGGATCCCGCGGGCATCGGCCAGAACGAGCACCTCAGCCACCGTTCGGGCATGCGGCGCTGGGGTGCCGTAGGCCTCCATTACCTTTGCTGTTGCCCCTGTGAGGTCTCCCCAGCGGAATCTGGGCATCCCTGCCCTCCTTGAGCGGCCTCGGCTTCTGGATGGCTCCTGCGGTGCCCTACTTTCTGACCAGCAGCCCCCCGCGGCGGTAGATCTCGAGCTGAACCGGCGTGAAAGGCTCGCCCTGGATCACCTTGCCGGTGCGGATCCTCTCGATCGTTCCTGTCCTTATGTCCACCCGGATCCTTTCACCCGTCTCTATGTCGGTGTCGACCAGATCGGCGCGCATGATGGCCAGGGCTGCGTTGATGGCGTTGCGCTCATAGATGGCACCGAAGCTCTTGGCGATGATGAGTGATATGCCGAGCGACTTGAAGCAATCGACGGCCTGCTGCCTGGAGCTGCCGGCACCGAAGTTGGCACCGGTGACGACTATGTCGCCTGGCTGCGCCTTGCGCGCGAAGTCTTCCCAGCCTGGAAGGTTATCGAAGGTGTACTTGCCCATCTCGGCTATGTCGGTGACAGCCAGGTAGCGGTTATGGAAGATCATGTCGGTGTCGATGCTGTCGCGGCGAATCACCCACACCCTGCCCTCGATCACCTCAGGGCGCTCCCCGAGCGCGCGTTCGATCGTGGCAGCTGCGGGCTTGCCTGCCAGCTCAAGAACCGCTTCTTCACCCTCGGCGGGTCCCGGCTCGACCTTCCCCAACATCTCCGGCCGGCAGATCGCTCCGGCCACGGCCGAGGCGGCCGCAACTGCGGGGGAGGCCAGATACACCTCTCCCTTTCCCTGCTTGCCGGGGAAGTTCCTGTTGCCTGTGGAGACGGTGACCTCTCCGGGGCCGTTCTGACCCACCTGTCCGGCGGCGCAACCAGCGCAACCGGCATTGCTCACCAGTGCGCCGGCTTCCTTGAAGACCTCCATGATTCCTTCCTTCAGGCACCGCTTCCACACCTCGTCGGTGCTGGGCACAATCTTCAGGACCACGCCCTCGGCTACCTTCCTTCCGCGCAGCACCTCTGCGGCCGCGACCATGTCTTCGTAGCGGCCGTTCGTGCAGGAGCCGATGAAGGCCGAGTGGATGCGCGTGCCCTCCACATCGGCTACGTCCACGACGTCGTCCGGGTGCCCCGGGCGCGCTATCTGCGGCTCGAGGCCGTCGATGTCGATCTCGATCGTACCGGCGTACTGCGCGTCCGGATCCGGGAGCACTGGCTCCACCCTCGAGTCGCGGGCCCTCGAGCAATGCTCGATGACGGCTTCGTTGGGCCTGAAGAACGCGACTATGGCGCCCATCTCGGTGGCCATCGAGGAAATCGTGATTCGTCCCGACAATCCCAGCCCGTCGGCGTAGGGGCCTTCTATCTCCGCTGCCTTGCCCAGTAAGCCAGCCGAGCCGAGCTTGCGAAGCATCGCCAGTACGACGTCCTTCGGGGCCGCCTGAGGCGAGGGTGTTCCCACCAGCTTCACCCGCACCGTTTCGGGCACGCGGAACCAGACCGTGCCATATGCAAAGGCATGAGCGATGTCCATGTCGCCCATGCCTTGCCCGAAGGCCCCGATCGCCCCAAGGATGTTGGCGTGCGAGTCAGTCGAGACGAAGGTCTCGCCGCAGACCACCTTGCCTTCGTCGATCACGATGTGGGTCCCGATGCCGCGATTGATGTCCGAGACAGGGATCCCGAGTGCATGGGCGAAGACCCGGCATATCTGCTGGTTTGTGGCATAGCGGGCATCGGTGGCGCCCGGATAGCAGTCGAAGGTGAAAATGGTATTCTGCGGCGATGCGATTGGAAGGTCGTTCTCGCGGATGTTCTTCACCACGTTCGCCCCACCGAAGTCCCGAGCCCCGCGCGTGTCGATACGGATCTCTGCAACATCTCCTGCGTGAACCTCCCCGTCGGCGTGTGCCGAGAGGATCTTCTCGATCATCGTGAGTCCCATGGTTCCTCCCGTTGCAGAACCGAGCCTATTGCTCCGCCTGGATCAGCAAGCCCGAGGCGAGCATCGTCAGCGGGTTGAAGGTCGCGAAATCGGCCTGGTGGACCAGGATCGTTTCCACCACCTGCGGTCTGCCGTCGCCCTCTTTCGAGTGGCACGCGATGATGTTGATGACTTCCTCGGGAAGGCCGACCTTGGCTGCCAGGATGGCACCACTTATGGGATGGCGGGCGTACTTGCCACTCAGGCTCTTGCGCCACCCGCCCTTCCCGTCGGGCTCTATCTCGAGCAGCTTGCCGACATCATGCAACAGCCCGCCTGCGATCAGCCTGTCACGGTTCACCGGGTGAGGCATGCGGGGATAGTGCTTCTCCATTGCCTCGGCCAGGCCCACTGCGCCGGCGGTCACGGCCAGGGTATGCTCGATGAACCCGATGCCCTTCGTGTCGGTGAGCAGGGTGAAAGGCATCCTGCGGATCTCCTCGGCGCTTTCCCATCCACCTTCTCTGGCGCCCAGGAGCCAGGCCTCGACGACCTTCTTCCGAAGACCCTCGTCCGAGATCATCCCGAGGTACTCGCCCAGGAGCTCCTCGATCTGCTCCTTGGTTACCATCTGCGGCCTCCGTGGTTGCGAAACACAACTGACCCGCGCCCGCGGTCTGCTAACATTAGCGGCCGACTGTATCCGCAGCCGCCTTCGCTGGTCAAGGCGCGCGGCACGGTGGCCGCGGGTTGCGGCGCGCCTGCTCCCGGCCCAGGAAGCGGCGGGGTTGGTTACGGGTTCCCGATCGGTGTGAAGTATTCGCGGGCTAGGAGAAGAGAGGATGTATCCGGCGAGAAGGCTGGAAGAGACGCTCTCGAGGATAGACGGCAGGGGTTACAAGGCCTATCAGGACATTCGCGGCGTCTATTCGATCGCGGGCTATGAGGTCGAGATCGCCCATGTGCAGGGCGACCCGTACGCCCCGCCGTCACGGGTGCACGTGCGGGTGGACCTGGCTGCACTCGGCTACGGGCCCAAATGGGTGGAGGAACCTGCCAGGCGGCTGGCCTTCAGTGACTACCTGGGGCGCAGCCTCGCAGAGGCCCTCCGCCGGAGGGGCACGCGGGACATTCGCATCGACTTCTACGGGCAGCAGGTGCTGCGCCGCACATCGCTTTTCGTCGACGGCAACCGTCTGGAGGCCAGGCTCTTCGTGCACCTGCCCGCGGCGGGCCGGCGGATACTGGGGCGCCGTGCCGCTGCAATCCTCCTGCGCGAACTTCCCGATATCCTCGCTGCGAGCCTACCGTTGCGGGCTGTCAATACCGACGCCCTCACTAAGCACCAGGACGTGGTCGAAGACTACTTCGCCCTCTCTCGCGCGCTCAGGGAGCGGGGACTCGTTGCCTTCGTGGGCAACGGTGCTGTGCTCCCAAGGCGGGCCGGGCACGACGATCGGCCGCTTATGGACGATGGTTCGGTGAAGGTCGTCAGGTTCCAGTCGGCGGGGCCGCTGGAGGTGCAGATCCGGGTGCCGAACGCCGGAGTGCTCACAGGTATGGGTATCCCGGAGGGCGTCACTTTGCTCGTCGGTGGGGGATTCCACGGCAAGTCGACGCTGCTGGATGCCATTGCGCTTGGCATCTACCCGCACATCCCGGGTGACGGACGCGAGAGAGTGGCCGCTGACCCTGCCACGCTCAAGGTGCGCGCAGAGGACGGCCGGGCTGTTTCGTCTGCGGACATAAGCCCTTTCATAGATGACCTGCCCTTCGGGCGCTCGACGAGGGATTTCAGCACTCAGAATGCCAGTGGCAGCACATCCCAGGCTGCAGGGATCATTGAGGCACTGGAGGCCGGGGCCAAGGTGCTACTGCTGGATGAAGACACTTCGGCTACGAACTTCATGATCCGGGATGAGCCGATGAGGCGCCTTCTTAGGCCGGGCCAAGAGCCAATCACACCCTTCCTCGATCGTGTGCGAAACCTCTACCGCGATCGAGGTGTCTCATCATTGCTGGTCGTGGGGGGTAGCGGGGAGTACTTCAAGGTAGCCGATCGTGTCATACAGATGGACCACTACCTGCCGCAGGACGTTACGGAGAGAGCAAGGGAGATCGTGGGGCTGGAGGCACCGCGCGAGGGAGAACGGTTTCCAGAGCCGGCGGGGCCGCGGCGCTTCTCGCTGAGGTCGTATGGGAGGCGCGTGGGCCCGAAGGGCCCAAAGGTAAAGGCCGTGGGGCAACTGCGGCTCGTGGCAGAGAGGGAGGAGGTGGACCTTACAGCGTGTGAGCAGATCGTCTCGGATTCCCAAGCGCGCCTGTTGGCTGAGATACTCGCGCGGCTGATCGACCCAGGTCGCGGTGGGCCTTGGGCTTCCCTAGGCCATTCTTTCACGGCAACCGAGCTGACAGATCTGATGGGGCGCCTCGGCGAAGGCCTGCTTGATGCTGCCTGCCGCTTCCCGCGGGGAGATCTTGCGATGGTTAGGCCCCTTGAGGTTCTTGCCCTTCTGAACAGGCTTAGGGACATTGAGGTCAGGTTGAAGCGGGATGGAACCAGATGAATCTGTTGCTGGGGGACAGACCGCCATCCGCACTGGGTCGCTCCTTGCGGTGGGTACTTCGCGCCCTCTGGGATCCGAGGAGTTCGCTGGCAGCAGCCCTCTTCGTTTCCGGGGCTGCGCACCTGGTCGTGCTGGCCGTGGCTTCCATCCTGGGTGCCTTCTCGTTTCCGCACCGATGGCAGGAACCACCGATCGTGGTCAGTCTGCTGCCGATAGCGCGGGAGGACACCTACGAGAGGCTACTCGAAGAGAAGGCGAGCGATTCTCCCAGGCCGGCGCTCGGGCATGCAGGGCCGGTAGCCCTCAAAGCGAAGAAAAAGGCGACTTCGCGAGTCCCGAGTCGGCCTGCGGAAAAGAGGCACCGCCCGAAGGAGCAGTCTCCCGTGCCGCAGCGGAAGAGAAGCGACCAGGCCCGCCCCGATTCGATGTCGGGCAGGTCCGGGAAGCACCTTGTGGGCGTGACCGTAGATGATGCGGCTTTCGACTATCCCATCTATCTTTCCGCCGTGGTTGCGCGCATCCGGGAGGCATGGCAGCCGCCTGTGGCTGCCTCGATAGGGGGGGAGAGGACAGGGGTGCTGAGGTTCAGGATCTCGCGCAACGGCACCGTGGCAGGATTGTCCGTGGAGTCGCGCTCGGGTGCGGAGGCATTCGACCGTAGCGAGGTGGAGGCGGTGCTGAGAGCCCAGCCGTTTCCGCCGCTGCCGAGTGGCTACGATGGCAGCTGGATCACAGTGCACCTGCGATTCAGGGCTTCGGAGTGATGATGGTGCTCATCAGGGATCGAAGGGTATTCCGTTTTGTCCCATGGCTCCTGTTTGCTGTGATGGCTATTGTGGCGCTTCTCTCGCTGGCGGGCGTGCGAAGCGCTCGTGGGGAGGCCGAGGTCTTCCTCGAAGTTCGTTCCGGAAGGACCTTCAGGATCGTGCTCCTGGTGCAGGACTTTGAGGAGACTCAGCTCCCCGGGGGTTCCACTCGTCCGGATGATCTGCTTGAGGGAGGCTACGGTTGCGCAAGCGGCCCTCGGGTGGCCGACATGTTGGCCAGGGACCTGGCGCTCACGGATCTCTTCTACGTATTGCGCCGCAGGCAGGAGCCTGATGGAACCTGGGCTACGGTTGCGTTCTCAGGCGAGGTTCCGGAGAGGCCGGTTGAGGCCAGGATCACTGGCGAGGTCCGGCGCAGGGCGGGGGGAGTGGAGATTGGAGTGACAGTCGTTGATGAGAAGAGCCAGCGATCTGTCCTTGAGACCAAAGGGGTCCTTCGTTGCCGCGGGCCGGAGGCGGATAGTTGGGAGATCCATGTGCTCTGCGACCGAATCTCGAAGGCGCTCACCGGCACCCCCGGGGCGGCGGCTACCCGGATCGTCTTTGTGGGCAAGGTTGACTCGGGTGCGGAGCTGTTCCTTGTAGACTGGGACGGGACGAATCTGAGGCAGCTGAGCGACCTGGGCTCCATCTGTGTCTCACCAGCATGGTTTCCCACGGGCTGCAAGATAGCCTTTGCTTCCTTTGTAAGGGGTGCGCCGGCGGTATTCGAGATCGAGCCTGCCACCGGGCAGACCGAGTTGCTGTGCTCGTGCCGTACTCCGGCAGGAATCGCGTACTCACCAGATGGCAAGTGGATAGCTTTCTCTTCCAGCGAAGAAGGTAACGCAGAGATTTACGTGGCGCCTGTGGGTGACCTTTCCTCCAGAAGGCGGCTTACCTTCAGCAGGGCGATCGACGCTTCGCCGAGCTGGTCGCCCGGGGGTTCCAAACTCGTTTTCACTTCGGACAGGACTGGGACGCCTCAGCTGTATACGATCAGCCGCGACGGCACGGATCTGGAGCAGCTGACGTTCGAGGGATCCTGGAACGATTCACCCGATTGGTCACCCCTGGGCGACGCCATTGTCTTCGTCTCCAGGATCGAGGGCAGGATGGAAATAGCGCTGGTGCGTCCCGAGACCGGCGAGTGGACGCAGCTTACGAAGGGTGGGCTGTGCGAGAATCCCAAGTGGGCTCCCGATGGCAGGCATGTCGTGTTCTCGAGGGGATATAGGGGTGCGCGTTCTTTGTTCGTGTTGGACGTCCGCAGCGGCAGGGTGCGCAGATTGACTCCTCCGGGAACCGACAGCTACAATCCGGCGTGGTCGCAAGGGCTTTCTGAGAGGCCGTAGCCGCGTTCAAGGAGGAATGCTCGATGTACAAGCGAGAGGGTTTGTGGCTTTGGATCGTCATACTTGTTGCTGCCGCTTTGCTGCCGATAGGGTGTTCGAAGAAAAAGGCGCCTGCGGCCCAACCTGCAGCTCCAACGGCAGTGACGCCGTCGCAAGAGGAAGCAGCGCCGGAGAGGCCAGAATCGCCTGTCACTGGTGAGGCTGCGGGCGGCGGGGAGGAAGCACCTGCGCGGATCGTTTTTAGGGATGCCTTCTTCGATTTCGACAAGTTCAACCTGCGACCCGACGCAATAGAAGCGCTCTCGTACGACGCCAAGCTGCTCAGCGAGCATCCCGAGATCCGCATAGTGATCGAGGGTCACTGCGACGAGCGAGGCACGATTGAGTATAACCTGGCCCTTGGAGAGAAAAGGGCTCGGGCGGCGAAGGACTTCCTTGTCCGCTATGGGATTGAGCCCGATAGGATTGAGATCATCTCCTACGGAGAGGAGAAACCGTTTGCTCTTGGCCACAACGAAGCTGCCTGGGCGAAGAACAGGAGGGCGCAC